>NZ_CP107985.1:3407250-3717000 GCF_036108815.1 Streptomyces sp. NBC_00353 | reverse complement strand
GTCCCGCCGCTTCTACGACCGCAAACGCGCCGAAGGCAAACGCCATACCCAGGCCGTCCTCGCCCTCGCCCGCCGCCGGGTCAACGTCTTGTGGGCCCTGTTGCGCGACGGACGGTGCTACGAACCCATACCCCCCATCACGAACGCCGCTTGACAAAAAGATTAGGAATCGCAGGAGGTACGGCCCGGGGACCAGCGGCAGGCCACCGCGGCGAAGCCGCCGTCGGAAACCACATCCACCGACAGGGTGTCGCCGCCCCGCACCGTGCGGGCCGTGCGCACCGGTCCGGCCGGTCCGTCCGTCACCGTCTCGACCAGCCAGCGTCCGGATCCGATCCGCAGCGGCACCTCGGCGGTGTGCGCCGCACCCGCGTACATGCCGCCGATGAACCACCTGCTGCCGGACCGGCGGCCCAGCACCGCACTGCTCCCAGGCTCCCCGGCCAGCAGCCGCGTACTGTCCCAGGCGTCCGGCAACTGCTCCAGGAAGTGCCGGGCCTCCGGGCGCGCCTCGTACGACTCGGGCGTGCCCGCCAGGTTCTGGATGCCGGACTCGTACAGGACGGAGAGCCCCAACTCGCTTGCGTCGGAAGCGGCGTTGGGCCGGTTCGGGCGGTGGAAGGCGCCGGGGGTGAAGTCCATGGAGCCGATCACGTTGCGGGTGAAGGGGAGCGTGGTCAGGTGCTGGGCGGTGTTCGTCTTCTTCTCCTCACCGTTGACGCCCTCCAGTGACATGACGTGCGGCCAGGTGCGCTGGATGCCCTTGGGGATCGTGGAGCCGTGGAAGTTGACCAGGAGGTGGTGGGCCGCCGTCTCCGGGAGGATCCGGTCGTACCACTGGAACGTCTCCTGCGCCTCCGAGTCCATGAAGTCGATCTTCACGCCCTTGACGCCCCACTTCTCCAGCGTCGGAAGCCACTGGGCCCGCTCCTCGGCGGTGTCGAGGTCGCGGTGGTGGATCCAGACCTGGATGCCCACGCCCCGTTCCCTGCCGTAACGCACCAGTTCCGGGATCCAGCTGTGGGTCTGCCAGTCGGGGTCGGTGACGTCCCACTGCGCCGGGTCGAAGTACCAGCCCGCGTCGACCACGGTGTACGGCCAGTGGCGGGCAGCCGCGTAGTCGACGTATCCCTTCTGTATCTCCAGGCTCTGCCCTGCCTCACGCCCGCCCGCGAGCCAGGTCCACAGGGCGCGGCCCGGCTTGATCCAGGAGGTGTCGTGGATCCTGGACGCCGGGGCGAGGTCGTCGGTGAACGTCGACTCGGTGACGGTCGCCAGGTCGCCGGTGACCACGGCGCGCCACGGGGTGGTGAGCGCACCGGCCGTCTGCACCTGCGGGTCCCAGAGTTTGACGCGGTAGGTGGAGGACCCCGCGTCGTGGGCCAGCCGGGCCCCGGAGTAGCTGCCGGTGAGATCGGACTCGGCCACCAGGGCATAGCTGTTCCCGGTACGGAACAGTGCCTGCATCATGTACTCGCCGGCCGGGGCGCCGGCCGCCGTGTACGCGTTGAAGAGGTTCTCGTTGTCCTTGCGGTAGGCGCCGAGCCAGGCGGAGGAGCCCTCGGGCAGGGTGAACGCCGAGGTCTCCCGCAGAACGTTGCCCGTGGCGCCCGGCAGGTCGTACCGGTACGCGACCCCGTCGGCCGACGCCCGCACGACCACGTCGAGCCGGGCGCCCGCCCCGGTGCGGAAGCGGAAGCGTGCCTCACGCATGTGTACGGTGCGGTTGCGGGCCTTGCCCGCGGCGGTTCGGTAGTGCTCGTCGACCGTGCGGTCGCTGCGGCCGAGGAACGACAGCCCGGTGGAGAAGTCGGCCCGCTCGGTGACGATACCGACGGGCGAGGGGGCGAGCACGGTCTCACCGGCGCGGGAGACGGACAGGTCCAGTGCCCCGCTCGCCCGGTCCAGTCGCAGTTCGGCGGTGGGCCCGCCGGGTCTGTCCCGTACCGTCCATCCGGCCTCCTCGGCGCGCGCGTCGACGGCGAGCAGCAACGTCGATGCGAGGGCGCCGCAGAGGACGATCGAAAGTGTCCTGATCCGGTTCCGTAATGACACGGGTCCTCCCTCAGTTCACGGCTCAGATGACGGATCAGTGATCCGATGACTGGGAGAATGGAGGGCCGTTGGTGGGCCGTCAAGGGTCCTGACGGTTAATACATCGGATCACTGGTGTGGATGGCTGAACGATGTCCAGGATCTCCTACTGTGTCATCGTTCAGTTCCAGCCGTGCACGATGAGCGAGGGTCCGGTCGCGAACCCGCCGCCGAGCAGGACCAGATACCGTCCGTAATGCCGCCGGTGGCGCCGCATCAGCAGCCCGAAGCCGGCGAAGCCCGGTCCCACCGTCAGCGTCCGTGAACCGCGCGCCGTCTCCGACGCGGCGAGCCACTCCGCCGCCCCGGTACCGGCCCGGCCCGTCTCGGCGCCGTACAGCGTGGCGCGGACACCGGAGAGCCGGTCCGCGTACCAGGGCTTCAGCGCGTAAAGGCCGGTCATGGACCCAACTCTCGTTCGGCGCGCCACTCTTCGACACGTGGCAGCTACTCAAATGCGCGCTGAGTACTTGATGGCGCAGGTGCCTGAGAGGCTGGGGGACATGACTGAGCCGTTGTGGCACACCGTGCACACCTACGAGCTGACCCCGACCGCCCGCGACGGGATCCGCGCCTTCCTCGACACCGCCTTCGAGGGTGGCTTCAGCGACGACGACTGGGACCACACCCTGGGCGGCATCCACGCCTACGCACGCGACGGCAGCGGGCTCCTCGCGCACGGCAGTGTCGTCCAGCGCCGGGTGATCCACGCCCACCGCTCGTACCGCATCGGATATGTCGAGGGTGTGGGGGTCCGCGCCGACCGGCGGCGTGAGGGGCTCGGCGGCCGGGTGATGACGGCGCTGGAGCGGGTCATCGACGGGGCGTACACCTTCGGGGCGCTGTCCGCCTCCGACACCGGGGCCGCGCTGTACGCGGCGCGCGGCTGGCAGGTGTGGCAGGGGCAGATCGGCGTGCAGGGGCTGAGCGGCGTGGTGCCGCTGCCGGACGAGGAGGGCAGCACGTACGTCCGTGGCGCGGCCGGACGCCCGCTGCCCTCCTCGTCCCGGAAGCTGATCTTCGACTGGCGTGACGGCGATGTGCTGTGACGGGACCTGCCGCAGTGCCACCGCGTCCCGGGCCGCGGTGGCACTGCAAGCAGGAGAGACGCGCCTGCAGCTGCTGAGGGCGGCGGCCTGCAGGACCTGATCGTCGGGGCACGGTAGTTGTTCGATCCGAGGGTGAACTTCACCGCTGCGGTGGACGCGTTGGACAGCCGGAACCAGATGGCGGTCCTGCCGGTGTCCGGTGCGGCGGCGACCTCCAAGGTCTTGCCGGGCTTCGTGGTGTCCCCGGTGAAGCGGCGAAGGAACCGGTTGGGGCCGGTCATGGTGATGTCGTACTTCCCGTCGCCGTACCCCGTACCGATGTTCAAGCAGTCGGACGCCGTTCCGCCCGCGTCGACCGTGTACTGCCAGGGTTCGGTCGAGCGGTACACGGTCGGCTGGATCGAGAGGTGCGCGGCGCTCCTTGCGGGGGCGCCCTGGTTGGCCATGGAGAACCAGGCCAGGATCTTCCCGGCGGTGCCGAACTCCAGCCGGTTCAGGTCCCCGTTCGTCCGGTAGGGCAGCGCGCGGGCCGGGCGGGTGCCGGGCTCCTGTGCGGGCAGCGCCGCTGGTCTGCGGGGCCGGGTTGGGCAGCGGGGCGCAGGTGCCGATGCCGATCACCTTGGCGGTGGAGGGCAGCGACGGCACTTCGTACACCGGATGCGCGAAGTCGAAGACCCCGGTCAGGTCACCGGTGACCTTGCGGCGCCAGGCGCTGATGGCTGCCCCTGGTCGACTGGCGGAGAACTGCACCTCGTACATCCGGGACCGGTGGGCCGCGCAGGAATGGATCCCGGCGGCGACGGTGGAGGCCGAGGACGACGGAGCGGTGCTCTCGATGGTGTCCCGTGGTCTCGGAATGGCGATCAGGCCGCAGCTCTCCCTGGAGGGAGTACCCGACAACGTCGAGATCACCGCTCTCGGACCGGAACGGTCGACTCGGCCCGTCGGCTATGTCACCACCGCTGAGCAGGCACGATCCCTGGCCGTGCGGGCCCTGATCCGGGAACTGCGGGCGGGCGGCGCCAAACCTCCGTCTCAGATAGTAGGAAGTCCGAGTAATTGTGGAGACAGACCGGCCGGGCTGCCCTAGCTTTGTAGAAGCCGAACGTCTCGCTAGATCCAGCGACTGGCGGTCGTGAGCACGTGCCCCGATGCAGGCAACCCCTGCGGCATCCGCTCCCCGCCCCTTCCGGCGCCTCGAAATCCCGATCTCGAAATCACGTTCACGATTTTTCGATCTCGAAATCCTCGCGATCTCAAGGAGTCGATCCACCATGGCCGAGACGACTGTCCGCCGCGTCCGTCACACCCACCGCCCGACCGAGTCGGAGCGCCAGAATGCCGCCGCCGCCCTGCAGCGAGCCCTCGACCGCAGGGACAACGGCGGCTCCACCGGTCACTGAGACCGGCGGGGTTCAGCTCATCCGCGGCTGATCTCGAAGTGGTCGATGCGCTCGCCCGACTCGGCGAGCGCAGTGACCTTCATCCGGGCGTGCCGCCCGGGCTCGACCTCGACCGCGAGGAACGAGAAGCCGGTGTAGCGCACCCGCGACCACTCCACGGTCTCGGTGGCCCTGCCGCCGCCCTTGACCACGTGGTACGTGTTCACGCTCTCCTGGTCCGCGACGTGCCCCTCGTACGTGTCCGGCGCCGGGAAGTCGTACAGCGCCTTGCCCGCTCCGCCCGCCGTGACGTACACGATGCCGTCCCGCGTCGGGTCGGTGCGTTCGCCGATCGGCACCTTCCGCGCGACCGCGTTCTTCAGGATCGCGTCGGTGCGCTCGTAGACGTGGTTGTGGCCATTGATGACCAGGTCCACCTGGTGCTTCTCGAAGAGCGGCACCCAGGCGTCCCGCACCCCGCCGTCCGAGGCGTGCGCGTTGGTCGTCGAGAAGGCGCAGTGGTGGAAGAACACGACGATGAAGTCGACGTCGTGACGGGCCCGCAGCTCACCGAGACGCCGGTCGAGCCAGCGGGTCTGCCCGCCGTCGCTGATCCCGAAGTTGGCGGGGATCTCGTACGAGACGTCGTTGGCGTCGAGCGCGACCACGCCGACATTGCCGTGCACGAACGAGTAGGCGCCGGGCTGGCCCACCGGGTCGGGGCCGTTGTCCGGCAGTGACCAGCGGGCGTTCTGGCCGCCGTAGCCGTCGGGCGAGTACCAGGCCTCCATGTCGTGGTTGCCGGTGGTCACCATCCACGGCACGGTCTTCGACACGGTTTCCGTCTGCGCCAGGAACTGGTCCCAGGTGCGGGCGTCGTACGTGTCGCTCGACTGGCCGGAACCGGACGGGTCGGCGTAGCAGATGTCGCCCGCGTGCAGGTGGAAGGCCGGGTTCTGGCCCAGGATCAGCTGGTCGTTGCCGAGGGCGTGATAGCTGACGCCCTGGTCGCCGAAGGCCGTGAAGGTGAAGGGCTCGGCGTGCGAGGGCGCGGTGGTGAAGGTGCCGAGAGCGCCCAGGTTGCGGGTGTCGGCCGGGTCGAAGCCGTCGTGGCCGACGCCGTAGTAGTACGTCGTGCCGGGCTGCAGCCGGTCCAGTCCCGCGTGTACGTAGAACTGCTCGGCGGCCGCGATCTTGCCGTCGTTCAGCAGCGGGGTCGTCAGATGCCGCACCTCGGCGTCGATCTTCCGGCTCAGCGCCCACGGCTTGAGCCCGATCCGGATGTACGGGCGCCCGACGGCGAACGGAACCTGCCAGGAGATCCGCATCTGGGTCTTCGGGTCGGCGCCGTACGCGAGATGCCGGCCGAACGGGGCGACCAGCGAACCGTCCACCTGAGTGGAGGAGTTGCGCGAGGAGAGCACGGTGGGCGCGGCGTAGGCGGGCGAGGCGGCGAGCCCGGTGGAGAGGCCGGCGCCTACGACGGCGGCGGTCGCCGCACCGGCGCGGAGCGCGCCCCGCCGGGTGAGCCGGGTGCGCAGATAGTCGTGCTGCTCAGCCATGCTCATTCGGTCGGCGAGCTTCTCGGGGATACCGAAGCGAGGGATGTCCATGGCGAGAACATCCACCCGTCGGCTGACGCCTTCCGGTCGAGTGGGTGAACGGTACACGTACAGCTCCCCATGTGTCCGTATGGTGGACGCAAAATGTCATGGGGTGGGACGAGCAGTAAGGTGCCGATATGTCTCGCAGCATCAATCTCGCAGTGATCCCTGGTGACGGTATCGGCCAGGAGGTCGTGGCTCAGGGCCTCAAGGTCCTCAATGCTGTTCTCCCGCAGGATGTGAAGCTGGAGACCAAGGAGTTCGACTTCGGCGCCAAGCGGTACCACGCGACCGGTGAGACCCTCACCGACGCGGATGTCCAGGCGCTCAAGCAGCACGACGCAATCCTGCTCGGTGCGATCGGTGACCCCTCGGTCCCGTCCGGCGTCCTGGAGCGCGGCTTTCTGCTGAAGCTCCGTTTCCTCTTCGACCACCATGTGAACCTGCGGCCGTCGAAGCTCCTTCCGGGTGTCGCGACCCCGCTCAAGGGTCAGCCGGAGATCGACTTCGTCGTGGTCCGCGAGGGCACCGAGGGCCCGTACACCGGCAACGGCGGCTCGATCCGCACCGGCACCCCGCACGAGGTCGCCACCGAGGTCTCGGTCAACACCGCGTTCGGCGTCGAGCGTGTGGTCCGTGACGCCTTCGCCCGCGCCCAGGCACGCCCGCGCAAGAAGCTGACGCTGGTCCACAAGAACAACGTGCTGACCTATGCCGGGCACCTGTGGACCAACATCTTCAACAAGGTCGCGGCCGAGTTCCCGGACGTCACCACCGACTACCTGCACGTGGACGCGGCGACGATCTTCCTCGTCACGCAGCCCGAGCGGTTCGACGTGATCGTCACCGACAACCTCTTCGGCGACATCATCACCGACCTCGCCGCGGCCGTCTCCGGCGGCATCGGCGTCGCGGCCTCGGGCAACATCAACCCGAGCGGCGAGTTCCCCTCGATGTTCGAGCCGGTCCACGGCTCCGCCCCGGACATCGCGGGTCAGGGCAAGGCCGACCCCACGGCCGCGATCCTCTCCGTCGCCCTCCTGCTGCGCCACCTCGGCTACGAGGCCGAGGCCGTGCGCATCGAGGACGCCGTCTCCGCCGACCTCGCGGAGCGTGGCGACACCCCTCGTACCACCTCGGAAATCGGCGACGCGCTCGCGGTACGCGTAGCGAGCTGACCTGACGACTCCACTTCGAAGCCGCCGGGTCGCAACCGCACCCGGCGGCTTCTCCTGCGTGGTCCCGGGTGCCACCATCGATCCCTGGACCGCAATCACGTCATTTCGTGCATGGCCCCCATCGAGCGATAATCGAACGGGGCCGTGGCTTGTGATAAAGCTCGGACGTCCTAGCACCTGTCTGACAGGAGCGGCGTGAGCGCGGTCCCTCACACACAAAACCGGTGAAGGACACGCACTCATGACGACGCCCACGATCGAGCTCAAGCCTTCTTCCACCCCGCTGTCCGACGCGGAGCGCGAGGCGATCCTGGCCAACCCCGGATTCGGCCGCTACTTCACCGATCACATGGTGATCATCAAGTGGACCGAAGGCCGCGGCTGGCACGACGGCCAGCTCGTCCCCTACGGCCCGCTGTCGATCGACCCCGCCACCAACGTCCTGCACTACGCGCAGGAGATCTTCGAGGGGCTCAAGGCCTACCGCCAGCCCGACGGATCGGTGGCCACGTTCCGCCCCGAGGCCAACGCCAAGCGCTTCCAGCGTTCCGCGCACCGTCTCGCCATGCCCGAGCTGCCGGTGGAGACGTTCATCGAGGCGTGCGACGTGCTGGTCCAGCAGGACAAGGCATGGGTTCCGGCGCACGGCGGCGAGGAGTCGCTCTACCTGCGCCCCTTCATGATCGCGTCCGAGGTCGGCCTCGGTGTGAAGCCCGCCAACGAGTACCTCTTCATCGTCATCGCCTCGCCCGCCGGCGCCTACTTCCCCGGCGGTGTGAAGCCGGTCTCCATCTGGCTCTCCGAGAACCGGGTCCGCGCCGTCCCCGGCGGCATGGGCGACGCCAAGACCGGCGGCAACTACGCCGCGTCCCTCCTCGCCCAGGCCGAGGCCGCCGAGAAGGGCTGCGAGCAGGTCGCCTACCTCGACGCGGTCGAGCACAAGTGGGTCGAGGAGCTCGGTGGCATGAACCTGTACTTCGTGTACGGGGACAAGATCGTCACCCCGGCCCTGACCGGCTCGCTGCTCGCCGGTGTCACCCGTGACTCGCTGCTCCGGGTCGCCCGTGACCTCGGCTACGAGTCCGAGGAGGGTCGCGTCTCCATCGACCAGTGGCGCGCCGACACCGAGAACGGCACCCTCACCGAGGTCTTCGCCTGTGGCACCGCGGCCGTCATCACCCCCGTCGGCGTCGTCAAGTCCGCGGGCGGCGAGTGGACCCAGAGCGACGGCAAGCCCGGCGAGGTCACGATGAAGCTGCGCGACCGGCTCCTCGACGTCCAGCGCGGTATCGCGGAGGACACCCACGGCTGGATGCACCCGCTCGGGTGATTCACGGTCCCGTACGACTTCGCCCGCCCCGGCAGCCGCCAGGGCGGGCGAAGTCGTTTTTGCGCGCGGCCGCCCCCGCGTGCCGGTCGCCCGGGCTGACGGCTTTCGGGACGAGGTCGCGCGGAGCGCTGCGCGCACGAGTCCATCCCTGCCCGACGATTTGAGTGCCGCTCTATGTGATGCCGAGTGCGCGCCTCACCAATGGTTTTCATACGGGGAATCCATGGTTAGAGTGATGCTCAAACAGGAGGTGTGGTGACGTGCGACTGACCCCGACCGAGCGTGACCGGCTGCTGCTCTTCGGCGCCGCCGAACTGGCACGGGCACGCCGCGCGCGTGGCCTGAGGCTCAATATCCCCGAGGCGACCGCGCTCATCGCGGACACCGTCTGCGAGGCGGCCCGGGACGGGCGGCGGCTCGCGGAGGCGATCGACGCCGCGCGCAGCGTGCTGGGACCCGACGACGTCCTGCCCGGCGTGGCGGACGTGGTCACGGAGGTGCATGTGGAGGCCGTCTTCGACGACGGGTCCCGGCTCGCCGTCGTCTCCGACCCCATAGGCGCCGGCACCGGAGTACGGCCGGCGGACGCCGCGCCCGGCGCCGTACTGCCCGCACCGCCGCACGCCGAGCCCCGGCCCGAATTGCGGCTGACCGTGCGCAACACCGCGACCGTCCCGGTCAGCGTCACCTCGCACTTCCACTTCTTCGAGGCCAACCCGCGGCTCGACTTCGACCGGGCCGCGGCGTACGGAATGCGGCTGTGCGTCCCGGCCGGAGCGTCGGTCCGCTTCGACCCGGGCGGCGAGACCGAGGTCGGCCTGCTGCCGATCGGCGGCGCCCGGATCGCGATCGGCTTCGCGGGTCTGGTCGACGGTCCGCTGGACGCGCCCGGAGCGAAGGAAGAGGCCCTGCGGCGTGCGGCGGCCTGCGGCTATCTCGGAGCGGAGGACGCCTGATGGACCCCTATGCATACGCATCGGTCCACGGGCCGCGCGCCGGCGACCGGGTCGTCCTCGGCGACTCCGGCCTGGTGGTGCGCGTCGAGTCGGACGCGCAGGCGCCCGGCGACGAGTTCCTGGCCGGTTTCGGCAAGACCGCGCGCGACGGCCTGCACCTCAAGGCCGCCGCCGTACGCGACACCTGTGACGTCGTCATCAGCAATGTGCTGGTCATCGACGCGGCGCTGGGCATCCGGAAGGTCTCCATCGGCATCCGCGAAGGCCGGATCTGCTCGATCGGACGGGCCGGGAACCCGGACACGCTCGACGGCGTGGACGTCGTCGTCGGTACGGGCACCACGATCGTGTCCGGCGAGGGCATGATCGCCACGGCCGGCGCCGTCGACACCCATATCCATCTGCTCTCGCCGCGCATCATGGAGGCCTCGCTCGCCTCCGGTGTCACCACCGTCATCGGCCAGGAGTTCGGCCCCGTCTGGGGCGTCGGTGTCAACTCGCCGTGGGCGCTGCGCCACGCCTTCAACGCCTTCGACGCCTGGCCGGTCAACATCGGCTTCCTGGCCCGCGGTTCGTCCTCCGACGACGCGCCGCTGGTGGAGGCGCTCGCCGAAGGCGGCGCGTCCGGCTTCAAGGTGCACGAGGACATGGGCGCGCACACCCGGGCGCTCGACACGGCCCTGCGGGTCGCCGAGGAGCACGACGTACAGGTCGCGCTCCACAGCGACGGGCTGAACGAATGCCTTTCCGTCGAGGACACCCTGCGCGTCCTGGACGGCCGGACGATCCACGCCTTCCACATCGAGGGCTGCGGGGGCGGGCACGTACCGAACGTCCTCAAGATGGCGGGCGTCCCGAACGTCATCGGCTCCTCCACCAATCCGACCCTGCCGTTCGGCCGGGACGCGGTCGCCGAGCACTACGGGATGATCGTCTCCGTACACGACCTCAAGACCGACCTGCCCGGGGACGCCGCCATGGCGCGGGACCGGATCAGGGCCGGGACGATGGGCGCCGAGGACGTGCTGCACGACCTCGGCGCGATCGGCATCACCTCGTCGGACGCCCAGGGGATGGGGCGCGCGGGCGAGACCGTACGCCGCACCTTCGCCATGGCCGGGAAGATGAAGGCCGAGCTGGGCCCGATGGAGGGCGACGGCGCGCACGACGACAACGCCCGGGTGCTGCGCTACATGGCGAAGCTGACGATCAACCCCGCCATCGCGCACGGTCTCGCGCACGAGATCGGATCGATCGAGGTGGGCAAGCTCGCCGACATCGTGCTCTGGAAGCCGCAGTACTTCGGTGCCAAGCCCCAGCTCGTGCTGAAGTCGGGCTTCCCGGCCTACGGAGTGACGGGCGACCCCAACGCCGCGACCGACACCTGTGAACCCCTCGTCCTGGGACCGCAGTTCGGAGCGTACGGCGCGACCCCCGCGGACCTCTCGGTGGCCTTCGTGGCAAAGGCCGCGACCGAGCTGGGCTCCGACCAGATGCCGACGCGACGGCGCAGGGTCGCCGTACGCGGCACCCGCGGGATCGGCCCGGCCGATCTCCGGCTCAACTCCCGTATCGGGGACGTGGCGGTGGACGGGCACAGCGGCCTGGTCACGCTGGACGGTGACCCGGTGCGCTCGGGACCCGCCGAATCGATCTCCCTCAACCGTCTCTATTTCCTGTAAGAACGAGGAGTCCGACGACATGAGCTTCCGTATGCCGCCCGAGTGGGCCCCGCACGAGCGCACCTGGATGGCCTGGCCGGGACCCAACGTCACGTTCACCGGTGACGACCTCGCCGAGTCCCGCAGGGCATGGGCCTCGGTGGCCCGCGCCGTACGCCGCTTCGAGCCGGTCACCATGGTCGTCGGTCCCGGCCAGGCGGAGGACGCCCGCGCCGCACTCGGACCGGACATCGACCTGGCCGAGCGCGAACTGGACGACGCCTGGATGCGTGACATCGGTCCGACCTTCGTCACTGACGGCAGCCAACTGGCCGCCGTGGACTGGGTCTTCAACGGCTGGGGCGCACAGGACTGGGCGACCTGGGAACACGATGCGAAGATCGCGCGTCATGTCGCGGATCTCGCAGGGGTCCCCGTGCACAGTTCGCCGCTGGTCAACGAGGGCGGCGGCATCCACGTCGACGGCGAGGGCACCGTCCTGCTCACCGAGACCGTCCAGCTCGGCAAGGAACGCAACCCGGGCTGGACCAAGGAAATGGTCGAGGCCGAGATCCACGCCAGGCTGGGCACCACGAAGGCGATCTGGCTGAAGTGCGGTCTGACCGGCGACTACCCGCCGCACGGCTTCGGCACCCTCGGCCATGTCGACATCGTCGCCGCGTTCGCCGGCCCCGGAGTCGTCGTCGTCCACACCCAGCCGGACCCGTCCCACCCCGACCACGAGCTCTGCAAGGAGAACGTGGAGATGCTCAGGTCCCGGACCGACGCCCGGGGCCGTCCCCTGGAGGTCGTCGAGGTCCCTGCCCCGACCGTGGTGCAGGACGAGGACGGTCACTGGGTCGACTACTCGTACATCAACCACTACGTCTGCAACGGCGGCGTGGTGCTGTGCGGCTTCGACGACCCCCGCGACGAGATCGCCGCGGGCATCTTCCGCCGCCTCTACCCCGAGCGGACCGTGACCCTGGTCGACGCACGTACGATCTTCGCGGGTGGTGGAGGCATCCACTGCATCACGCAGCAGCAGCCGAGGGTCTGATGGATTCCGTGGAGAGCAACGTCCGGCAGGCCGTACAGGGCCACGCGCTCCGGCGCATCCACCCGGTGCCGGACGGCTGGACCGCGGGAGCCCTCCGATGACCCCCGCCCCGCGCCGCCGCAACACCGCCCCGCCCCGGGAGGAGGTGCTGGCCGCCGCCATGGCGACCATCGCCGAACGCGGTCTGGACGGCCTAACGATGGCCGGTCTCGGCCGTGAGGTCTCCATGAGCAGCGGGCATCTCCTCTACTACTTCCGCACCAAGGACGAGCTGCTGCTGCAGGCCCTGGAGTGGAGCGAGGGCAGGCTCGGCGCACAGCGGAGCGAACTGCTGGCCCGGCAGACCCCGGTCCGCGAGCGGCTCGACGCGTACGTCGATCTGTATATCCCGGACGGCCACCGCGATCCGCACTGGACGCTCTGGCTGGAGGTCTGGAACCGCTCGCAGAACGCCGACGCCGACGCGCGTGCCCGGCAGGCCGCCATCGAGCGGGCCTGGCACCGGGACCTGGTGGCGCTGCTGGCGGAGGGCGCCTCGCGCGGGGAGTTCCGGGCCGTCGACGCCGAACGGTACGCGACCCGGCTGCGCGCCCTGCTCGACGGGTTCAGCATCCATGTGGCGATCGGCCTGCCGGGCACCGACCGGGGCGGAATCCTCGCCCATGTACGGGAGTTCCTGGACGAGTCGCTCGTCTGACGCCGCCACCCGTCAGCGCTGTGCAAGCCGGCTGCGCATCAGCGCGAGCGCGTCCTCGGCACCGAGGTGGTCTCGCGGACGACCGGCAACCGCGCCGCCCCGCCGCCGATCGGGTGGACCGGACCGCCGTCGCCGCGGCTGTTCGCCCGGCCGTGAACGCAACGCACGTAAGTACGCATGATCGTTGCCCTATGCACTCTTGTTACGTTCCTGGCCGTTGGGGCACGGTGACAGACCATGGGACGAGAGCAGTGGAAGAAAATCTGGGTCGGCTCGGCCGGCAACATGGTCGAGTGGTTCGACTGGTTCGTGTACGCGACCTTCGCGGTCTACTTCGCGGATTCGTTCTTCCCCGAAGGCAATGAGACCGCGAATCTCATGAACACCATGGGCATCTTCGCCGTCGGCTTCTTCATGCGGCCGGTCGGCGGCTGGCTGCTCGGCCGGATCGGTGACCGCAAGGGGCGCAAGGCCGCGCTGACCCTCACCGTCACCCTCATGTCGGCCTCCGCGATCCTCATCGCCATCGCGCCGACCTATGCCGTGGCGGGGTACGGCGGCGTCGCCGTCCTGCTGGTGGCCCGGCTCCTCCAGGGCCTCTCGGTCGGCGGTGAGTACGCGGCCAGCGCCACGTACCTCACCGAGGCGTCCGCACCCCACCGGCGCGGCTTCGCCTCCAGCTTCCAGTACGTGTCCATGACCGCAGGACAGCTCGTCGGCCTCGGCCTGCAGATCGTCCTGCAGCGCAACATGTCCGACGCGGCGCTGCACAGCTGGGGCTGGCGCATCCCGTTCGTCGTCGGTGCGCTCGGCGCGGCCATCGTCTTCTATCTGCGCCGCTCCATGCTGGAGACCGAGGTGTACGCCGAGTCCGGCGCGGCCGCCGAGCAGGACCGGGGCACGCTGAAGGTGCTGTGGAAGCACAAGCGCGAGGCGTTCCTGGTGATGGCGCTGACCATGGGCGGGACCGTTGCGTACTACACGTACACGACCTACCTCACCAAGTTCCTCTCCAGGAGCGCCGGCATGGAGAAGTCCACCGCCTCGCTCGTCAGCTTCTGCGCCCTGTTCGTCTTCATGTGCATCCAGCCGCTGGCCGGCATGGTCTCCGACCGGGTCGGCCGCCGCCCGCTGCTGATCACCTTCGCCGTCGGCTCCACCTTCCTGACCGTGCCGATCATGACGATGCTCAAGAACGCGGGGACCTTCTGGCCCGCGTTCGGCCTGGCGCTCCTCGCTCTGGTCGTCGTCACCGGCTACACCTCGATCAACGCCTGTGTGAAGGCCGAGCTCTTCCCGACCGGCATCCGCGCCCTCGGTGTCGCCCTCCCGTACGCCCTTGCCAACGCCCTCTTCGGCGGCACCGCCGAATATGTGGCGCTCTGGTTCAAGGACGCGGGCATCGAGTCGGGCTTCTACTGGTACGTGGCGGGCTGCGCCGCGGTCTCCCTCGTCGTCTATCTGACGATGCGCGAGACCCGCGACATCGACCTGGGCAGGGTCGGCGCGGCCGACCGGAAGACCGGGCAGGCGACGGAGCCTTCCGGGGCGGCGAGCGTCACGCCCGCATCCTGAGACGGGCGACGGCACGGAGGCAGTGCTGTGCGAGACTGCCTCCGTGTCCTTGTTCGTCATGATTATTGGCAACAGGCGCGCCGGTCCGCAGTGACCGTCCCGTACCACCAGATGCGGAGCGGCCACCGTGCCCCAGACCCGCGCGCAGACCTCTCGCACCCGCGAGGGGTTTTTTCGTTTTCCGGCCCTCACCTCGGCCGGGCCGATGCGCGCGCGATGATGGGGGCAAGTGGAGCCCGATCGTCCGGATCCACTCATCCGACAGGAGTCAGATCAGCATGACCACCAAGGCCAAGGCCACCGATGACAGCTTCCATGTCTTCGACACCACACTGCGCGACGGTGCACAGCGTGAAGGCATCAACCTGACGGTCGCGGACAAGCTGACCATTGCCCGGCACCTGGACAACTTCGGCGTGGGCTTCATCGAGGGCGGCTGGCCCGGAGCCAACCCCCGCGACACGGAGTTCTTCGCCCGCGCCCAGCAGGAGATCGAGTTCAAGAACGCCGAGCTGGTCGCCTTCGGCGCGACCCGCAGGGCGGGCGGCAAGGCCTCCGAGGACCCGCAGGTCAAGGCGTTGCTGGAGTCGGGCGCCCCGGTGATCACGCTGGTCGCCAAGTCGCACGACCGGCATGTGGAACTCGCCCTGCGCACGACGCTCGACGAGAACCTGGAGATGGTCCGCGACACCGTCTCCTACCTGCGCGAGCAGGGCCGCCGGGTGTTCGTCGACTGCGAGCACTTCTTCGACGGCTACCGCGCCAATCCCGAGTACGCCAAGAAGGTCGTCCGGGCCGCCTCCGAGGCCGGCGCCGATGTCGTCATCCTCTGCGACACCAACGGCGGGATGCTCCCCGCCCAGATCCAGGCCGTCGTCTCCACCGTCCTCGCCGACACCGGCGCCCGGCTCGGTATCCACGCCCAGGACGACACCGGCTGCGCGGTCGCCAACACCCTGGCCGCCGTCGACGCGGGCGCGACGCACGTCCAGTGCACGGCGAACGGCTACGGCGAGCGGGTCGGCAACGCCAACCTCTTCCCCGTCGTCGCCGCCCTGGAACTGAAGTACGGCAAGGCCGTCCTCCCCGACGGCGCACTCGCCGAAATGACCCGCATCTCGCATGCCATCGCCGAGGTCGTCAACCTCACGCCCTCCACGCACCAGCCCTATGTGGGTGTCTCCGCCTTCGCCCACAAGGCCGGGCTGCACGCCTCCGCCATCAAGGTCGACCCGGACCTCTACCAGCACATCGACCCGGCGCTGGTCGGCAACACCATGCGGATGCTCGTCTCCGACATGGCGGGCCGCGCCTCCATCGAGCTCAAGGGCAAGGAGCTCGGCATCGACCTCGGGGGCGACCGCGAGCTCGTCGGGCGCGTCGTCGAGCGGGTCAAGGAGCGTGAGCTCCAGGGCTACACGTACGAGGCCGCCGACGCCTCCTTCGAACTGCTGCTGCGCGCCGAGGTCGAGGGCCGGGTACGCCGCTACTTCCGTACGGAGTCCTGGCGCGCGATCGTCGAGGACCGCCCCGACGGCACCCACGCCAACGAGGCGACCGTGAAGCTCTGGGCCAAGGGCGAACGTCTCGTCGCCACGGCCGAGGGCAACGGCCCGGTCAACGCGCTCGACCGGGCGCTGCGCGTCGCCCTGGAACGGATCTACCCGCAGCTCGCCAAGTTGGAGCTGGTCGACTACAAGGTCCGCATCCTGGAGGGCCGCACCGGCACCGAGTCCACCACCCGGGTGCTCATCACCACGGGCGACGGCACCGGCGACTGGGCGACCGTGGGCGTCGCGGAGAACGTCATCGCGGCCTCCTGGCAGGCGCTGGAGGACGCGTACACCTACGGCCTGCTGCGGGCCGGGGTCGAGCCCACGGAGTAGCCGGCCCGGCCAGGGGCGGACCCACGGAGCAGTCTCCGCGGGCCCGCCCCTCCCCCCGGACAGATCGGCCCCGTTACTGGAGATGCCACTTCTGGTTGGCGGCTCCGGTGCAGGTCCAGATCTGGGCGCGGGCCCCGTTCGCCGTCGACTGGTCGGTGATGTCCAGACACTTGTCCGCGGCCGTGTTGACGACGTCACCCGTCGAGGAGTTGTACGTCCAGCGCTGCGCCGACGAACCGTTGCAGGTGTACAGCTGCACCTTTGCGCCATTGGCCGTCGACGCGGACGTCACATCCAGGCAGGAGCCCAACGCCTGGATGGAACCGTCCGCTGCGACCGTCCAGCGCTGCGCCGCCGAGCCGTTGCAGTCATAGAGCTGGACGTCCGTCCCGTCGGCACTGCTGCCGCCCGCGACGTCCAGGCACTTGCCCGCAGGGCCCGAGAAGACGCCCGAGGTGCCGGTGGGGGCGGACGGACTGCCGGACCAGGTGAAGGTCGCCGAGGTGCGGCCCGGCAGCGAGTAGGTGAACTTCTGGCCGCCCCAGTTGACGGTGACCTGCTGCGCCGACGTACCGCCGTTGTACGCGATCAGCGCCTTCGAACCGTCCGGGTTGCGCCAGGCCACATTGGGCACGGTGGAGCTGGCCGTCGAAGCGATCCGCTGGGCGCCGGGCCGGACGAACTTCGTCAGATGACCCATCGTGTAGTACTCGATGTTGTAGTCGACCTGCCCGCTCCTGCTGTCCCCGTTGTGCACGGTGATCAGCCCGTCGCAGGTGCCGCAGCCGCCGTTGTGCGGGCCGCGGTTCTGGTCCACGGCCAGGGACCACTTGGTCACCGACTTCGCCCAGTTGCGGGTGTAGTCGACGATGTTGAGCATGTCCTCGCGCTGCTGGTCGGCGATCCAGGTGCCGCCCGAGTGCTCGGTCTGGAAGGCGTCCATCGTCGGGTACTGGTTGTGCACGGTGGTCTGCTTGGTGACGTCACCGCCGTAGCCGTGCCAGGCGACCCCGCCGAAGTTCGGGTGGTTGCGCACCGCCGGGTCGTCCACCGTGGCCGCCGCGTAGGCGTCGTAGGTGTCCCAGTTCCAGTCGTGGGCGAGGACCTTGGTGGCGAGCCCCGCGGACTGGAGTTTGGGCAGCAGCTCGCTCTTGGTGAAGTAGGCGAGCCCCGAGCCGTTCCAGCTCATCGACGGATAGCCGGAACAGCAGGTCGGTTCGTTCTGCGCGGTGACGTAGTCGACCGGAATGCCCTGGTCCCTGTACGCCTGGAGGTACTTCACGAAGTAGTCGGCGTAGGCGCCGTAGTTCTCCGCCTTCAGCCAGCCGCCGTTCAGCTGGCCGCTGTCCTTCATCCAGGCCGGCGCGGTCCACGGTGACGCGACCGTCGTCAGCGCCGGGTTGAGCTGCTTGGCCTGTTCGGTCAGCGGGAGCACGTCCTGCAGATCGTGTGCGATCGAGAATTTCGCCAGCGAGGGGTCGGTCTGGCCGGACGGTACGTCGTCGTACGTGTAGCCGGTCCTGGCGAGGTCCGATCCGCCCATCGGATTGCGTACGAACGAGAGCCCGATGCCCTCGGTGGGGGAGAAGAGCTTCCTCATCGTCGCGTCGCGGGTCGCCTGGCTGAGCGCCCCGCTGCTCTTCATCAAGTACGCGGCCGTGTCGGTGAACGAGGCGCCGCCGCCCGTGAACGTCTGGTAGCGGGTGCTCTCGTCGACCGTGATGTTCGTACCGCTGCCACCGTTACCGGAGCCGAAGACGACCGGGGTCTGTGCCTCCAGTCCGCGGGTGACATGCCGGCCACCGGCGTCGTCCGTCGTGGTCAGCGCGATGTTCACGGTCTCACCGGCGGCCTGCGCCGTACCGGACGAGAGCCCGCTGAGACCCGCGGCCGCGAGCACTGCGGCGACCAGCGCCCGAGCCGCTCTGCTTGATCTGATCATGGGCTGCTGCCTTTCTCGGCAGGGACTGTGGGGGAGTTGCCGTCGATCGAGGCGTGAGTGAACTGCTGTTATGGACTCGCGTCAAGGGGGCGTGCGTTCACAACTTGAACGCACAACACGTCCTGCCTGCTGGGGAGATGGGTACGGACCAATGTCGACGTGAAGTATTGACGGCACTGTTCCAGCGGGGTTAACTCACGCCGCAACGCCGGTACCGGTTCCGGAACCGGTTGCGGTACCGGTTCCGTTCCCTGTTCCGCCTTGTCCCGGAGGCCCCCGATGCGTGTCACCATCGCCGATGTCGCCCGCGAGGCCGGCGTCAGCAAGACGACCGTGTCCCGGGTCATCAACACCAAGGGCGAGGTGGACGGTTCAACGGCAGCCCGTGTTCGCGAAGTGATCGCACAACTCGGTTACGTACCCAGCTCGGGCGCGGTCGGCCTGGCCCGCGGCAGCAGCCGTACGGTCGGCATGCTGGTGCCCTCGCTCACCTGGCCGTGGATGGGCGAAGTGCTCCAGGGTGTCGTCGACACCGTCGAGGCCGCCGACTACGGGCTGCTGCTCTTCACCTGCAACCGGGGCGCCGAGTCCGTGGAGCGCTTCACCAGCCAGGTGTCGGCGCGTGCCTTCGACGGGCTCGTCGTCGTCGAACCCGAGAACACTCTCGACCACCTCACCGCACTGCACCGCGGTGGCCTGCCGATCGTGCTCATCGACGACCGCGGCCACCACCCCGAATTCCCCTCCGTCGTGACCACCAACCACGAAGGAGGCGCGTCCGCCGCCCGCCATCTGCTGGCCGCCGGACGCACCAGGCCCCTGGTCCTCACGGGCCCCCAGCACTTCGGCTGTGTACGCGACCGGCTGGACGGATTCCGTACGGTCCTGCCGACCGATCTCGTCGTCCAAGGGGACTTCACCGAACGGTGCGGCCGACAGGCGGTGGAACAACTCATCGCCGAGGGCGCGCAGTTCGACTCTGTCTTCGCGCACAACGACATCAGCGCGGCGGGCGTGCTGCGGGCGTTGCGCGCGGCCGGCCGGTCGGTGCCCGACGACATCGCCGTGGTCGGCTTCGACGACATCCCGATGGCCGAGCACACCGAACCGCCGCTGACCACCGTGCGCCAGCCCACCCGGCAGATGGGTGAGACGGCGGCGCGGCTGCTGCTCTCCCATCTCGGCGGCACGGCCACCCCCGACGGGCCGGTCGTACTGCCCACCGAACTGGTCGTGCGCCTCTCGGCGCCGTAGCGGTCCGGCGGGGATCCCTCCCGGCCGCCCGCACCTCTTGTCGCCTACGCGCCTCCCCGCGCACCCTCGGCACCACCCGCACCACCCGCACCACTAGCACTACCCGTACCCGGCGCGCCGAGCGCCGACCACCCTCCGTCCCGGATCCTCCGGACCCGCAGTCCTTCCTGGAGTCGCCATGTCCGCACGCCGCCGCCCCGTACTGAGAGCGCTCTCAACAGCCACCGTCGTGGTCGCTCTCGCCACCGGTTGCTCGTCCGCCAACTCGGGTGCCAACAAAGGGGGTGGCGGCGCCTCCGGCGTGCTGACCCTGGGCAAGCCGGACGGACCGCAGACCAACAACAGCAACCCGTTCCTCAGCACCTCGGCCGGGGCCACGCTCGGCTACCGCTTCATGATCTACGAGCCGCTGGCGATGACGAACCAGATCAAGCCCGCGGACAAGGCCAAGCCGTGGCTGGCGACCGACTGGACGTGGGAGTCCAACTTCACCAAGGTCACTTTCAGCCTCGACCCCAAGGCCAAGTGGGCCGACGGCAAGCCCCTGACCGCCGACGACGTCGCGTACACCTTCGAACTGCTCAAGAAGCACCCGGCGCTGAACGGCAACGGCATTCCGTTCGACGGGGTCTCGATCGAGGGCAAGAAGGTCGTTCTGACCTTCAAGGACTCCCAGTTCGTCAACCAGAACAAGATCACCCAGCAGTTCATCGTGCCCAAGCACATCTGGGAAGGTGTCAAGAACCCGGAGACCTGGCCCAACCGCACCCCGGTCGGCTCCGGCCCGTACAAGCTGAAGACGTTCACCCCGCAGACCACCACCCTGACGGCCACGCCCGCCTACTGGAAGGGCAAGACCAAGGTCAAGGAGCTGCGGTACACCGCGTACAACGACAACAGCGCGGCGACCACGGCGCTCGCGAGCGGCAAGGTCGAGTGGTCGTTCGTCTTCATGCCGAACTACAAGCAGCTGTTCGTCGCCAAGGACCCGAAGAACCACAAGCTGTGGTTCCCGTCCGGGCTCGGCATCCACGGACTGTGGTTCAACACCGCCCGCAAGCCGTTCGACAGCCCGGCGCTGCGCAAGGCCATGGCGATGGTCGTCGACCGCAAGGCGATCTACACCCAGGCCGAGGCGACCCTCTACCCGGAGATCACCAACCCCACCGGCATCCCGCTGCCCGCCGGTGACTCGTTCCTGGCGCCCGAGTACAAGAGCGCGACGACCGCGCCCGATGTGGCCGGCGCCAAGAAGATCCTCGACGACGCCGGGTTCAAGCTCTCCGGCGGTGTGCTGAAGGACCCGAGCGGAAAGCCGGTGAAGCTGACGCTGACCGACCCGGCCGGCTGGAACGACTACATCACCGGGCTCTCCATCATCAAGGACAACATCAAGCAGCTCGGCATCGAGGCGAAGGTCAAGACGCAGACCGCCGAGGCCTGGGGCGCGGATGTCGCCAACGGCAACTTCGACGCCACCCTGCACTGGACCAACAGTGGTGCGACCCCGTACGACATGTACCAGAACATCATGGACGGCGCGCTGCTCCAGCCCATCGGCAAGAGCTCCCAGCTCGGCAACTTCGGCCGCTTCAAGAGCCCCGAGGCGACCCAGGCGCTGAAGGACTACGCCAACGCCACCGAGGAAGCCACCCGCACCACGGCCATGAACAAGCTCCAGAAGATCATGGTCGAGCAGGCGCCGGTGATCCCGACGGCCGCCGCCCCCATCGGGGCCGAGTACTCCACGAAGAACTGGGTGGGCTGGCCCACCGAGGCCGACCCGTACGCCCCGCCGCAGCACACCCAGCCCACCGCGCTGGAGATCGTGCTGAACCTGAAGCCCTCCAAGTAAGTACGGGGAAACGGACCGGCCATGACCACCACCACCGATCGGACCGACGACGTCGTGCTCGAAGCACGCGGAGTCACCAAACACTTCCCCGTCCGCCGCACCGGCCGTGATCTCGTCTCGCGCCGGCGCCGCACCGTCCACGCCGTCGACGACGTCTCGCTGAAGCTCCGGCGGGGCACTGTCACGGCCCTGGTGGGGGAGTCGGGCTCCGGCAAATCCACCGTCGCCCGGCTGCTCGCCCAGCTGTATCCGCTCACCGAGGGTGAGATCCAGCTGGCGGGGAAGGCGGTGAAGGCGGGCCGTGGCCGGTCCTTCCGCTCATACGTACGACAGGTCCAGCTGATCTTCCAGGACCCGTTCGCCTCGCTCAACCCGGTGCACACCGTGCGCTACCACCTCACCCGGTCGTTGAAGATCCACGGCCGGGAGGCGACCGAGACCGAGCTCGCCGCACTGCTGGAGCGGGTGCAGCTCACCCCTGCCGCGCAGTACCTCGACAAGTTCCCGCACGAGCTCTCCGGCGGCCAGCGCCAGCGTGTCGCCATCGCCCGTGCGCTCGGCGCCGACCCGAAGGTCCTCCTCGCCGACGAGCCCGTCTCGATGCTCGACGTCTCCATCCGGCTCGGCGTCCTCAACCTGCTGCGGGACCTCAAGGAACGCCTCCACCTGGCGATCCTCTACATCACCCACGACATCGCCTCCGCCCGCTACTTCGCGGACACCACGCTCGTGATGTACGCGGGCCGGATCGTCGAGGGCGGTAACAGCGAGACCGTCACCCAGCACCCCGCGCACCCGTACACCCAGCTGCTGATCGCCTCCGCGCCCGACCCGGACCGGGTGGTCGCCGAGGCGGAACAGGAGGAGACCGGCAGTGGCGAACCGCCCTCGCTGATCGCCCCGCCGGCCGGCTGCCGCTTCCATCCGCGCTGCCCGAAGGCGCTCGAGCGCTGCCGCACCGAACTGCCGCCGCGCTTCGACCTGGCGGACGGTCAGTGGGCGGCCTGCTGGCTGTACGCCGACGCCGCGGAAGCCGCCGATGACCACGAGAAGGAGGCTGCGAAGTGAAGTATCTGCTGCAACGGCTCGCCTTCTACCTGGTCACCGCGTGGGCCGCGATCACCATCAACTTCCTGATCCCGCGCCTGATGCCGGGCGACCCCGTCCAGTCCCTCATCGCCCGCTTCCAGGGCCAGCTCGACACCAGCGCCATCGCCTCGCTGAAGGCGCTCTTCGGCCTCGACAAGCACCAGTCGCTCTGGGAGCAGTACACCGACTACTGGTCGCATCTGCTCGACGGAGACCTCGGGCTCTCCTTCACCTTCTTCCCGACGCCGGTGAGCGAGGTGATCAGCCAGTCGTTGCCGTGGACGCTCGCGCTCGTCGGCGTCACCACCCTGATCAGCTTCGTGCTCGGCACCGGCATCGGTGTCTTCACCGGCTGGCGGCGCGGCTCCTGGATGGACAGCCTGCTGCCCGTCACCACGTTCATCTCCGCCATCCCGTACTTCTGGCTGGGGCTGATCGCCATCGCGCTGTTCGCCGTGAAGTGGCCGCTCTTCCCGGCCGCGGGCGGTTACGACAGTGCACTGGTGCCCGCGTTCGACTGGCCGTTCATCTCCAGCGCGCTCTATCACGCCGCCCTGCCGGGCCTCACGATCGTGCTCAGCGCCGTGGCCGGCTGGATCCTCGGCATGCGGAACATGATGGTGACGGTGTCCAGTGAGGACTACGTCATGGTCGCCCAGGCCAAGGGGCTCTCCGAGCGGCGGGTGATGTTCGGATACGCGGCACGCAACGCGATCCTGCCGAACATCTCCGGCTTCGCCCTCTCCCTGGGCTTCATCGTCGGCGGCACGCTGCTGGTGGAGATGGTCTTCTCCTACCCGGGCATCGGCTACCAGCTCTTCCAGGGCGTGGGTGCCAAGGACTATCCCCTGATGCAGGGCGTCTTCCTCATCATCACGCTCTCGGTCCTCGCGGCGAACCTCCTCGCCGACGTCATCTACATGGTCCTCGACCCCCGTACCCGAAGGGAGGCCTAGGAACATGGCCGTCACCGCCGCAGAGGTCGCCGTACTCGACGCGACCGAGACCCCGGCGCCCAGTAAGCGCAGGTTCCGCTTCCTGCGCGGCCGCAAGACCGTCGTCGGGCTCGGGATCCTGCTCTTCTTCGTCGTGATCGCCGTCATCGGGCCGTGGATCGCTCCGTACGACCCGGACACCATGAGCAACGAGCTGCTCCAACCGCCCTCCGGAGCACACTGGTTCGGCACCACGCAGACCGGTCAGGACGTGCTCTCGCAGATCCTCGTCGGCACCCGCGGGGTCCTGGTCGTCGGCTTCGTCGCCGGGATCTTCGCGACGATCCTGTCCGTACTGATCGGGGTCAGCGCCGGGTTCCTCGGCGGCACCGCCGACGAACTGCTCTCGGTGCTCTCCAATGTCTTCCTGGTCATCCCGGGACTGCCACTGATCATCATCATCGCGAGCTTCGTCTCCGACGCCGGTGACCTGCTGATCGCCACCGTGATCGCCTTCACCTCCTGGGCCTGGGGCGCGCGCGTCCTGCGCGCCCAGACGCTGTCGCTGCGCCGCAGGGACTACGTCGAAGCGGCCCGCGCCACCGGTGAGTCCACCTGGCGGATCATCCTCTTCGAGGTCCTGCCGAACCTGACGGCCGTCATCGCGTCCGGCTTCGTCGGCACGGTGATCTTCGCGATCCTGTCCGAGATCACCCTCGCCTTCATCGGCGTCGCCGACATCTCCAACTGGAACTGGGGGACCGTCCTGTTCTGGGCGCAGTCCAACCAGGCACTGGCCCAGGGCGCGTGGTGGTGGTTCGTCCCGGCCGGACTCTGCATCGCCCTGCTCGGCATGTCGCTCGCCCTGATCAACTTCGGCATCGACGAGTTCGTCAACCCGCGGCTGCGTACGGAGACGGGCGCGTCCCGGAAGGTCCGGATGCGGGTCGGCTTCACCCCCGTGGCGCGCGGTACGCACGATGCCGCGGCGCACGGCACGCACGACAAGGAGACCCGCTCATGAGCGAGCCCGTCCTCACCATCAGTGGCCTGAACGTGGACTACGGCACCGGGGACGCCGCCGTGCACGCGCTGCGCGACATCGACCTCACCCTGCACCGAGGCGAAGTCCTCGGCCTGGCAGGCGAGTCGGGCTCCGGCAAGTCCACCCTGGCGTACGCCGTCACCCGCCTCCTCTCCCCGCCCGGAGTGATCACCGGTGGCGAGGTCCACTACCACCAGCGCGACGGGGAAAGGCTCGACCTGCTGACGCTGACCGCCCCCGAGCTCCGCGCCTTCCGCTGGCAGGAGTTGTCGATCGTCTTCCAGGGAGCGATGAACTCGCTCAACCCGGTGCACACGGTCCACAGCCAGCTCACCGACGTACTCAAGGCGCACCGCCCCGAGATGAACCGGGCCGAGCGCACCGCACGCGCGAAGGAGCTGCTGGCGCTGGTCGGCATCTCCGCGGACCGGCTCTCCGCCTACCCGCACCAGCTCTCCGGCGGCATGCGCCAGCGCGTGATGATCGCGATGGCACTTGCGCTGGAGCCCGAGATCGTCATCATGGACGAGCCCACGACGGCCCTGGACGTCGTCATGCAGCGCCAGATCCTGCGCCAGCTGGTCAGGCTCCGCGAGGAGCTGGGGTTCTCGGTCGTCTTCATCACGCACGACATCTCGCTGCTGATCGAGTTCTCGGACCGGATCGCGATCATGTACGGCGGCCGGATCGTCGAGGAGGCCGGTGCCTCCGACATCTACCAGGACCCCCGCCACCCCTACAGCGACGGCCTGCTGCACTCCTTCCCGGCTCTGCACGGTCCCCGCCGCGAACTCACCGGCATTCCCGGCTCGCCTCCGCATCTGTCCGCGATGCCGGCCGGCTGCGCCTTCCACCCCCGCTGCGGCAAGGCACTCGAACCGTGCGCCACCAAGGTGCCGGTGCTCGACCGGCCGGAAGGGGACGGCTCCCGCACCGTGGCCTGCTGGCTGCATCAGCCGGCCCCGGCCGCCGCCCCCCGCTCGTAGCGACCCCACAGCACACCACAGGAGAACCATGAACCTCGTCATCCCCCAGGGATACGCTCGCGAGATCGCCGCCGAGCCCGTTACCGGTCTGCCCGCCGACTTCCGCTGGGGCGTCGCCACCGCCGCCTACCAGATCGAGGGAGCGGCCGCCGAGGACGGCAGAACCCCGTCCATCTGGGACACGTACTGCAGGGTGCCGGGCATGGTCGTCCGCGGCGAGAACGGCGATGTGGCCTGTGACCACTACCACCGGATGCCCGAGGACGTGCAGCTGATCGCGGACCTGGGCGTCGACACGTACCGCTTCTCGCTCGCCTGGCCGCGCATCCAGCCCGGTGGCCGCGGCCCGGCCAACGCCAAGGGCCTCGACTTCTACAAGCGGCTGATCGACGAGCTCGAGTCCAAGGGCATCACCCCCTGGATCACCCTTTACCACTGGGACCTGCCGCAGGAGCTGGAGGACGCGGGCGGCTGGCCGGCCCGGGACACCGCCTACCGCTTCGCCGAGTACGCCGCCCTCGCCTACGACGCGCTCGGTGACCGGGTCAAGCACTGGACCACGCTCAACGAGCCCTGGTGCTCGGCCATGCTCGGGTACGCGTACGGCAACCAGGCCCCCGGCCGTACGAACTTCGGCGAGGCGATCCACGCGGTCCACCATCTGCTGCTCGGCCACGGGCTCGCCTCCCGGTACATCCGCGAGACCGCCGCCGCCCGCGGCAACGACCTGGAACTGGGCATCACGCTCAACCTCGGCACCGCCACCCCCGAGACCGACAGCCACGAGGACGCCGAGGCCTGCCGGCGCGCCGACGGGCTCGGCCGCCGCCTCTATCTGGACCCGGTGGTCAAGGGCGCCTACCCCGAGGACGTCATCGCCGACCTCGCCCTGCGGAACGTCGAACTCCCGGTCCAGGACGGCGACCTGGAGATCATCTCCACCCCGCTCGACGTCCTCGGCGTCAACTTCTACCGCGGCACGCTCTTCTCCGGCGTCACGGAGGAGGGGTCCCCGGTGGACGCCGACGGGCTGCAGGTCACCCGCGGCGTCGAGCGCGACCTGCCGCGTACCGCCATGGACTGGGAGATCACCCCCACCGCCCTCACCGATCTGCTGGTGCGGCTGCAGGAGGACTACGGCATCCCGACCGTCATCACCGAGAACGGCGCCGCGTTCGACGACACCGTCTCCGCGGACGGCGAGATCCACGACGCCGACCGCACCACCTACCTCGCCGACCACATCGCCGCCGTCGCTGCGGCCCGCGCCGAAGGCGCCGATGTCCGGGGCTACTTCGCCTGGTCGCTGATGGACAACTTCGAGTGGTCCTACGGCTACGACAAGCGGTTCGGCATCGTCCGCGTCGACTACGACACCCAGGAGCGGACGCTCAAGGACAGCGCCAAGTGGTACCGCGACACGATCCGCCTCACCCGCGGCGCGTAACTGCGGCAACAACCAGGTCTCCCAGCCCTACTGGGGTCTCCCGCAGTCCAGCGTCGACCGCATCGCGCAGGGCGGCGTACAGACGGGGACCGACTGGGGGCGGGTCGAGCAGAAGAACCAGCAGAAGCACTTTTCAGTGTCCGAAGGAGCCGCAATGCCACCACGCACCCGCCTCGCCCGCCACCGGGCCAGACCGGCGACGGCCGCACTGGCTGCCGTCACCGTCCTCGCCGGTCTGCTCGCCGGAGCCGTCCCGAGCGCCAGTGCCGCCACCGCAGCGGCGGCGGACGACCCGGCGCCCGTCCTCGTCGACCGCTTCGAGGGCGAGGTCCCGTTCGCCAACCAGCCCGCCGACGGCATCTTCACCTGGGGCGGCGACTCCGACGACCCGCCGACCCTGGCCCTGAAGGACCGCGCCGACGCCCCCGAGGGTGCCAAGGTCCTCGAAGGCACGTACAACATCAGCGGTTACGGCGGCCTCAGCCACGACTTCGCCGCCGACCAGCCCGCCCACGACTGGTCGGCCCACAAGGGCATCCGTTTCTGGTGGTACGGCCAGAACACCGCCCCGCTGCCGCCCGGTTCGGGCAGGAGGATCAACTTCGAGATCAAGGACGGCGGCGCCAACGGCGAGGCGTCCGAGCTGTGGACCACGTCGTTCACCGACGACTGGGAGGGCTGGCACCAGGTCGAGATACCGTTCACCGACTTCACGTACCGCACCGACTACCAGCCCGTCGGCGGCATCGACCAGGTCCTCGGCCTCGACGAGATGTGGGGCTACGCCGTCACGCTGCCGACCGGGGCCCCCGGCTCGTTCGCCATGGACGGTGTGGAGCTGTACGGGAAGGCCGACGCGGCCCTGAAGGCGAGCGTCGTCACGGACGCGGCGGTCCATACGGTGAAGGAGGGCGGCACGGCGGACATCGATGTCTCCGTCGCCACCACCGGCTCCGTACCGATCGAGGAACCCGTCACCGTCGCGTACGCGACCAAGGGCGGCAGCGCCGAGCCCGGCAAGGACTACACGCCGGTCACCGGCACGTACACCTTCCCGGCAGGCACCGCGTCCGGGACCTCGCACCGGATCTCGGTGGCCACCAGGAAGGACGGGGCAGCCGAGTCCGCCGAGACGATCCCGCTCGAACTCACCGTCACCGGCGCCAAGCCGCCCAAGGAGAACCCGCAGGTCGTCATCGACGCCCATGGGCTGCCGTACCTCGACCCGAAGCTCCCGGTGAAGAAGCGCGTCGCCGACCTCCTCTCCCGGATGTCGCCGGCCGAGAAGGCCGGCCAGATGACGCAGGCCGAGCGCAATGCACTGAAGTCGCAGGGGGACATCGCCACGTACGACCTCGGCTCGCTGCTCTCCGGCGGCGGCTCGGTTCCTACGCCGAACACACCGGAGGCGTGGGCGAAGATGGTCGACGCCTACCAACTCCGGGCGCAGGCGACCCGCTTCCAGATCCCGCTGATCTACGGCGTGGACGCGGTGCACGGGCACAACAACGTCATCGGCTCGACGATCATGCCGCACAACATCGGCATCGGTGCCGGCCGCGACCCGAAGCTCGCCGAGCGGACCGGCGCGGTCACCGCCGACGAGGTCCGCGCGACGGGCATTCCGTGGGACTTCGCACCCTGCCTCTGCGTCACCCGCGACGAGCGCTGGGGCCGCTCCTACGAGTCGTACGGTGAGGACCCGGCACTCGTCGAGTCCATGGAGACGGTCATCCAGGGCATGCAGGGCAGCGCGTCCGGCAAGGACCTGCACCGCAACGACAAGGTCCTGGCCACCGCCAAGCACTACGTCGGCGACGGCGGTACGGAGTTCGGCTCGTCCACCACCGGTTCGTACACCATCGACCAGGGCGTCACGAAGGTCACCCGGCAGGAGCTCGAAGCCGTGCACCTCGCCCCGTTCGAGGAGGCCGTCAAGCGCGGTGTCGGCACGGTCATGCCGTCGTACTCCTCGCTCGACATCCTCGGTGACGACCAGGGCCCGGTGAAGATGCACGCCGACGCCGAGATGATCAACGGCGTGCTCAAGGACCGGATGGGCTTCGAGGGCTTCGTCATCAGTGACTGGCAGGCCATCGACCAGATCCCCGGCGACTACGCCAGCGACGTCCGTACGTCCATCAACGCCGGACTCGACATGATCATGGTCCCGACGGCCTACCAGGACTTCACGAAGACGCTCCAGGACGAGGTCACCGCGGGCCGGATCAGCCAGGCCCGGATCGACGACGCGGTCACCCGGATCCTGACCCAGAAGTTCCGGCTCGGTCTCTTCGAGAAGCCGTACGCCGACACGACCGACATCGACCAGGTCGGCTCGGCCGGACACCGTGCGGTGGCCCGCGAGGCGGCGGCAAAGTCGCAGGTCCTGCTGAAGAACGACGGCGGAGTGCTGCCGCTCAAGGCATCGCAGAAGGTGTACGTCGCCGGGTCCAACGCCGACAACATCGGCAACCAGGCCGGCGGCTGGACCGTCAGCTGGCAGGGCTCGTCGGGCAGGATCACCACGGGTACGACGATCCTGGAGGCCATGAAGAAGGACGCAACGGACGCCGCCTCGGTCACCTACTCCAAGGACGCTTCGGCATCCACGGACGGCTACGACGTGGGTGTGGTCGTGGTCGGCGAGACCCCGTACGCCGAAGGCATCGGTGACGTCGGCAACGGCAACGACCTGGAGCTGACCGCTGCCGACAAGGCCGCGATCGACAAGGTCTGCGCCGCGATGAAGTGCGCGGTCCTGGTGGTCTCCGGCCGCCCGCAGCTCATCGGCGACAGGCTCGGTGACATCGACGCACTTGTCGCGTCCTGGCTGCCGGGCACCGAGGGCGACGGAGTGGCCGACGTGCTGTACGGGAAGCGTGCCTTCACCGGACAGCTGCCGGTCACCTGGCCGAAGTCCGAGTCGCAGCTGCCGATCAACGTCGGCGACGCGACGTACGACCCGCAGTTCCCGTACGGCTGGGGCCTGACCACGCTGAAGAAGGCCCCGACGGGCGGCGAACTGACCCTGGGCGCGCTAGCCGTCGCCGCGCAGCTCGCGGAGAAGGCCGGACTGGGGAAGTCCGAGGCAGGCAGGGCGATCGTCGACCAGGCCCGCCTGCTGGTGCAGCAGAAGGCGGGCGGGAAGCCGACCGCGGCGGTGTCCAAGCCGTTCGCCGACGCCGACCATCTGCTGCTCACCGGTGATCTGACCGGGGCGGTGGCCAAGCTGAGGACGGCGTACCGGGCCGCACAGCGGTAACAGAAGGGGGGCTGACCCAGGTGGGCGGAGCATTTGTCGCCCACCTGGGTTAGCGTCGATATATGCGGAACAGGCTGTTTCCGACCCTGCTGGCCGGCCTGCTGCTGATGCTCTCGGCAGCCATGCTGGCCATGGCCCCGGCTGCGCCGAGCGCCACGACGATCAACGATGTGGCCCGGGCCCTGCGCCAGGGCCCGGTGTACGTCGATCCGGCAGCGGCGGACCAGCTGTCCGCGAGTCAGGCCGACGCCCTGACCAAGAAGATCAAGGACGCGGACAAGCCGGTCTTCGTGGCTGTGCTGCCGCGGACTTCCGCGTTCCCCGAGGCCACGGTGTTGCGGACGCTGCGCAACGACACCGGGATCACCGGCGTGTACGGAATCCGCCTCGGCGACACGTTCAAGCTGGGTGCGGACCGATCGGTCATGTCCGTCACGGCCCGCCAGAACCTCTCCGCGGCCCTGCAGGCCCCCGGCACCGCTACGGACGCCACCACCCAGCTCACCACCTTCGTCGACCAGGCCGTCGCCCAGGCGCGCGGTCACGCACCCGCCTCCTGGAGCGGCGGCTCGAACGACACGGGATCCGGCGTGACCGCACTGATCACGGTCGGCGCGCTCGCTGTGATCGGCGGTGGGACCGCGTACGCGATCGTCCGCCGCAACCGCCGCCGCAAGGCGGATGAGGAACGGGCGGCGCTCGACAAGCTGCGGGTCGTCGTGGACGAGGACATCACCGCATACGGCGAGACCCTCGACCGCCTCGACTTCCACCCGGCGGAGGCCGGCGCCGACGACGCGATGCGCGCCGACTACGAGCGGGCACTCGACTCGTACGAGAGCGCGAAGTCCCGCATGGACAAGGCCCAGCACCCGTCCGACGTGCGCGGGGTCACCCAGGCCCTGGAGGACGGCCGCTTCTCCCTGGCCGTCCTGGAAGCCCGCCGCTCAGGCAGCCGCCTGCCCGACCGCCGCCCACCGTGCTTCTTCGACCCGCGCCACGGTCCTTCGGTGGCCGATGCCGTGTGGACGCCGTCCGGCGGCGCACCGCGCGAGGTCCCGGTCTGCGGCGTGGACGAGATCCGGCTGCGCGACGGCGAGGACCCACTGAGCCGCACGGTCGACACGGGCGACGGCCGTCGCCGCCCGTACTGGGAGGCGGGCCCGGCGTACGGCCCCTGGGCGGGCGGCTACTTCGGCGGCGGCCTGCTCCCCGGCCTGCTGGTGGGCACCCTGCTCGGCTCGATGCTCTCGTCCCCGGCCTACGCGGCGGACTACGGCGGCGGCGACTTCGGCAGCGGCGACTACTCGGGCGGTGACTACTCCGGCTCCGACTTCGACGCGTCCGACTTCGGGGGCGGAGGCGACGGCGGAGGATTCGGCGGCGGTGGCGATTTCGGCGGGGGCGGCGATTTCGGTGGCGGCGGCTTCTGAGAGCCGAAACTGCGCACCGGCAGACTCCGTCGGCAAGTCCCCGGGCCCAGCGATGAGGGCGCCCGCACAGCCGCTTCACCGCGGGTGCGGACGCCCTCGTACTTTCCCAGGATCAGCGGCCTGCCCGTCACCCGGCGTAGCCGGGTCGGGGCAGCGCATCAGCGGGGGAACGGTTGTTACAGATCCTGCTCGATCTGCATTTCCCGGACCTTGTCGTCACGGTGCGTCTTGTCGTTCTTGATGGTGTAGGTGGTCGCCGGTCCGCTGCCGCTGACCTTGGTGATCTCGCCCTGACACCGCTTGTTCTGCTGGTCCAGGTACTCCACGCGCTGACCCTCGTTGTGCGGCATTGACTTCTCCGTTTCTCGGTGTACACGGGCAGGAGCCGTCCCGGCGTTCCAGCACGGGCTGCCCCTGCCGGCGCCCGCTTCCCATTGCGGTGCGCAATGCCAGACCACACCGTGTTCGTACAACCAGCGACTCCAGAGAGCCCAATGGAGTCAACTGTTCCTGGTGAGCACTGCCAGTTCGTCGCGCGAGAGCCGCAGCGCTCCGGCTGCCACGTTGGCGGTCAGGTGGTCGGGATCGCCGGTGCCCGGTATGGCCAGGACGTGCGGGCCCTGGTGCAGCGTCCAGGCCAGCCGGACCTGCGCGACGGTGGCTCCGTGTGCGCGGGCTACGGCGAGCAGCTCGTCGTCGTCACCGGCGCTCGCGCCCTGCTCGCGCCCCGCGCCGGCGATCGCGAAGAACGGCACGAAAGCGACGCCCATCTCGCCGCAGGCCCGCAGGAGATCGTCGTCGTCCGCGCTGTGCGCGTCGATGCCGTACCGGTTCTGCACGCAGACCACCGGGGCGATGGCCTGTGCCTCGGCCAGGTGTTCCGGTGTGACGCCGGAGACTCCGAGGTGGCGGACCAGCCCCGCATCGCGCAGCTCGGCCAGCGCGCCGAAGTGCTCGGAGACGGACTCCTGGCCCATGACGCGAAGGTTGACGACGTCGAGGTGGTCGCGGCCCAGCTGGCGCAGGTTCTCCTCGACCTGGCCGCGCAGTTCGTCGGGCCTCGCCGGAGTCCGCCACGCGCCTGAGGCGTCCCGCACCGGACCGACCTTGGTGGTGATGACGAGATCTTCGGGATACGGCGCCAGCGCCCGGTTGATCAGCTCGTTGGCGGAGCGCAGCGGCGAGAAGTAGAACGCGGCGGTGTCGATGTGGTTCACACCGAGATCGATCGCGCGGCGCAGCACGGCTGTCGACCGGCTGCGATCGCTGGACGGACTGTCGGCGCTGAAGGCCTTGCCGTTCTGCGTCAGGCGCATCGCGCCGAATCCGAGCCGGTTGACGGTCAGGTCACCGAGCTTCCAGCTGCCCGAGGCTGTCGCGGTGATCGTCTCCGAGGTCATGAGGTGACCCTTCAGGTGGTGTTCGGAACGTACGAAGGGCAACTTCGTGACGTGGCGGTGGAGTTGGCAGGTGGTGTACGCGGGCTGTGCACCGCGGGCCACGATGGCTTGCGCTCCTGCTTGGTAACTGATAAATTCGCCGCAGAAGGTGTGTCTTTCTATCTGATCTTCATGTGTGCAGGGTATCGCTCGGGCTGACGGTCCGTCCAGTGGTCGCCCGTGCTTCCGGCTTTTCGCCGTCCGGAATACCCAACGCCGACAGCCGCATCACAGACGTGTGATGCGGCTGTCGGCGTGGCCGAAACCGGCCCGGGCCGGGGCTAGTTGAAGCCGAAACCCCGCGGAAGCGGCTCCTGCCGGAACAGCCGGGACGGAACGGCGTCGGCCAGGGCCTGGTAACCGGTCGGGTTCAGGTGCAGATGGTCGCCGTCGTCGTACGTCGGCAGGAGTTGTCCCGGCTTCTGCGGGTCACGCGCCACGCGATCGAAGTCGATCACGCTGTCGAACCGGCCGCTGGTGCGAATCCACTTGTTGACCGTCTGCCGGGCCTGCTCCCGGTATCCGTCCGGGTCGTCGTACGCGGTGTTGCCGCCGAAGGGCGTCAGCGTCGCCCCGTACACCCGGATCCCGTGCGTGTGCGCCCGGACGATGATCTGGTCGTAGGCCGCGATCAGATCGTCCGCCACCTGCTTCTGGGCGGCTTCCGAGGCATCGGCCGTGCCGATGTCATTGACGCCTTCGAAGACGAGCAGCCACTCGACTCCGCTCTGTGCCAGTACGTCACGGTCCACCCGTGACAGGGCGTTGGGGCCCAGGCCGTCGTTCAGTACCCGGTTGCCGCCCGCCGCCTGATTGAGGATCGCGGTGCCGGCGGTGTCCCGGCGCGACCGCAGCCTGTCCTGCAGCTGGTCCGGCCAGCGGTTGTTCATATTGGTGGTGGAGCCCCGGCCGTCGGTCAGCGAGTCGCCCAGCATGACAGCCGCCGCAGTGGTGCCTCCGGACCACACCTCGACTCCGCTGAGGAAGTACCAGTGTGCGGTCGATGCCGCCCCCGCCAGGTCCGTGTCCTCGACATGGTTGCCGGCCTGCATGAATGACGTGGTCCGGGAACCGGGGTGCGAGGTGATGGAGTTGGACGCCTGGCCCTCGGCCAGGTAGATGGTCACGGAAAGGTTGGATCCGGGCTCCAGATCGAAGTCCAGCGGGTCGGAGACGATCTCCGACCCGACCGGAACGACCGCCGACGACCGGCCGTGGAAGGTCACCTTCCGGGAGGTCCCCGGCTGGATCGCACTGTCGCCGGCCCGCCCGCCGGCCGGAAGTGCGACCGAGACCGCGGTGATGGGCAGTGCCGTACCACCGAACGCGTTGGAGAAGCGCAGTCGCATCTGCTGTCCGCCGACCGCCATGTGGACGGTCTGTCGCAGGGTGCTGTCGGCGAAGACCAGATTGTCCTGCGTGAACGGCGCAGGCGGCATATTGGAGGGCTCGGTCAACTGCGGCATCGACGTCCAGGTATTCACCCAGTGGTTGTTCAATTGCTGCGGTTTTGCGTCAACGGACAGACCCGGTGCCTTGTGGGCGCCCTCCGTGCCCACGGCTCCCACAGCGGAGGCCGTCGCCACTGTGGCCGCAAGAGCCACTGTTACGGTCAGGCCGACGATCGAAAACTTTCGGGCCATGGACTGCGTCCCCTTCATCACAATGATCCACGCACGCTGTGGCGGTGACGGTAAACGGGCTGGTTACTGGGTGTCAAGAAACCTTTCATGATCCGACTTGAGTCGGTGGAATACCGAAACTTTCGGAGAGTGGGAAAGGGTGCGATGTGACGCAAGATGCCCGCACCGTGAACTGACTGCTCGTCAAATGTCTGCGACGTGTGCGCGTCCGGACCGCGGAGTGCGCAGAACCGGGGTCGTCCGAACGTCGAGCGGCGCGACGGCTCCGCGCATTTCCCACCGGATCTCCGGGGCGTCTCGGAAAGTGCTGGAACACCGAGGAATTGACGCCGTGGCGCATGACCTGCCCGCCTTGTTCCGCTGCCGTTCGGCGGTTATGAATTCCCCGGTTTGCGCACCAGAAGGCAGGCTTGCGGAATTCGCGCACCTTCCGGCTCGCGGATCAGCGTGGCGTGCACCACGAGCCCGGCGCGGGTCGCCGACTCGGCAATGCGGTCGGGTGGCAACAGGTGGACGTCGAGGGTCATCGCGTGGCCGCCGTACCCCGTCTCCTTGCGCCGTCGTTCGTCGCCGACGTGGAAGCCGAGCAGCAGGTGGCCTCCAGGGGCCAGCACCCGGTGGAACTCCGCGAACACCGTCGGCAGCACTTCCGGTGGTGTGTGGATGATGGAGTACCAGGCGACGATGCCGCCGAGTTCGCCGTCCGCCGACTCCAGAGCTGTCATCGTCCCGACGTCGAACCGCAGACCCGGGTGGTCCCGCCGGGCCACTTCGACCATCCCCGGTGACAGATCCACACCGAATGCCGCCAGGCCGAGGGAGCGGAGATGTGCCGTCACATGGCCGGGTCCGCAACCCACATCGGCGACCGGGCCGTTGCCGGCTCCTCGCACCAGTTCGGCGAATGTGCCCAGCATCGAGCGCCCCAACAGGTCGGCCTCGAATGCGGGGCGCACGAGCTCGGCATAGTCGACGGCGACTGTGTCGTACGACACCCGGGTTTCGCGTAGGTAGGACGGCTCGGTCACGCCGCAGACCCTATTGCTCCCCGCGCGGGAAGGCGCTGGAACCGCCTCCCCGCGCGGGAACGCGCTGGAACCGCGGCGGAGGGAAACGCCGAGCGCCCGCCTTCCTCCCCGGCGGGGGAGTGGAAGGCGGGCGCGCTCGGGGCGGGGTGCTTCCGAGGATCAGGCCTGCGCGGCGGCGGCCTTGATCGCGGAGATGTCGAAGTTCAGCTTGACCTTGTCGCTGACCATCACGCCGCCGGTCTCCAGCGCCGCGTTCCAGGTCAGGCCCCAGTCGGAGCGGAGGATTTCCGCGCCGCCCTCGAAGCCGACGCGCTCGTTGCCGTAGGGGTCGGTGGCGGAGCCGTTGAACTCCAGGTCGATGGCGAGCGGACGGGTGACGTCCTTGATGGTGAGGTCACCGGTGATGCGGTACTTGTCGCCGCCGAGCTGCTCGGCGTGGGTGGAGCGGAACGTCATGAGCGGGAACTTCTCGGCGTCGAAGAAGTCGCCGCTGACCAGGTGGCCGTCGCGGTCGGCGATGCCGGTGTCGACGCTGGCGATCTTGACGTCGATGGAGGCGGTGGAGTGGTGCGGGTCGGTGCCGTTCAGCGTCAGCGTGCCCTCGTGGTCGCCGAAGGAGCCGCGGACGTTGGTGACCATGGCGTGACGCACGGTGAAGCCGATGCTGCTGTGCGACGGGTCGATCGTGTACGTGCCGGTCAGCGCGGTCAGGGCCGGGTCCACGGCGGTGGTGGACGGGGCGGCGGCGGACTTGCGGTTGAACAGAGCCATGGCTCCTCCTCGGGGACTTGGTCGAGCGGGGGTCGAGGTCATTGTTTAACCTTCAACGACATCGACTGTAGCTACGTCTTGTTCAAAGTTCAACATCTGGCGCCGACTGATTTCTGTGATGGGTCCACAGGGGTGACGGCGCTCGCCGCGGCGGCGCCCGATGCCCTCTGGCGGACGCGCGTAGAACTCGGGCACTATCTCCCTGCCCTTGTTGTCATGAGCAGGAGGAGTCCCCCATGGTGTCCCGTATGACACTGCGCCCCGTCCTGACCGCCCTCGCCCTCGTCCTCGGCGCCGTGTTCGCCCCCGGTATCGGCGTTCTCGGCAGCGGCGCCACCGAGGCCCACGCCGTCACCAAGCTCACGCACGCACAGGCGACGGCCCGGTTCAGCTCGTCCGGTATCACCTGGTCGTCCTCCGGCGGCTGCTCGAACCGGAACGTCGCCACCTGCACGTCCTTCGATCAGCTCAACCTCGCCACCGCCCAGGGGGCCCAGACCCTGAAGAGCGCCACCGGCTGCGCGCTCAACATCACCGGCGGCACCGAGACCGGGCACGCCAGCGGTACGTACTCGCACTGGAACGGCTACAAGCTCGACTACGGCAAGTCCACCTGTCTCACCAACTACATCCACAGCGCCTTCAGCTACATAGGGCTCCGTGGTGACGGCGCTCCCCAGTACCAGTCCGGCTCCGGGAACATCTACGCGGACGAGGGAAACCACTGGGACGTCCTCTACTACAACTGCGGCGGCTGCTGAGCCCGCACGCGCAGGTGCCCCCGTCCGGAAGGTCCCGGGCGGGGGCACCTGGCTGTACTTCTCCCTGGCTCAGGAGCCCACGCTCACCGTGAACCGCCGCGGGTTGCCGTCGTTCGCCGCCCCGGAGACGTCCGGCTCACCGTCGGGACGCACGTCGTCGTACGGGAACGCGTACCCGATCGGGGTGTTCGCGTGCACCACGCGCGACCAGTGGTTCGTCACCGCGCCCCGGTAGTAGTCCGCCACCGTCGTGCCGTTCGGCTGGTCGGGGTGCGAGAGCATGAGGGACCGGTTGAAGCCCGCTGCCAGCCGCGCCAGCAGGGCCTTCTTGTCGTCGGAGTCGCCCGGGTTGTTGGTGAACGGCCCGTGGTTGCAGGTGAAGATGTCCTTCGACACCGGCTTGGTGAAGGTGTGGCCGCCGTCGAAGGTCAGGATGTCGCCGACGACCCGGCCGGTCCGTACGCCCCGGCCGCCCTGGAGATCGATCCGCAGATCCGTACCCCGGTACTTGTCCCAGGCCTGGTCGATCTGTGCGGTGAACAGGTCCCGGAACGGCATCTGGTCCGGCCGGTCGAAATACGGTGCCATCAGGTTCTGCGGCGAGATCACCCGCAGTACGTTGCCGTCCGTGCCACGGGTCACCAGCTTGTCCCACGGTTGTCCGTCGGCCGCCGCCTGGGCGGTCAGGGCGTCGGCGATCCGCTGCACGGCACCGTTCGGAAGCGGCGCGACCGTGTGCGTCGTGTCGCCCTCCAGCGTCAGACCGATCGGCAGCGCGGTGACCAGATCGACGTAGCTGATGTTCGCGTACAGCTGCTGCGGGTTGAAAGTGAACTCGCAGAACGACCAGGTCCGCCCGTAGTTCGGGTCGGCGGACGTCGCGAACGCCGGCTCGACCAGCGCGGGGCCGGGGTTCAGGAAGAAGTCCAGCTTGCCGTCGCGTACGAAGTAGACGCGGGCCCCGTACATCTGAGGAAGGGTCAGGATCACGGGACCGGCGCCGGCCGACTTCAGCGGGATGGCGCAGTCGACCGGCAGCGGGGTCTGCGGTGCGGCGGGGGAGTCGGGGCGGTAGACGCTGCCGTCGGCCCGCAGCAGCATCCAGCGGTCGGTGCCCTGCTCATGGCCGGTGACATAGGCGTGGACCGTGCCGGGCAGCGAGCGGTTCTCCAGGGCCAGTTCACAGGTGGCGGCGGCCGCCGACGCGTGCGGGCTGAGGGCACTTCCCCAGGCGGGGTAGGTGAGCGCGGTCGCGGTGGCGGCGGCGCCCGTCAGGAACAGTCTGCGCGAGATCACGGGGGGACTCCTGAGGTGTGGGGGCCGCGGACGGGAACGATCGTGCGGGGATTCGGAACAAGGGGCGTCCGCGGTGCGCACCACTCTTGCGACGGCCGCCATGACCGTCAAGGGTTGTGACTGAGAGCGCTCTCAAGAAAGAGAATTCTTCACAACTCGTCGAGTGGGAACGGTAATTGGCGGGCGACTGCGGGGCGGGTCCTGACTGTGCGGTCAGGAAGTGAACACCGCACCCGCCTCGGCCCGCCCACCGGCCACTTGGACTTACGCAACGCGGTTGTTGGACTGGCACGCACATCGAGGTCCCACGTCGTTGACGGTGTCCCGACATGGGGACTACTCAGGGCACATGTCGCGAAGATTCACTTCGGCGGGCGCTGTCGCCGCCGCCTCAGCCGCCGTCCTGGCGCTCGTGGGGACCGCACTCCCCGCCGCAGCCGCCACTCCGCCCCCCGCCGCAGCCGGCACGGCCGTCCCCGCGGATGCCGCCGTCATCGGATCCCCGCAGCTCTCGGTCGCTGTCGCCGACGACTTCCCGCGTGTCCTGTCGTACACCGATCGGGACAGCGGCAACCAACTGCTCGGCAGTACACAGCCGGTGACCGCCGTGACCCTCAACGGTGCCGCGCACCCGGTGCAGCCGAAGGGCGCGCCCGAGGTCACCGCCACGACCGCGCGGTACACGCTCACCTTCCCCGACCTGCCCGGTGTGGAGATCGACGCCTCGCTCTCGGTCTCCGGACGCACCACCACCTTCAGGGTGACGGCCGTCCGCGACACCGAGGCGTTCCGGGTCGGCACCATCGACATCCCCGGCCACGACCTGGTCTCCGTCGGCTCCACGGACACCGGCGCCGCCACCGCGTTCACCCGCCTCGACCCGGACTCGACGAAGACCGCCGACGTCTTCGCCCGGGTCACCGCGGACACCGCCGCCGACAAGGCGCCGGTCGGCGCCTCGTACGCGATCGTCAACACCGGCTCGCTCGCTGCGGCCGTCGAGTCCAATTCCTCGTACGACAAGCCGTCCGGCGCCACCGGGGGCGATGACGCCCGGTTCTGGCACCAGGCGCGCAAGGCCGACGACGGCACCGTCCGGGTCGGCGTCTGGTCCGGGCAGTGGACCTACCGCGGCGCCGGCGCACCGAAGCCGGAGAGCGGCGCGAACCTGCCCTGGGCCAAGGTCGTCGTCACCCCCGACGCCAACGGGGACAAGGCCGTCGACTGGCAGGACGGCGCCGTCGCGTTCCGCACCATCGGCGTCACCGCGCCCGGCAGCGACGACACCGCGAACCGGGTGATCACCCACATCCCGTTCAACTTCGCCAGCCAGGCCACCCACCCGTTCCTGCGCACCCTCGACGACGTCAAGCGGGTCTCGCTCGCCACCGACGGACTCGGTCAGCTGGCGCTGCTCAAGGGGTACGCCTCCGAGGGCCACGACTCCGCCCACCCCGACTACGGCGGCAACTACAACGAGCGCGCCGGCGGGCTGAAGGACCTCAACGCACTGCTGAGGGAAGGCAAGAAGTGGGGCGCCACCTTCGGCGTCCACGTCAACGCCACCGAGGCGTACGCGGACGCCCACGCCTTCGACGAGAAGCTCGTCGACAAGACGAAGCCCGGCTGGAACTGGCTCGGCCAGAGCTACTACATCGACCAGCGGAACGACATCAACAGCGGCAACCTGGCCCGCCGCTTCCAGCAGTTGCGCGACGAGACCGACCTCAACCTCAGCCTGCTCTACATCGACGTCTACTACACGCACGGCTGGATCGCCGACAAGACCCTGCAGTCCGTGCAGAAGCAGGGCTGGAACGTCGCCACCGAGTGGGCCGACAAGTTCGAGCGCGGCTCGCTCTGGTCGCACTGGGCCAATGACCTCGACTACGGCGGCGCCACCAACAAGGGCCTCAACTCGCAGATCATCCGGTTCATCCGCAACAGCGAGAAGGACGTCTGGAACAACGACCCGGTCCTCGGCCAGACCGCCATCGACGAGTTCGAGGGCTGGACCGGCGAGACCGACTGGAACGCCTTCTACGACAACATCTGGCAGCGCAACCTGCCCGCCAAGTACCTCCAGCAGCAGAAGATCACCCGCTGGGACGGCAACGACATCACCTTCACCGGCGGTGTCCGGGGCACGGTCGAGGACGGCAGGCGGACCTTCTACGACCACGGCCGCAAGGTGCTCAGCGGCACCGACTACCTGCTGCCGTGGGACGGCGGCAAGAAGCTGTACCACTACAGCAAGTCCGGTGGTACGAGCAGCTGGTCGGTGCCCTCCAAGGGCGCGTACACCGTCTACAAGCTCACCGACAACGGCCGGGTCAAGACCGGTACGGTCCGGCCCGTCGACGGGAAGATCACGCTGACGGCCACCGCCGGACAGCCGTACGTCCTCTACCCGGACCACGCACCCGCCGCCGCCGACCCGGAGTGGGGCGAGGGCAGTGCGGTCGACGACCCGGGCTTCAACGACAACGGGCTCGACGACTGGTCGAAGACCGGCACCGTCGCCCGTGACACCGACGACCAGGGCCGCAACAGCGCGAAGCTCTCCGGCGACGGCACGGCCGCCGTCGCACAGCGCATCTCCGGCCTCAAGCCCGGCGCGCGTTACACCGCCTCCGCGCTGATCGAGGTCCAGCCCGGAAAGACCCGGCACACGACGCTCTCGATCGGCGGCAGGTCCGTCGCCGTGGACCGCTCCACGGCCGAGGACTACGTCGCCGCTTCGGACTGGCACGGCACGTACTTCCAGCGGGCCAAGGTGAACTTCACCGCCCCCGCGGACGGCCGCACCACGTTCCGTATCGAAGCGGCCAGGGGCAGCGCCGCGACGGTGCGGGCCGATGACGTCCGGATCGTCGCCAACGCCCCGGCGACCGAGAAGAACACCGTCGTGTACGAGGACTTCGAGGACGTCGACCAGGGCTGGGGCCCCTTCCTCAAGGGCGATGCGGGCGGCTCCACCGACCCCCGGACCGTCGTCTCCCAGCTGCACGCCCCTTACACCCAGGCCGGCTGGAACGGGAAGCTCGTCGACGACGTGATCGGCGGCAAGGAGTCCCTCAAGGCCCACGAGGAGAACAGCGGACTCGTCTACCGGACGGCGCCCTGGACGGTACCGATGGCCGACGGCCACCGGTACAAGATCGAGTACGACTACCAGTCGAGCCACGCCGGCGCCTATGAGTGGGTCGACGGCTACGACCGGATCACGGCCGACGGCAACCCCGACTCGGTCGAGACCCGCACCACCGCGATCGGGCAGCAGCGCACCACCGGGCACTTCTCCGAGACCGTCACGGCGGGCTGCGGCGACACCTGGACCGGGCTCCGCAAGCGCGACGACGCACCCGAGGGCGCCGACTTCGTCCTCGACGCGTTCACCGTGACCGACCTCGGTCGGGCCCCCGCCGGTGAGCCGGCCGCCTGCGGCACGCTCAGCGTCGACCCGGCCGCCGAGACCCTGGAGCCGGGCACGGCCAACGTCGTCAAGGCGAGCTTCACCAACTACGAGGCGACGGCTGCGACCGACGTGTCGGTCGGCCTCACCGTCCCCGACGGCTGGAAGGCGGAGCCCGTGGGTGCCGTCACCTTCGACTCCGTGGCGGCGGGCGCCAAGGTCACCGGCAGCTGGCAGGTCACCCCGCCGGTGGACGCCGAGTACCGGACGTACAGCCTGAGCGCCGAGGCGTCGTACACGGTCGGCGGGGCGGAGCGGACCCTCGGTGCGCAGACGTCCGTACGGACCCTGCCGCCGCCGCCCACCACGGACAGCTGGGCCAGCGACCTGGACTGGACGGCGTCGAGCAACGGCTGGGGACCGGTCGAGCGCGATCTCTCCAACGGTGAGACGGGCGCCGGCGACGGCACTCCGCTGACGATCGGTGGCACCGTATACGCCAAGGGCCTCGGCAGCCACGCCCCGGCGAACATCCGCTACTACCTGGGCGGCAGGTGCACGTCGTTCACCGCCGAGGTGGGCGTCGACGATGTGCAGAAGACCGCGGGCAGCGTGCAGTTCGGCGTCAGGGCCGACGGTACGGAGAAGGTGAAGTCGCCGGTCCTCAAGGCGGCCGACACGGCCTGGTCGCTCACGGCGGACGTCACCGGCGCGAAGTACGTCGAGCTGGTCGTCGCGGACGGCGGCGACGGCAACGGCAACGACCACGCGGACTGGGGCAACGCACGGTTCCACTGCGGAAGCTGAATGAGCCGACAGTGAGCAGTGAGAGGGGGTGGGGCCGATCCCGGTCCCACCCCTTCCCAGGAGCGCGTCCGCGAGGACGTGCGGAGGGGGTGGGGCCGCAAGGCCGGGGTATTCTCACCGGACTCCGCCGTGCCCGCCAAGGGCGGTGCGGTGGGAGAAGCGGATCAGCGGCTCGTTCCACCTCCGTCGGTTCCCGTTCCGTCCGGACGCCGCGGACGTCGTGCCCGCAGCCGTGCGGGACGCCTTTCGCGAGGCCGTGCGGCTGACCGTCACCCACTCGGGCGAACCGGTCGTGGACCGTCCGGAGGACTCCCGGAAGGCGCAGGACGCACAGGCGAGGGATGCCCGGGACTCACCGGTGTGTGCAGTACGCCACAGTGACACTTTGTGGAGCCTGTACAAACGGGGACCGTCCTGGGCTGGTGGTTCGCCTGCATGGCGCAAGGGTTCTGTCCGGCTCCACCAGGAAACCGGTCGGGAGACTGTGCAGAGTCGACGGCAGGTTTCTCTTGGTCGGCTTCGTAGGGTCGATACATGACCGTTGTGGACGAAACCCCGGGCGAGCCGACAGACACCCGTGGCCGGGTGGCCGAACTGCTGGCACTGCGTGAGCAGGCGCGGCGCGGACCGAGTGACCGGGCGACCGAGGCGCAGCACGCCAAGGGCAAGCTGACGGCCCGTGAGCGCATCGAGCTGCTGCTGGACCCGGATTCGTTCAAGGAGGTCGAGCAGCTGCGCCGGCACCGGGCGACCGGATTCGGCCTGGAGGAGAAGAAGCCGTACACCGACGGTGTCATCACCGGCTGGGGCACGGTCGAAGGCCGTACGGTCTTCGTCTACGCGCACGACTTCCGGATCTTCGGCGGCGCCCTGGGTGAGGCCCACGCCACAAAGATCCACAAGATCATGGACATGGCGATCTCGGCGGGTGCCCCGCTGGTCTCGCTGAACGACGGCGCAGGGGCCCGGATCCAGGAGGGTGTCAGCGCGCTCGCCGGATACGGCGGCATCTTCCAGCGCAACACCCGAGCCTCCGGCGTCATCCCGCAGATCAGTGTGATGCTCGGCCCGTGCGCGGGCGGCGCGGCCTACAGCCCCGCCCTCACCGACTTCGTGTTCATGGTCCGCGAGACCTCCCAGATGTTCATCACCGGACCGGACGTCGTGAAGGCGGTCACCGGCGAGGAGATCTCGCAGAACGGCCTCGGCGGCGCCGATGTGCACGCCGAGACCTCGGGCGTCGCGCACTTCGCGTACGACGACGAGGAGACCTGCATCGCCGAGGTCCGCTACCTGATCGGGATGCTCCCGTCGAACAACCGGGAGAACCCGCCCACCGTGGCGAGCGACGACCCGGCCGACCGGCGCGGCGACGTCCTGCTCGACCTGGTGCCCGCCGACGGCAACCGTCCGTACGACATGCACAAGGTCATCGAGGAGCTCGTCGACGACGGCGACTACCTGGAGATCCACGAGCGCTGGGCCCGCAACATCATCTGCGCCCTGGCCCGGCTCGACGGTCAGGTCGTCGGCATCGTCGCCAACCAGCCGCAGTCCCTGGCGGGGGTCCTGGACATCGAGGCGTCCGAGAAGGCGGCCCGCTTCGTCCAGATGTGTGATGCATTCAACATTCCCATCATCACTCTATTGGACGTACCCGGCTTCCTGCCCGGCGTCGATCAGGAGCACGGTGGAATCATCCGGCACGGGGCGAAGCTGCTCTACGCGTACTGCAACGCCACGGTGCCGAGGATCTCGCTGATCCTGCGCAAGGCGTACGGCGGTGCGTACATCGTGATGGACAGCCAGTCCATCGGTGCCGACCTGACCTACGCCTGGCCCACCAACGAGATCGCCGTCATGGGCGCCGAAGGTGCCGCCAACGTCATCTTCCGTCGGCAGATCGCCGACGCCGAGGACCCGGAGGCCATGCGGATCCGCATGGTCAAGGAGTACAAGGCCGAACTGATGCATCCGTACTACGCCGCAGAGCGCGGACTGGTCGACGACGTCATCGACCCTGCCGAGACGCGCGAGGTGCTGATCGCCTCGCTCGCGATGCTCCGGTCCAAGCACGCCGATCTGCCGTCCCGCAAGCACGGCAACCCCCCGCAGTAGCCGCGGCCGGTGCACCACCCCGCACAGCCCGCCACGTACTGCCGAGAAGACGGAGAGACATCCATGAGCACTACTCCTGCCGAGTCCGTGCTGCGCGTCGAGAAGGGTCTTGCCGACCCCGAGGAGCTGGCCGCGATAACCGCGGTCCTGCTCGCCCGCGCAGCCGCCACCCCCGCCGCCGCCCCGGCCCACCGCGGCCGCACCCACGCCGGCTGGCGCCGCCTCGAGCGCACCCCGGGCTTCCGCGCCCCGCACTCCTGGCAGGGCTGACAACGGCCCAGCAGACGGCCCGCAGCACGCGAGAGGCCCCGCAACTCCCGAGGGAGTGCGGGGCCTCTCGCGTACGGCTGCCGGAGCCTACCGAAGACGCGCCATCAGCGCGTGCTCCACGAGCGTGATGAGCGCGCTCTTGGCGTCCGCGCGGTGGCGGGCGTCCGTGGTCAGGATCGGGGTGTCGGGGCCGATCTGCAGGGCCTCGCGCACCTCGTCGGGGGTGTACGGCTGGTGTCCGTCGAAGCCGTTGAGGGCGATGACGAACGGCAGTCCGCTGTTCTCGAAGTAGTCGACGGCCGGGAAGCAGTCGGCGAGACGCCGGGTGTCGACGAGGACGACGGCGCCGATCGCGCCGCGGACCAGGTCGTCCCACATGAACCAGAAACGGTCCTGACCGGGCGTACCGAAGAGGTACAGGATCAGGTCCTGGTCCAGGGTGATACGGCCGAAGTCCATGGCCACCGTCGTGGTGGTCTTGTCCCCGGTGTGCGTCAGATCGTCGATGCCCGCCGACGCGGACGTCATCACGGCTTCGGTGCGCAGCGGGTTGATCTCCGAAACGGCACCGACGAACGTGGTCTTACCCACGCCGAAGCCCCCTGCCACCACGATCTTCGCGGAGGTAGTGGAGCGGGCTGCTCCGCCGCTAGAGCTTGCGAAGTCCACTGAGCACCCTTTCGAGCAGTGTCACATCTGGCTGGCCTCCGGCGGACTCGTCGCCGCCGGGCTGATGGATAGCGACGAGTCCGGCCTCGGCCAGGTCGGCTACGAGGATCCGGGCAACGCCGAGGGGGATCGTGAGAAGCGCCGAGATCTCGGCAACCGACTTGATCTCGAAGCACAGCCGGCAGATCCGCTGGTGCTCGGGCAATTGCCCTTGCAGCCGCGACGGATCGGCCGTGGTACTGACCAACGCCTCAATGGCGAGCTGGTATCGCGGTCGGGTCCGGCCGCCGGTCATGGCGTACGGACGGACCAGCGGGTTGTGGGCCGCGGGAGCGGCGGGCTCGGAGGGCCGCCGTGGCTGCACCGTCTGAATGCGGGGCTGCTGGGCCGATTCGATCCGATGCGGGCGCTGAGGGTGCTGCGGCTGCTGTTGCCACCCACCGTCCTGCGCCTGCTGCCACCCACCGTCCTGCGCCTGCCGACGCGGGTACGGCTGCTGCGGCTCATAAGGCTGCTGCGAGCCCTGTCTGCTGGGGGTGGAGGGGAAGTTGTAACGGTTGTCCCCGTGCTCGCCCGGTACTTGCTGACCACCGTCGTACTGGTGTCCGCCTGGGGGTGTTGCCACAATTCCTCCTCCGACTGCCGGTCCCGATCCCAGTGGGGCCGCGCCACCGCACCTTATGGTGCGGTGGCGCATGACGCACCGTCTGTCTACTAGTTAAGAAGACTTCCCTGCAGTTCGGCACGGAGGTCCGGGGTGAGGACCGTGCCTGCACGGTCGACCAGAAGGGCCATTTCGTACCCAACCAGACCGATATCGGCGTCCGGGTGGGCGAGAACGGCCAGTGAAGATCCGTCGGAGATGGACATGATGAAGAGGAATCCGCGCTCCATCTCCACAACTGTCTGATTCACCGCGCCGCCCTCGAAGATCCGCGAGGCGCCCGCGGTCAGCGAGGTCAGGCCGGAAGCGACGGCCGCCAGCTGATCGGCACGGTCCCGGGGGAATCCTTCGGACATGGCCAGCAGGAGTCCGTCGGCGGAGACCACCACCGTGTGCGACACCCCGGGGGTGTTGTCCACGAAGTTGGTGATCAACCAGTTGAGATTCTGCGCCGCCTGGCTCATCGGGCTCACACTAACGCTCCTGGTTGTAGGTATTACTTGTGTCCGAACCAGCGTTACGTCCCCGCTGAATGCCCCGTCGCAGGTTGCTCAACCTGCCCCGGACGTCCTCAGGGGCGCGGGAGACCTGAGGGCCGCCCTGCTGGGTCTGCTCCGCCGTGCCCTCGACCAGATTGGCCTTGGGCACTCGCCGGGGAAGTCCGGACGGGGTGACCCCACCCGCCTTCGGCTCCCGGAGCTTCTCGGCCCGCTCCCAGCGCTCGTCGTTCGTCGAGCGCCAGTCGTCGGAGCCGTTCCCGTCCTGCGGCGCGGGCGACGGCCGCTGCGGCAATTCCTGCTGCTGCGGCTGCTGCTGTGCTGCGACGGACTGGTCGTTTCCGCGGCCCGTGGGCTGCCAGTGCTGCTGACCGCCCCGGCGCGGCAGACCGGCATCGGTCATCTCGCGGCCGACGTTCGGGGTGGGACCCGAACGGTCGAAGCCTACGCGCTCCTGCGGCTCGGCGGGAGCGCTCGGGACAGATTCCGGTTCGGCCTGCGATATGGGCTCGTACGCACCCTGGTACGCGCCCTGATCTGCCCACTCTTCCTGGTGGGGCTGGGCGGCGAACTGGTCCTCGTAGCCCCGCTGAGGGCTCTCGGCAGCGGCATATGCCGCTTCCGTATAGCCGCCCTGCGACGGGTAGTCGGACTGCTCGGCGTAGCCGCTGTCGCCGTTGTACGTGTCGTAGGAACTGTCGTACGCCGCCTGCGGGTACTGCTCCTGCTGCGGGTCCTGTGCGTACGTGTCCTCGGCGTAGGAGGCGTCCTGGTACGCATTGCCCTGGAACGCGTCCTCCTGGAACTGCGGGCGTTCGCCGCCCGTCTGGGCCTCCAGCGCGGCGCGGCGCTCCTCACGCATCAGCGAGCGGCCCACCGGGTCCAGCTGTGCGGGGTCGACCGCCGGGTCCTCGTAACGCGAGTCGTCGAAGCCGAGCTCCGCCGCCGTACGCATCTGGGGCTGGTGCGGAAGCGGTTCGAAGGCCTGCTGCCGCGGGATGATCGAGGAGACCGTGAAGTCGTCCTGGGCGGCGATCGGTTCGAGCTCGCCGCCGCCGCCGTGCGTGATCGCGTCCGGCAGCATGACCAGCGAGGTGGTTCCTGCCTGCTCGCCCGAGGGGCGCAGCTGGACCCGGATGCCGTGCCGGTCGGCGAGCCGGCCGACCACGAAGAGACCCATCCGCTGGGACACCGCGGCGTCCACCGTCGGCGGGTTGGCCAGCTTGTGGTTGATGTCCGCGAAGTCCTCGGCCGTGAGGCCGATGCCCTTGTCGTGGATCTCGACCATCACGCGGCTGTCCGGCAGCCGGGTCGCCGTGACGCGGACCTTGGTCTGCGGCGAGGAGAACGTGGTGGCGTTCTCCAGCAGCTCGGCCAGCAGATGCACGAGGTCGGTGACGGCCTGGCCGTGGATCTCGGTCTCCGGAACGCCGGAGAGCTCGATGCGCTCGTACGACTCCACCTCGGAGGAGGCGGCCCGCAGGACGTCGACCAGCGGAACCGGCTGGTTCCAGCGGCGGCCCGGCTCCTCGCCGGCGAGGACGAGGAGGTTCTCGCCGTTGCGGCGCATACGGGTGGCCAGGTGGTCCAGCCGGAAGAGGCTCTCCAGCTGGTCCGGGTCGGCCTCGTTGTTCTCCAGGTCGGTGATGAGGGTCAGCTGGCCCTCGATCAGCGACTGGTTGCGGCGCGACAGGTTTGTGAAGATCGCGTTGACGTTGCCTCGCAGCATGGCCTGCTCGGCAGCGAGCCGAACCGCCTCGCGGTGCACCTGGTCGAAGGCGCGGGCGACCTCGCCGATCTCGTCCCGGGTGGTGATCGGGATCGGCTGGACGCGAGTGTCGACCCGGCCCGGCTCGGTCCGCGACAGCTGGTCGACGAGCATCGGCAGCCGCTGCTCGGCGATCGAGAAGGCGGCGGTACGCAGCTGACGCATCGAGCGGCTCATCTGGCGGGCCACGAGGCCGGCCAGGACGAAGGCGGCCAGCAGCGCGACCAGCACGATGGCGGCGTTGACGATGGCGTCGGTCTTGGCGCTGGACGAGATGTTCGCAGCCTCGGTCACCGCCTTGTCGACGAGCTCTTCCTCGACCGTGGTGTAGCCGTCGAACTTGGCGGTGGAGGCGGCCAGCCAGGTCGCGGGCGTGATGCCCTTCGCCGCCAGTTCCTCGGGCGACTTGCCGAGACCGATCTGCTGGGCCATTCCGTCGAAGACCGAGCCGTCGATGCTGGGCGGCGCGACGAACGGCACACCTGCCGCGTCCGCCTGCGCCTTGGCGGCCTTCAGTTTCTTGGCGCCCTCGGCCGCCTTGGCGGTCATGACCTGCTTCAGGCGGACCGAGTCGGCCTCCGTACCACCGGAGACGTACTCGCCGAGTGCGATCTGCTCCAGGTAGTTGTACGAGCCGAAGGCCTTGACCTGGGCGCCGAACTTGGCGTTCTCCTGGCTCGGACGCACGAGCAGGTGCATACCGATGGAGCGCTGAAGCGATTCTGCGGCCTTGGCCAGTTCGATCGCGTAGACCGTGCGGCCGTAGCTGGTGATGTTGCCGGTGCCCAGGCCGAGCTCGTTGCAGAACTCCATCAGGGAGTGCTGGACCTTGACGTAGCCCTCTTCCGTCTTCACCGGGTCCATGGCCTCGGCGTAGGCGGCCTTGCGCAGCTCCGGGAGCTTGGGCTCCTCCTGCTTGAACAGCTGGAGACGGCGCTGCAGGCCCTCCTTCTTCGGCATGCCCTGCACGGCCTCGTCGAACTTGGCGGCGGCCGCATCCGTGGTGGCGTACACCTGGTCGACGGCGGGTTCGTCGCGCTTGTTCGACAGCAAGGGCTGGGCGGAGAGGTCACGCTCGTTGAGCAGCGCCTGTCCGTACTCCGAGGCCGCGCGCACGATCAGCGCAGTCTTCTCGGCGTCCTGCGCCTCTCTCCAGGTGTCGATCGACCCCTTCACCTGGAAGCCGCCCATGACCAGGCCGACCAGTACAGGGATCAGAAGGATCGCGTTCAGCCGGGTGGGCACCCGCCAGTTGCGCGGGGACAGCCGACTCGTACTGCCGCCGGCCGGTGCCTCTTCGGACACTTCGGCGGGTGGCGCCGCGATGCGCGGCGGCGGGGTGAAGTTGCCCCGCTCCTGCTGCGCCGCGGAGCCCTCGTTGCTACGCCTCACTCGACCAACAACCTCTCGGCGTCGGCACCTACGCTGTGCCGTTTTTCGTTCAGGGCCGTACTACTCGGGAGTTTCGTCGAATTGCAGCACGGGGACCGGCCGCGTTCCAAACAGTCGGAATCAGCCATTCCGAGTGGTCCAAGCCTCAGATAAAACGGGCATAAAGAGCGAGCCCCGTCAAAAGGCGGGGCTCATGTGAGCACAGCGACACCAGGCGAATGCATCGGGTGCTGAAGCCGGAGTAATTCTCTGTCGAAACGTTATGAACACGGGGGCGGATCGTGTCGAAGGACACAGTCCACCCCCGTGCGACTACAGCAACTTCCGTATCCGCATTCCGACTTGCGGTGAGTCCACGGCTACTTGAGCCGAGCCATCAGCGCGTGCTCGACCAGCGTGATCAGGCCGCTCTTCGCATCGCCGCGGTGGCGGGCGTCCGTCGTGATGATGGGGGCGTCGGGGCCGATCTGCAGGGCCTCGCGCACCTCCTCGGGGGTGTACGGCTGGTGTCCGTCGAAGCCGTTGAGGGCGATGACGAACGGCAGTCCGCTGTTCTCGAAGTAGTCGACGGCCGGGAAGCAGTCGGCGAGACGCCGGGTGTCGACGAGGACGACGGCGCCGATCGCGCCGCGGACCAGGTCGTCCCACATGAACCAGAAACGGTCCTGACCGGGCGTACCGAAGAGGTACAGGATCAGGTCCTGGTCCAGGGTGATACGGCCGAAGTCCATGGCCACCGTCGTGGTGGTCTTGCCGCCTGTGTGCGTCAGATCGTCGATGCCCGCCGACGCGGATGTCATCACGGCTTCTGTACGCAGCGGGTTGATCTCCGAAACGGCACCGACGAACGTGGTCTTACCCACGCCGAAGCCACCCGCCACCACGATCTTTGCCGAGGTGGTGGCCCGGGCCGCACCGCCGCTAGAGCTTGCGAAGTCCACTGAGCACCCTTTCGAGCAGTGTCACATCCGGCGCGCCGCCGGCCTCTCCGTTGCCCGGCTGGTGGATGGCCACCATGCCGGCTTCCGCCAGATCCGCGACAAGGATCCGGGCCACACCGAGCGGCATCGACAGCAGCGCCGACACCTCGGCCACCGACTTGACCTCACGGCAGAGGTGGCAGATCCGCTGGTGCTCCGGGAGCAGAGTCCCCAGGTGCGCCGGGTCGGCCGTGGTCGATACCAGCGCCTCTATGGCGAGCTGGTAGCGCGGCCGGGTCCGGCCGCCGGTCATGGCATACGGACGGACCAGCGGCTGGTCGCCTTCACCTTCGTACGACGCGTGGTGCAGTGCGCCGTACGGATCGGGTGAGGCGGGTGGCGGGGTCATGAATCCTCCGGGCGTGACAGCTTGGTGTCGGCTTGCCGTCTGAAGGGGCCGGTGGGGGGAGGAAGCGGCCGGACGGTCGAGGGGGTGGGAGTGCGGTACCTGGGGGGATCGCGTCGGTCACCGGTTCATGGCCGCCTCAGTGGAGCAGGCTGCCCTGGAGCTCGGCGCGGAGATCGGGGGTCAGGACTGTTCCCGCGCGGTCGACCAGCAGGGCCATCTCGTACCCGACCAGACCGATGTCGGCGTCCGGGTGGGCGAGCACGGCCAGCGAGGAGCCGTCCGAGACGGACATCAGGAAGAGGAACCCGCGCTCCATCTCCACCACTGTCTGGCTGACGGCGCCGCCCTCGAAGATCCGGGAGGCGCCCGCGGTCAGCGAGGTCAGCCCGGAAGCGACGGCCGCCAACTGGTCGGCACGGTCCCGCGGGAATCCTTCGGACATGGCCAGCAGGAGTCCGTCGGCAGACACCACCACCGTGTGCGACACCCCAGGGGTGTTGTCCACGAAGTTGGTGATCAACCAGTTCAGATTCTGTGCGGCCTGACTCATCGGGCTCAACTAACGCTCCTGCTGGTGAGTGGGGCCGAGTGGGAAACTGCCGGTCGACGAGCCGTTGTTGGCCTGCCGACCCTGCTGGATACCCCGGCGGAGATTGGTCAGTCGCCCGCGCACATCATCGGGCGCACGCGAAACCTGAGGTCCCGACTGGTGACTCTGCTGCTGGGCGGTGCCCGGCACCAGATTGGCACGCGGCACCCGGCGAGGCAGACCGGAAGTGGTGATTCCGCCTGCTGCGGGCTTCTTGGCCCGCTCCGCCTGCCGGACGAGTTCGTCGTTCGGCGAGGTACGCCAGGTACTGGTGGTGGCGCCCGTGTCACCCGCACCGCGACGCGGCATCGGGGCAGCGGGACGGTCCTGTGGTGTCTGCTGCGGGACGGACGGTGCCTGCGGCCCGGCGGGCGGCTGCTGACCGCCCTGCTGCGGGCCGTGGAACCAGTTCGTCTCCAGGGTGTCGTACAACGGCGTACGGCCGTCCCCGGGGCCCGCCGGAGGCAGCGCCTCGGGCTGCGGCTGCGGCGGCAGGACCGGACGGTACTGCGCCTCACCCGCGGGAGCGGTGGCCGGACGCGGGGCACGGAAGTCCTCGTTGTCCCGGCCGCGCGGACGCGGAGCCGGCAGCCCCTGGTCCTGCGACGGCTGCGGACGGCCGAAGTCCGGACGGGCGAACTGCGCGGTGCCCGCCGGGTCCTGGTGCTGCGGGAGGTGGGCCTGCGGGGCCGGTGCCGAGAAGTCCGGGCGGGCGAACTCGGCGGTGGAGCCGGGGCCCTGCCGGTCGTCCAGCGGGGGACGCTGGCCCATGGCCGGGTTCATCGGCCGCTGGAACTGGCCGGTGGACTCGGGCTCCTCGTGACCGCGCGGGGCGTCGAGCGGACTGCGCCGCGGCACCGACGGGTTCTCCGTGCCCCAGCTGGCGGCCTGCGGGCGCTGCGGCTGCGGGTTGCCACCGGGCAGTTCGGCACGGGGACCACCGACGGGCGGCAGCTGACGGCCGGGGTTGCCCGGGCCGCCGGACTGCTGGAAGCCGCCCTGGTTGTCGGGGGCGTTGTGCCGGGCCTGCTGCGGCTGCGGCGCCTGCCGTCCGGCCGGACCGTTCTGGTGGCCGGGCTGACCGGGCTGGTCGTACTGCCCCGGCCGGCTCTGACCGAACAGGTTGGACTGACCGTGCTCCGTACGACCGGGATCGCCCTGGCCGCCCGGTGCACCGGGCCGTGCGCCGCCGCCGAAGGCGCCGGAGAGCCCGCCGCCCTGACGCGGCGGTTCCTGCCGCGCGAAGTCCTGCGGGCCGGTGCCGGAGAGTCCAGCACTCTGGAACCCGGAGTTCGGCTGAGGCTGCTGACCCTGCTGATTCGGCTGGCCCTGCTGGTTCTGCGGCTGGCGAGGACCGCCGCCGTCACGCGCCGGCAGTGCGGCCCGCGGACCGGAGCCCGCACCGACCTGTCCACGCTGCGCACCGGCAGCCGCGCCGAGGCCCGGCCGGTTGCCGTTTCCGGCAACGGCGCCGTTGCCACCGGCGCGCTGCTGACCCGCGGCCGGCTTGGGTGCCGGCTGCTTGCCGCCGTGCGCGACATCGACGGGGAGCATGACCAGCGCGGTCGTGCCACCGGAGTCGGACGGCCGCAGCTGGATCCGGATGCCGTGACGCAGGGACAGCCGGCCGACCACGAACAGACCCATGCGGCGCGAGACCGAGACATCCACGGTGGGCGGCGAAGCGAGCCGCTCGTTGATCGCCGCGAGGTCCTCGGGGGAGAGGCCGATACCGGTGTCGTGGATCTCCACGAGCACCCGGCCGTCGGGCAGTGCGTGACCGGTGACCCGGACCTTCGTCTGCGGAGAGGAGAACGACGTGGCGTTCTCCAGCAGCTCGGCGAGCAGGTGCACGAGGTCGTTGACCACGCGGCCGGCGACCTCGGTGGCGGGCACCGCGGCCAGTTCGATGCGCTCGTACTGCTCCACCTCGGAGGCGGCGGCGCGGAGAACGTCGACCAGCGGCACGGGGCGGGTCCAACGGCGGCCCGGCTCCTCGCCCGCGAGGACGAGGAGGTTTTCGCCGTTACGGCGCATACGGGTCGCGAGGTGGTCGAGCTTGAAGAGGGACGACAGCTGGTCCGGGTCGGCCTCGCGCGACTCCAGTTCGGAGATGAGCGAGAGCTGACGCTGGATGAGACCCTGCGAACGCCGCGAGAGGTTGGTGAACATCGCGTTGACGTTGCCTCGCAGCAGCGCCTGTTCGGCGGCGAGGCGGACGGCCTCGCGGTGCACGTCGTCGAAGGCCGCGGCCACCTGGCCGATCTCGTCACGGGAGTGCACACCGACCGACTCGACCGAGGTGTCGACGTCCTGCGGGTCCGCCTCGGAGAGCTGCTTGACGAGCTCCGGCAGACGGTCCTGGGCAACCCGGGTCGCGGTGTCCTGCAGCCGCCGCAGCGAGCGGATCATGGACCGGGCGACGACGAAGGCGCCGACGAGGGAGACACCGAGCACCAGCAGGATGAGCGCACCGCTGATGATGGCTTCGCGCTTCGACTCGTCGCGGAGCTCGCGGGCCTTGCCCTCCATGTCGCTGAGGAGGGTCTCCTCGATGGTCTTCATCGCCTGGATCTTGTTGGAGCTCTGTTCGTACCAGTCCAGGTACGAACGCGGCGCCGTGCCCGCCAGGCCGGTGGGGCTGTCCAGCACCTTCTGCGCGTAGGTGTCGGCGGCCTTGATCTCCGGGTTGCCGTTCTCCAGCGTCGCCGTCAGTTCCTCGGCGTTCTGTCCCGTGGCCGTGTAGGTCACGGAGAACGACTTCAGCGCCAGCGTCTCCTTGTGGAGGGCGGCGCGGCCGAACTGCCGGTCGTTCTGGTCGAGATGCGAACCCTTTTGGCCACCGCCGCCCGGCAGCGCCGCAGCGATGATCGCCCGCTGGACCGACGCGTACTCCTTGGCGGAGGAGAACGCCGCCAGGGCACGGGTCCGCTTGATCATCTCGGGGTTGCTGGTCGCCTGCGCCATGTCCTGCGAGAGGCTCAGCAGCGAGGTGATCAGCTGGCTGTACGCATCGACGGTCTGAAGGCTCGGGCTGCCCTTCGCATACGCCTCCTTGCGTATGTCACGGATCTGTCCGAGCTGGCTGGCGATCTGCTGGACGCTCGCGTGAATGCCCTCAAGAGCCTCGTCGCCGTCGGTGTTGCCGATCTCGGTCGTGGCGTTGAAGAACGCGGCCTTCGCCCGGTCGGTCCTCTTGCGCGGTTCGGCGACCTTGAAGTCGTCGGCCTTGACCCCGTTGGCCAGCGGACCGGCCGACCGGTCGCGTTCCTCCTGGAGCGCCTGGGCGAGCGTGGTCGCCTGCTTGGTCATCTGGGTGAGCAGCTGCATGTGGTCCAGCTGCTGGATGTCGTTCATGGAGTCGCTGATGCGCAGGCCACCCAGGGTGGTCGCGGCGACTACAGGAAGGGCGAGCAGCGAGACCAGGCGCGTACTGATCCGCCAGTTGCGAAGCGCGATTCGCGAGCCCGTGTTGACGGCGCCCCGGGGCTGGAGTGGAGTGATCGGATCGGCGGTGCTGCTCGCCGTGACGGCCGAGCGCGGGGAGCGCTCGCCGGCGTCGCCGGCCGCGGCCGGTCCGGGCTTCTGGGCGTGCTGGGGCGAGGAACCGCGGTCGGTCCCGCCGTGCGGCTCCTGTTCCGCCGCAGCGCTGCCATCCCTCTTGAAACGTCCCTGCACTAGCGTCGCAACCTCTGGACCAGGCGTCCCCCCGCGTAGACGGACGGGACGGTGTCGGCGTCGTGGGGCGTTTTTCCCGCCCCATGGTGGTCGTGAGTGACCGGCGCTCTTCCCCTTCCCGCCGCCACTCGGCGCTGCGTTGCGCCCCTGCGCGCCGGCCTGAAACCCGCGGCGGTGCGTGGAATTCCAGCACAGTGCCGGATCTCCAACAAGGCCCCCGCGTCACGCTGTGACCGGAGTGACTCGTTGTGATGGCTGGGTGACAAGTCGTAGAGAGTGTTTAGGGGCAAACCGGTTCATGGTGGGCGGATGCGGCGAGGGTGAGGGGTGTCCCAGTCGACATGATCAGCAGCGGAATGGTTCATTCAGTGATGCAATGTCCGTTTCTTCGATCAAGATCAGGCGCCCGGAATGGGGCAATTGTCGACTGCTTCGTGAGGAAACTCACATGATGATCGTCGTCTCTTCCGGGGATCCGGAGGGAATTGGATGTTTAGCCTGACGCTTTACAGGGATGGCAAATCCGACAACCGGCGCCCCTCCGGGCGGCGCCCGTACCGAACAGGGTCCTGACGGCAGATGAAGACGACGATGATGTTCCGCAACATTGCCAACCCCCGGCGCACCACGCTGGCGCACCTCAAGGACGCCGAAGCGCTGCAGACGCCGGACCAGCCGGAGCACGCCGTCGACCTGCCGACGCAGACGGCCAACCCGCGTCGCACCATCCTGATGGAAGCCCCGGCCATGGCCGCCACCGCCGAGTAATGCGCGCGATTGTCCCCCTCACCCGCGTTAGCCTGGGGCGTCAGTCTTCAGCCAGCCAGCAAGTGAGGGGCGACAGCATCCCGTGCGCATCGCCAGGTTCTCCATCGACGGCAATGTCGCCTTCGGCGCGGTTGAGGGCGACGGCACCGTCGACTCCGGTGACCTCGTCCTCGACATCATCAAGGGCATCCCGTACGCCGACTTCGAGCTCTCCGGCACCAAGGTCCCGCTGAGCAAGGTCCGACTGCTGCCGCCCGTGCTCCCCAACAAGGTCGTGGCCATCGGCCGCAACTACGCGGAGCACGCCGCGGAACTCGGCAACGAGGTCCCGGACGTACCGGTGGCCTTCTTCAAGCCCACCACGTCGGTGATCGGCTCCGGGGACGCCATCGAGTACCCCTCCTTCTCCAACGAAGTGCACTACGAGGCCGAGCTGGCCGTGGTCATCGGCCGGATGTGCCGCGAAGTGCCGCGTGAGCGCGTCAAGGACGTCATCTTCGGCTACACCTGCGCCAATGACGTCACCGCCCGCGATGCCCAGAAGCGCGAGAAGCAGTGGGCCCGGGCCAAGGGCTTCGACACGTCCTGCCCGCTCGGCCCCTGGGTGGAGACCGACCTCGACCCCAGCGACCTCGCCATTCAGGCCACGGTCAACGGCGAGCAACGTCAACTGGGCCGTACGAGCGAAATGATCCGCTCCATCGAGGATCTGGTCGTCCACATCACGGAGGCCATGACGCTGCTCCCGGGCGATGTGATCCTCACCGGCACTCCGGCAGGGGTCGGACCCCTGCATGTCGGCGACGAGGTCGCCGTCTCCATCGAAGGCATCGGCACTCTCACCAACAAGGTGATCAAGCGTGGCTAACACAGACGTCCGCGTACGTTTCTGTCCCTCCCCGACCGGCAACCCCCACGTGGGCCTGGTCCGCACCGCCCTCTTCAACTGGGCCTTCGCCCGGCACCACGGCGGCACCCTGGTCTTCCGTATCGAGGACACCGACGCGGCCCGCGACTCCGAGGAGTCGTACGACCAGCTGCTCGACTCGATGCGCTGGCTCGGTTTCGACTGGGACGAGGGCCCCGAGGTCGGCGGCCCGCACGCCCCGTACCGGCAGTCGCAGCGTATGGACATCTACAAGGATGTCGCCGAGAAGCTTCTCGCCGGCGGGTACGCGTACCACTGCTACTGCACCACCGAGGAGCTCGACACCCGCCGTGACGCCGCCCGCGCCGCCGGCAAGCCGTCCGGCTACGACGGCCACTGCCGCGACCTGACCGCCGAGCAGACCGCCGCGTACGAGGCCGAGGGCCGGACGTCCATCGTCCGCTTCCGGATGCCCGACGAGGCGCTCACCTTCACGGACCTGGTCCGCGGCGAGCTGACCTTCCAGCCGGAGAACGTGCCGGACTACGGCATCGTCCGGGCCAACGGAGCCCCGCTCTACACGCTGGTCAACCCGGTCGACGACGCGCTGATGGAGATCACCCACGTCCTGCGCGGCGAGGACCTGCTCTCCTCCACCCCGCGTCAGCTCGCTCTCTACAAGGCGCTGATCGAGCTGGGCATCGCCAAGGAGACTCCTGTCTTCGGGCACCTGCCGTACGTCATGGGCGAGGGCAACAAGAAGCTCTCCAAGCGTGACCCGCAGGCCTCGCTCAACCTCTACCGCGAGCGCGGCTTCCTCCCTCAGGGTCTGCTCAACTACCTTTCCCTGCTGGGCTGGTCGATCGCCGAGGACCGCGACATCTTCTCCATCGAGGAGATGGTGGCGGCGTTCGACATCAAGGACGTCAACGCCAACCCGGCGCGCTTCGACCTGAAGAAGTGCGAGCACATCAACGCCGAGCACATCCGCATGCTCGACGTGAAGACCTTCACCGAGGCGTGCGGCCCCTGGCTGAAGGCCCCGTTCGCCCCCTGGGCCCCGGAGGCCTTCGACGCCGCCCGGTTCGAAGCCATCGCTCCCTACGCCCAGACCCGCGTCACCGTCCTCTCGGACATCACGGCCAACGTCGACTTCCTCTTCCTCGACGAGCCGGTCGAGGACGAGGCGTCCTGGGCCAAGGCGATGAAGGAGGGTTCCGACGCCCTGCTCGTCACCGCCCGCGCGAAGCTGGTCGACGCCGAGTGGAACGCCGAGGCCCTGAAGAACGCCATCCTCGCCGCAGGTGAGGAGCACGGCCTGAAGCTCGGCAAGGCCCAGGCCCCGGTCCGCGTCGCCGTCACCGGCCGGACGATCGGTCTGCCGCTCTTCGAGTCCCTTGAGATCCTGGGCCGCGAGAAGACGATCGCCCGCATCGACGCGACACTGGCCAAGCTGGCCGCGTAAGCGGCTCCTGCACGCCCGAAGGGGGCGGCCACCGGTTTCGTTCCGGGGGCCGCCCCCTTCCATGTGTCTGAGCCCCGGCTGAGCGGTAGCGTGGCCTCATGCCGATCCGAGCCGTGATCTGGGACATCGACGACACGATCTTCGACTACACGGGCGCCGACCGTGTCGGTATGCGCAAACATCTGGCGAGCGAGGGCCTGCCCGGCGGGTACGCGTCCGTCGAGCAGGCCCTCGAGGCATGGCGGGCCATCACCGACGTCCAGTGGGCGCGTCTCGCCGCGGGGGAGACCGACTTCCAGGGGCAGCGCCGGGAGCGGGTCCGTGCGTTCCTCGGGCGGCCGCTGACGGACGCGGAGGCCGATGAATGGTTCGGCCGGCACGTTGTGCACTACGAGGCCGCGTGGGCGCTCTTCCCGGACGCCGTGCCGGCCCTGGACCTATTGGCCGGCCGCTACCGGCATGCCGTCCTGTCGAATTCCAGCATCATCAACCAGGACCGCAAACTGCGCACCCTCGGCGTGCGGGACCGCTTCGAGGCCGTGGTGTGCGCGGTGGAGCTCGGCGTCTCCAAGCCCGAGGCCGGGGCGTTCCACGCCGCCTGCGACACGCTCGGGCTGGCGCCGCAGGACGCCGTGTACGTCGGCGACCACCCGGACATCGACGCCGGTGGGGCGGTGGCGGCCGGACTGAAGGGGGTCTGGCTGGACAGGGACGGGCGTGGCGGACGCCCCGATCTGGTCCGGATCACCGGCCTTGATCAGCTCCCCGGACTGTTGGCGGGCAATACCCGTTTTGGAGCGTCGGACACCTTCGGGTAATGTTCTTCCTGCGCCGCCCGAGCGGGCCGAAAGATCCGGCCGGGAAGCGCAAGCCGAACAAAACCCCCTCTGGGGGTTGAGTTTTGGTGGGCTATGGTGTAATTGGCAACACTACGGTTTCTGGTACCGTCATTCTAGGTTCGAGTCCTGGTAGCCCAGCGCAGAGCTTCATCTGTAAAACACGCCCCCGTTGTGTAGCGGCCTAGCACGCTGCCCTCTCACGGCAGTAGCGCCGGTTCGAATCCGGTCGGGGGTACAGATCCTTCCCGCGAGATCATTTGGGTCGCACCCACGATTTCGATGCAGGATCGCTAGGGCCCCCGTTGTGTAGCGGCCTAGCACGCTGCCCTCTCACGGCAGTAGCGCCGGTTCGAATCCGGTCGGGGGTACTTGTAACACCATGGGCTATGGTGTAATTGGCAACACTACGGTTTCTGGTACCGTCATTCTAGGTTCGAGTCCTGGTAGCCCAGCGCAAGATGCAGTATCACGCCCCCGTTGTGTAGCGGCCTAGCACGCTGCCCTCTCACGGCAGTAGCGCCGGTTCGAATCCGGTCGGGGGTACAACAGAGCAGAAAACCAAGGGCCCTTCACTTCGGTGAAGGGCCCTTGGCCGTATGTCCGGGGCCTGTTGTGCGCGGGGAACCCGCTGTGGTCAGAGGCCGTACCGCCGGGCCGACTCCTCCTCCTGGGCCAGCCTGCGCAGCGCCAGCAGCAGCGGCTCGTAGAGCACCACCGAGGCGACCGCCATCTCCACCTGCTCCGCGCCCGCCGGATAGGACTCCATCATGTCCAGGTCGTGGACGGCCACTTGCTCCATGAGGCGGGCCTGCTCCGCCAAGTACTCGATGTCACAGGGGTATCCGAGCCTGATGAGGGTGGCCATCGACGCGACCAGTGCGCGATGTACGGGGTCCAGTGAGCCGAGATCCTGCACGAACGCCCAGCCGAGCCGGTCGAGAAGCCGGTCGACCTCGTGGCGTGCCACGGCCGTCTCCGGGGCGTCCTCGTCCGGCTCGGGGCCGTGCGGCAGGGACCACAGCGCCGCGCCGAGGCGGATCGTCCGGCCGAGGGACTCGTCATCGACATGTGCCAGTACTTCGCGGGCCGTTGCCACCGGAAGGCGGCCGACCTGGATCAGTGCCCGCACCAGACGGAGCCGGCGCAGATGGCTCTCGTCGTACTCGGCCTGGGTAGCGCTGACGCGTTCACCGGGCGGCAGCAGCCCCTCACGCAGGTAGTACTTGATCGTCGCGGTCGTGACGCCGCTCTGCTTGCTCAGTTCCGACAGTCGCATGTTCGGTGCCTTCCCTTGCGCCACCCCTTGGGCAGTGCCACTATCCAATCATTGGATAGTGACGCTCTCCAATGATCGGCCACGAGACAGGGGGCACTGCATGTTTGCGAAGCCGATACCTGGGCGGACGACCGCGGCTGCTGAGGGGGAGGTGGTCGTGCTGCTCATAGGGATGCGCATCAACCACTTCCGGGGCGTGCATCACTGGCTGCCGGTCCTCGCCGCAATGCCGCGCATGCTGCGGGAGTTGAGCCGGGACAGGAGTCGCGGACTGCTCGGCTACACACTGCTCACCGGGTCGCCGAGGACGTACTACGTCGTCCAGTACTGGGAGTCGAAGGAGAAGCTGTACGCGTACGCGAGCGCTCCCGACATGTTCCACCGCAAGGCCTGGGCGATGATGAACCGCAAGGAGAAGAAGTCCAGGCAGCACGTGGGGCTGTGGCACGAGACGTACATCGCGCCGGAGGGGGCGTACGAATCGATCTACGCCGACATGCCGCCGTACGGACTGGCTGCGGTGACCGGTGTGCTGCCCGTCGAGGGGCGCGGCCGTCGCGCGGCGGATCGTCTCGCGCATCGCTCGGTCACGGAGCGGAAGGGCTGAGCAGGGCCGCCACGACGCTGGGGCGGCCTTTCGGATCAGGGGAGAACGAGTACGTCAGCCGTTGCGGCGCAGGGCCTCGCTCAGCCGCGCGGCCGAGTCGATGACCGCCTGGGCGTGCATCCGGCCCGGGTGACGGGTCAGCCGCTCGATCGGTCCGGAGACCGAGACGGCGGCGACCACCCGGTTCGACGGACCGCGCACCGGCGCCGAGACGGAGGCGACGCCCGGTTCCCGCTCGCCGATCGACTGGGCCCAGCCGCGCCGCCGGACGCCGGAGAGCGCCGTCGCCGTGAAGCGGGCGCCCTGGAGGCCGCGGTGCAGGCGCTCCGGCTCCTCCCAGGCCATCAGGATCTGGGCCGACGAGCCGGCCTTCATGGTGAGCGTGGAGCCGACCGGAACGGTGTCCCGCAGTCCGGACAGCCGCTCCGCGGCCGCCACGCAGATCCGCATGTCTCCCTGCCGGCGGTAGAGCTGCGCGCTCTCGCCGGTGATGTCACGCAGGTGTGTGAGCACCGGGCCGGCCGTCGCCAGCAGGCGGTCCTCGCCGGCCGCGGCCGCGAGCTCCGCCAGCCGCGGGCCGAGGATGAAACGGCCCTGCATGTCCCTCGCCACCATCCGGTGGTGTTCCAGTGCCACGGCCAGTCGATGGGCCGTGGGTCGTGCGAGCCCGGTCGCCGCGACCAGCCCGGCGAGGGTGGCCGGACCGGACTCCAGGGCGCTCAATACCAGAGCTGCCTTGTCGAGAACGCCGACGCCGCTAGAGTTGTCCATACGACGATACTCGCGTCTCACTCTGTGAAACGCAAGTTCAATTTTCCGCAGAAGTTGCGAACCTGTAGGGGCGGCCACACAACGGCCCGAAGCCACCGCCCCGCACGGGGGTCCGGACGGCGGCGCACCGAATCTCTAGTTGGGCCGGCGAAGACGCCGGCCGGAGGGAAAGCGATGGGTAGGACACTCGCGGAGAAGGTCTGGGACGACCATGTCGTCCGGCGCGCCGAAGGTGAGCCCGACCTCCTCTTCATCGATCTGCACCTGCTGCACGAGGTGACCAGCCCCCAGGCCTTCGACGGCCTCCGTCAGGCCGGACGCCGGGTGCGGCGCCTCGACCTCACCATCGCCACCGAGGATCACAACACCCCGACCCTCGACATCGACAAGCCCATCGCCGACCCGGTCTCCCGCGCCCAGTTGGAGACGCTGCGCAAGAACTGCGCGGAGTTCGGTGTACGGCTGCACCCGCTGGGCGACGTCGAGCAGGGCGTCGTGCACGTGGTCGGCCCGCAGCTGGGGCTGACCCAGCCCGGCACCACGGTCGTCTGCGGCGACTCCCACACCTCCACGCACGGCGCGTTCGGCGCGCTGGCATTCGGCATCGGCACCAGCCAGGTCGAGCACGTGCTGGCCACCCAGACGCTGCCGCTGGCCCGTCCGAAGACGATGGCGATCACCATCGACGGCGAACTGCCCGACGACGTGACGGCCAAGGACCTGATCCTCGCGATCATCGCCCGGATCGGCACCGGCGGCGGTCAGGGCTACATCCTCGAATACCGCGGCTCCGCCATCGAGAAGCTCTCGATGGAAGCCCGGATGACCATCTGCAACATGTCGATCGAGGCGGGCGCCCGGGCCGGCATGATCGCCCCGGACGAGACCACGTTCGACTACCTGAAGGGTCGCGACCACGCCCCGCAGGGCGAGGACTGGGACGCCGCCGTCGCGTACTGGAAGACGCTGCGCACGGACGAGGACGCGGTCTTCGACGCCGAGGTCGTCATCGACGCCGCGGAACTGGCCCCGTTCGTCACCTGGGGCACCAACCCCGGCCAGGGCGCGCCCCTGTCGGCGAACGTCCCCGACCCCGCTTCGTACGAGGACGCCTCGGAGCGGAACGCAGCCGAAAAGGCCCTGGAATACATGGGGTTGACTGCCGGGCAGCCGCTGCGCGAGATCGACGTCGACACCGTCTTCGTAGGCTCCTGCACCAACGGCCGCATCGAGGACCTGCGTAACGCGGCCTCGATCCTGGACGGCCGCAAAGTCGCCGACGGCGTACGGATGCTGGTCGTCCCCGGCTCGGTCCGGGTCGCCCTGCAGGCCGTCGAGGAGGGCCTGGACAAGGTCTTCACCGCGGCCGGCGCCGAATGGCGGCACGCGGGTTGCTCGATGTGCCTCGGTATGAACCCCGACCAGCTGGCCCCCGGCGAGCGCTCCGCCTCGACCTCGAACCGTAACTTCGAGGGCCGGCAGGGCAAGGGCGGCCGTACTCACCTGGTCTCCCCGCAGGTCGCCGCCGCCACCGCCGTGCTGGGCCACCTGGCCTCGCCGGCCGACCTGTCCGATGCCCGTACGTCCGCCGGAGTCTGAGAATCATGGAAGCTTTCACCGCACACACCGGCCGGGCCGTCCCGCTGCGCCGCAGCAACGTCGACACCGACCAGATCATCCCCGCCCACTGGCTGAAGAAGGTCACCCGCGACGGCTTCGAGGACGGACTCTTCGAGGCCTGGCGCAAGGACGAGAACTTCGTCCTCAACCGCCCCGAGCGGGACGGCGCCACGGTCCTGGTGGCGGGTCCCGACTTCGGTACCGGCTCGTCCCGCGAACACGCCGTCTGGGCCCTGCAGAACTACGGTTTCAAGGCCGTCATCTCCTCCCGGTTCGCCGACATCTTCCGCGGCAACTCGCTGAAGAACGGCCTGCTGACCGTCGTGCTCGACCAGAAGGTGGTCGACGCGCTCTGGGAGCTGACCGAGGCCGACCCGAAGGCCGAGGTCACCGTTGACCTGGAGGCGCGCCAGGTCCGCGCCGAAGGCATCACCGCCGACTTCGAGCTCGACGAGAACGCCCGCTGGCGACTGCTGAACGGGCTGGACGACATCAGCCTCACCCTTCAGAACGAAGCGGACATCGCGACTTATGAGGCGGCAAGGCCGACCTTCAAGCCGCGTACAATTAACGCCTGAGCAGCGCGTTTCCAGTACTGCGCCCTCTGCCTTCTGGTAGAGGGCGCAGTCGCTTGTTGAGACCCCGTCGGGCGACAACTCGCCCCAGATGGCACAATCGGTGCATGGAACGCGACAGCCAACTCAAGCTTTACGGCCAAGTCGCCGACCAATTGAAGGAAGCGCACGCAAGAGTGCGCGCACTGCAAGTCCCGGAGGGCGTAAGGATGGCGCTGTCCCGGAAGCTGCTGGTCGTCACGGCCGCGGCGAAGCACGATCTACCGGATGCGGCAAGGCGTCTGGACCGGTTGATGAAGGACCTCGATGAGGGCCGATTCCCCGAAGGTGACTGACTCTGCGGAACTGCGCAGCGGTCGACTTCGTTGCGGCACTAGGGTGATTAGCCCGTTTCGTGTTTGATTTGCGGTATATATCTGCCTAACGTGCGAAAACGCTTGAACACTTTCGTTCTGGCAATGTCTCCGAAGGGGAAGACGTGAACAAGGCGCAGCTCGTAGAAGCGATTGCCGACAAGGTCGGCGGCCGCCAGCAGGCCGCAGACGCTGTCGACGCGGTACTCGACGCGATCGTCCGTGCCGTTGTCGCCGGGGACCGTGTCTCGGTCACCGGCTTCGGCTCGTTCGAGAAGGTCGACCGCCCGGCTCGCTACGCCCGCAACCCGCAGACGGGTGAGCGCGTACGGGTCAAGAAGACCTCGGTGCCCCGTTTCCGCGCGGGACAGGGCTTCAAGGACCTCGTGAGCGGCTCGAAGAAGCTCCCCAAGCACGATGTGGCCGTGAAGAAGGCGCCCAAGGGCAGCCTCTCGGGCGGTGCTCCCACCCGTGCGACCACGAAGGCCGCGGCCAAGAAGGCCACCGCCAAGAAGGCCACGGCGAAGAAGGCCACCACCAAGAAGGCCGTGACCGCGGCGAAGACCACCGCTGCCAAGAAGACCACCGCGAAGAAGACCACCGCGGCGGCCAAGAAGACCACGGCGGCCAAGAAGACCACGGCCGCGGCGGCGAAGAAGACCGTCGCCAGCAAGACCGCGCCCGCCAAGAAGGCCACGGCGAAGAAGGCGCCCGCGAAGAAGACCACGGCGCGCAAGACCACGGCCAAGAAGGCCGTCGCGCGGAAGAAGTGAGACCGAGCAGCGCAGGGCTACTCACACGCGCCGGGCCGGGCTCCCCACGGGGAGCCCGGCCCGCGGGCTGTTCGGGGCCCGGCCCGCTGCCGGAGGGGGCCCGGTGGTCCGAGGCGCCCTTCAGAACGTCTGCAGCGTCACCAGGGTGATCCGCCGGTCGGCACCCTCGCCCGTGACCTCGATCCGCACCCGCTGCCCGGGGCGCAGCAGCCGCAGGCCGCCCGCGTCGAAGGCCGGGGCGTCGAATTCCACCGGGGTGCCGTCGTCGAGCAGCACACTGCCGGTGCGGGTCTCGGGGTCGTACGTGTACGAGGTCGCCTGCATGAACGGCAGCCTATCGGTCCCGCGCGGGCACGCCCGTGGCCCAGCGGTCCGCCGTGTGCGGGCCCACCCCGAGGCGCACGGCGGCCCGCAGATCGTCGCCGGTGTCCACGTCCTGGCGGACCGAATCGATACCGGCCGACGTGATTTCCACCGCGCCGGAGGAAAGATGCCGGGCCCTGGACGGGCCACCGAAAGCCGGACGCAATTCCACCCCGGATGAAGCCGAAAGAAATGTCGTGCCGATTCCCGCCACGTCCGTAACAAATGCGCGAGGAAATTCGGCGGCGAAATCGAGGACGCGGGTCAATTCCGTGGGGCGCAGTGCGGGCAGGTCCGCGTTGAGCGCCGCGACCGCCGCGGCGGGCCGCCGGTCGCGTACCGCCCGCTCACCGTGGACGAGTGCGGCGTTGAGCCCGGCGGCCGGTTCGTCGGGAACGGTGCGTGCCCCGAGCGCCGCGAGCGCCGCCGCGGCCTCCGGGTCGTCCGTGACGACCACCACATCCCGTACGGCCCGGCAGGACAGCGCGGCGACCACGGTGTCCTGGGCGAAGGCCAGGGCGAGCCGGGGGCGCAGCATGACGCCGGCCGCCCCCGTGAGCCTGCTCTTGCCCTGTGCCAGCGGCTTCAACGGGACGACCAGGGACCACAGGCCGGTCGGGTCGGTGTTCGTGGCGATCTCCCCCTCGATGCGCATCGCCGCTCATTCTCGCCTGCCGGTGTGACAACCCGGAGGTTCGGTCCCGGAGGCGAGGCGTACGGTGTTCTCGACAGAGCAGGGGCCTGGGGCCAGAATTGGCCGCCCAAGGGCCAGGCAGCTCGTCAGGTCCGTAGAGGAAGGTGTCCGAGTGTCCCGCCGCAGAATCGGCTTCTGGTACCGCCTGGCGGCGGCCATCGCAAAACCACCGCTGGTGGTTCTGTTCAAGCGTGACTGGCGGGGAATGGAACACATCCCGGCCGACGGCGGATTCATCACTGCGGTCAACCACAACTCGTATCTGGACCCGCTTTCCTACGGTCACTTCCAGTACAACACCGGCCGGGTGCCGCGGCTTCTCGCCAAGGCGGGCCTCTTCAAGACCCCCTTTGTCGGAATGATCCTGCGCGGCACCGGGCAGATCCCGGTGTACCGCGAGACGACCAATGCGCTGGACGCTTTCCGGGCCGCCGTCGACGCCATCGAGCGCGGTGAATGTGTCGCCTTCTACCCGGAGGGCACCCTCACTCGCGACCCCGACATGTGGCCGATGGCCGGCAAGACCGGTGCCGCCCGCGTCGCGTTGATGACGAAGGCCCCGGTCATCCCCGTCGCGCAGTGGGGCGCCAACCTGGCGATGCCGCCGTACGCCAAGGAGAACAAGCTCCGGCTCTTCCCTCGCAAGACACTCCAGGTGCAGGCCGGACCGCCCGTCGACCTCTCCCGGTTCTACGACAAGGAGCCGACGCCCGACATCCTGCGTGAGGCGACCGAGGTCATCATGGCCGCGGTCACCGCCCAGCTCGAAGCCGTACGTGGCGAGAAGGCCCCCACCGAGCTCTACGACCACCGCAAGGCGCGTGCCGAACAGCGGCGCAAGGCCGAAGGGAAGGGACCCAAGTGACGCACCCCGTCAAAGCAGCCGTCTTCGGAACCGGCTCCTGGGGTACGGCCTTCGGCATGGTGCTCGCCGACGCCGGTAGCGAGGTCACTCTCTGGGGCCGTCGCGCCGAGCTCGTCGAGGCGATCAACACGACCCGTGCCAACCCCGACTATCTGCCGGGAATTGAACTACCCGATTCCATCAGGGCCACCACCGACGCCGCGGAGGCACTGCACGGCGCCGACTTCGCGGTGCTCGCCGTGCCGTCGCAGACGCTGCGCGCCAACCTCGCCGACTGGGCCCCGCACCTGCGTCCGGACACCGTTCTCGTCTCGCTGATGAAGGGCGTCGAACTCGGCACCGCCGAGCGGATGAGTGAGGTCATCGAGGACGTCACCAAGGTCCCCGCGGACCGCATCGCCGTCGTCACCGGCCCCAACCTGGCCAAGGAGATCGCCGAACGCCGCCCTGCCGCGGCCGTCGTCGCCTGCCGGGACGAGTCGGTGGCCCGTCGCCTCCAGGCCGCCTGCCACACCCCGTACTTCCGCCCGTACACCATCACCGATGTGGTCGGCGCCGAACTCGGCGGCGCGGTCAAGAACGTCATCGGTCTCGCCGTGGGCATCGCCGACGGGATGGGCCTCGGCGACAACGCCAAGGGCTCGCTCATCACCCGCGGCCTGGCCGAGACCACCCGGCTCGGCCTCGCCATGGGCGCCGATCCGCTGACGTTCTCCGGACTCGCGGGCCTCGGCGACCTGGTGGCGACCTGCTCCTCGCCGCTCTCGCGCAACCACACCTTCGGCACCAACCTCGGCCGCGGCATGACGCTGGAAGAGACCATCGCCGTCACCAAGCAGACCGCCGAAGGCGTCAAGTCCTGTGAATCGGTGCTCGATCTGGCACGCCGGCACGGGATCGACATGCCCATCACGGAGACGGTCGTCTCCATCGTCCACGAGGGCAAGCCGCCGATGGTCGCACTGGGCGAGCTGATGTCGCGCAGCGCGAAGGCCGAGCGCCACTGAGCGGCTGCTCCGTACGCGGGTCGGCCCCGGGGACGCTGACGTGACTCGTACCAGCAGGTACGCTCAACGCGATATGAGCAGCGAGAACCTCCCCCAGAGCCCGGAGCAGCAGCTCCGCAAGCCGCGTGTGGCCGTCGTGTTCGGCGGCCGCAGCTCCGAACACGGCATTTCGGTCGTCACCGCAGGTGCCGTCCTGAACGCCATCGACCGGACGAAGTACGACGTCCTGCCGATCGGCATCACGACGGACGGCCGCTGGGCGCTCACCGCCGACGAGCCCGAGCGGATGGCCATCACCGACCGGAAGATGCCGGACGTGGCACAACTGGCCGAGTCCGGCGAGGGCGGCGTGGTGCTCTCCGTCGACCCCGGCAGCCGCGAGGTGGTCTACAGCGAGCCCGGCTCGGTCCCGAAGGCGCTCGGCGAGGTCGACGTCGTCTTCCCCGTCCTGCACGGCCCGTACGGTGAGGACGGCACCCTCCAGGGGCTCCTGGAGCTGTCCGGGGTGCCGTACGTGGGCGCCGGTGTGCTCGCCTCGGCGGTCGGCCAGGACAAGGAGTACATGAAGCGGGTGTTCACCTCGTTCGGGCTGCCCGTCGGCCCGTACGTCGTGATCCGCCCCCGTGAGTGGGACACCGACCGCTCCGGTGCCCGCAAGCGCATCGTGGACTTCGCCGGTGAGCACGGCTGGCCGCTCTTCATCAAGCCCGCCCGGGCAGGCTCGTCCATCGGCATCACCAAGGTCGACGACCTCTCCGGCCTCGACGAGGCGATCGAGGAGGCCCGCCGCCACGACCCCAAGTTCCTGGTCGAGTCGCTGCTGCGGGGCCGCGAGATCGAGTGCGGGGTGCTGGAGTTCGAGGACGGACCGCGTGCCAGCGTGCCCGCCGAGATCCCGCCGGTCACCGCGCACGACTTCTACGACTTCGAGGCCAAGTACATCGACTCGGCGTCCGGGATCGTGCCCGCCCCGCTGACCGAGGAGCAGACGGCCGAGGTCCAGCGGCTCGCGGTCGAAGCCTTCGAGGCGGCGTCCTGCGAGGGCCTGGTGCGCGCCGACTTCTTCCTCACCGAGGACGGCAGCTTCGTGATCAACGAGATCAATACGCTGCCGGGCTTCACCCCGATCTCCATGTACCCGCGGATGTGGCAGGAGAGCGGCGTGAGCTACCAGGAGCTGGTGGACCGGCTGATCCAGGCGGCGTTGACCCGCCCGACCGGCCTGCGCTGAGAAACACCGGGCCGGATGTGCGCACAGGCGCCGGGCCGGACTGCGCGGACACTCGCTAGACGCTGCTGGGGACCGTCTTCTTGACGGCAGCGGCGAACGCCGCCAGCGGGCTCATGTCATGTGCGTACGCCGTCGAGAGCGACACCTCGACATACGCCTTGCGATAGGTGGTGGTGAAGCGCGGACCGGCGTCCTCCGGCTGCTCCAGCAGCCAGTTGACGCCGTCCGCCTCGGCCCCCTTCGCCATCGGATCGTCCATCTTTGCGGGCCGGTCGACCCCGCAGCGCAGTACGATCGCCCCGTCCCCCCAGCCGGCGGTCAGCTCCGACTTCGGTCCTGGGTCGTTGCGTTTCTGTCCGGCGACGGTCTTCGGCAGCTCCTTGTGCAGTGCACGGCAGTAGGCTGCGGCTTCCGGCGTCGGGGTGGGAACCGTGATCGATGCATGGGTGTCCATGGAGGAGCAGCCCGCCGCGGCCAGCAGCAGAACGGCAGCGGACGGGCCGAGGAACACGGGGCGGCGAAGCCGGCGGCGGAAGGACGTCACCGGCCCAGCGTATAAGGGGGCTACAGATGAACGACCGGGCAGGTCAAGGTTCTGGTGATGCCCTCCACCTGCTGGACCTTGGCGACCACCATGCGTCCGAGTTCATCGACTGTGTCGGCCTGCGCGCGCACAATCACGTCGTAGGGGCCGGTGACGTCCTCTGCCTGGATCACTCCCGGGATTTTCGTGATGGTCTCGGCGACGGTCGACGCCTTGCCCACCTCGGTCTGGATAAGGATGTACGCCTGTACCACGGAACCTCCAGGGCGGCCACGAGGATCATGTGGGGGAAAGAGACGCCACGGTATCGCGTTGCCGCGGGCCGCGGGGAGACCTGCGGACCGGATGACGTCCCACCGCGTGGCGTACGGATGGCAGCGGTTGACGTATCTCTTGACAGTACCGACAGCAGTGACGGCTCGCGACCGCAAGTGCAGCGGTCCGGATGGGGGACAGGCATGCCGGCGACAACCGGAGCAGACTGCTTCCGACGGCCGGGCCACGGTCCCGGCCCCCGGCCGCCGATCCAGGCCGGACGCCCGTCCGGCGCGATAGATGAGAGGTGAGACTCGGTGAAGGGAACCGTGGGCGAGTTGGGGGAGTTCGGGCTCATCAGGGAGCTCACTTCCCGCCTCACCACCACTCCGGCGGTACGGCTCGGACCCGGCGACGACGCCGCGGTCGTGGCCGCTCCCGACCGTAGGGTCGTGGCCAGTACCGACATCCTGTTGGAGGGACGGCACTTCCGCCGCGACTGGTCGACGGCGTACGACGTCGGACGCAAGGCCGCCGCGCAGAATCTCGCCGACATCGCCGCCATGGGCGCCGTGCCCACCGCGCTGCTGCTCGGCCTGGTCGTGCCCGCCGAACTCCCGGTCACGTGGGCGGGCGAGCTGATGGACGGCATCCGTGACGAATGCCAGGTCGCGGGGGCGGCCGTGGTCGGCGGTGACGTGGTCGGCGGGGAGACCATCACCGTCGCGATCACCGCGCTCGGCGATCTGCGCAACCACGAACCGGTCACCCGGGCCGGCGCCCGCCCCGGCGATGTCGTCGCCGTCACCGGCTGGCTCGGCTGGTCCGCCGCCGGGTACGCGGTGCTCTCCCGCGGTTTCCGCTCGCCGCGCGCCTTCGTCGAGGCCCACCGGCGCCCCGAACCGCCGTACCACGCGGGCCCCGCGGCCGCCGGGCTCGGCGCCACCGCCATGACGGACGTCAGCGACGGGCTGGTCGCCGACCTCGGGCACATCGCCGAGGCCAGCAAGGTCCGGATCGATCTGCGTTCCGGTCTCATCGACATCCCCTCGCAGATGTCCGACATCGGCCAGGCGGTCGGCGTGGACCCGCTGCAGTGGGTGCTCACCGGGGGAGAGGACCACGCGATCGTCGCCACGTTCCCGGCGGACGTGAAGCTGCCCGCCCGCTGGAAGGTGATCGGCGAGGTCCTCAACCCGTCGGCGCTGCCCCAGGTGACGGTCGACGGGGCGCCCTGGACCAGTAAGGGCGGCTGGGACCACTTCGGTGGCATCGAGGACGCCCACTAGGGGGCGCCCGGCAGCTCCGGCGCCCGGAGTAGATTTCGGGCTATGCCCATATCTGCATCCCCCGCCGCACCACTCGTACCGCCCCGTGTACTCACCGTCGCCGGATCCGATTCCGGCGGCGGTGCGGGCATTCAGGCCGATCTCAAGACGATGCTGGCGCACGGCGTGCACGGCATGAGCGTGATCACCGCGGTGACGGCGCAGAATTCGCTGGGTGTCCAGGGCGCGTGGGAGCTGCCCGTGGAGGCTGTCCGGGCCCAGTACCGCAGCGTCGTCGACGACATCGGGGTCCAGGCGGTGAAGACCGGCATGCTGGCCTCGGCCGCACTCGTGGAGACCGTCGCCGCACTCCTGGCGGCGACCGACGCCCCGGTCGTCGTCGACCCGGTCGGGGTCTCCAAGCACGGCGATCCGCTGCTGGCCGCCGAGGCCCTCGATTCCGTACGGCAGAAGCTCCTGCCCGTCGCGACGGTAGCGACCCCCAACCTGGACGAGGTGGCACAGCTCACCGGAGTGACCGTCACGGATCAGCCCGGAATGCGGCGGGCCGCCGGGGAGATCCTCGGACACGGACCGCGCTGGGTCGTCATCAAGGGCGGGCATCTGCCCGGCGAACCGGTCGACCTGCTCACGGACGGCACCGAGGAGCACTGGCTGCGTGCCCCCCGGCACGACAACCGGCACACCCACGGCACGGGTTGCACCCTGGCCTCCGCGATCGCCTGCGGGCTGGCCCGGGGGCAGGACGTACCGACGGCGGTACGGGCCGCGAAGGAGTACGTCACCGGGGCGATCGCGGCAGGCTTCCCGCTGGGCGCCGGGATCGGCCCCGTCGACCACGGGTGGCGGCTGCAGTAGCTCGGCGCACAGCAAAAAGCCGGTCCACCGAGGTGGACCGGCTTTTTGGGCAACCGGAAGGCTGCGCTACGACGGGAACGTCAGCGCGCGACCTTGCCGGCCTTGATGCACGAGGTGCAGACGTTGAGCCGCTTCGGCGTCCGACCGACCACGGCACGCACGCGCTGGATGTTGGGATTCCAGCGACGGGACGTACGGCGGTGCGAGTGCGAAATGTTGTTGCCGAAGCCCGGCCCCTTGCCGCAGACGTCGCAGTTGGCAGCCACGGGTCACTCCAAAGACTTCAGGTGCACTTACAGTGAATTCCGGCGCGCCGGAATCATTTGACTGAAGTGGCGGTACCGGAGGAATGGCCCGACTCTCATCGGGCAACCGAAGCAGCATACAACGGCTGCGTCGGTAGAACGAAACTACCATGGGTTTCGCCGCAGTCCGCCCCGCCCCTGTCCCTGCCGGGCCCACCGGGCCGGACTACTCTGCGGTTCAGCCAGCCGCCCACGGCCCGCTCTCCAGGAGGAACACCACGTGCCGCAGACCGCCGACGACATGGACGCCGTCGCGGTGCGTACCTGGTGCTCGCTCGCCCTGGAGGCACTGGGCCGGGAGCGTGCGGCGATCGACGCGATCAATGTGTATCCCGTCGCGGACGGGGACACCGGGACCAACCTCTATCTGACGGTGGAGTCGGCGGCAGGAGCTGTCGAAGCGGTCTTCGCCGGGCACGAGACCGGCGCGTCCGTGCCCGCCCTCGCCGATGCCGTACGGGCCATGGCGCACGGGGCGCTGATCGGCGCCCGCGGAAACTCCGGCACGATCCTGGCGCAGCTGCTGCGCGGCATGGCGGGGGTGCTGGCCGACGGGCAGGACGCCGACCATCTGCGGCTCGCGCTGACCAGGGCCGCGACGGCGGCCAGGCAGGCCGTCGCCCACCCCGTCGAGGGCACCGTGCTGACGGTGGCCACCGCCGCCGCCGAGGCCGCCGGGCGCACGGCGGGCGACCCGAGTGCGCGGGCGGTCGTGCAGGCGGCGTACGAGGGGGCGCGCACGGCGCTGGACGCGACCCCCGGACAGCTGGCCGTCCTCGGTCGGGCGGGCGTCGTGGACGCCGGAGGACGGGGCCTGGTGACCGTCCTCGAGGCGCTCGTCGAAGCGGTCTCCGGGGAGGCGCCCGAACACGGCACCTGGGTGACCCCCGACATCGCCCCCGTGACCACCACCGCGGCCGACGACTGCGCGGCGGGCGGACCGCAGGACGGCCCCGCCTTCGAGGTGATCTATCTGCTGGAGGCCGGGGACGACGCGGTCGACCGGCTGCGGACCCGGCTCGACGGGCTCGGTGACTCGCTCGTCGTGGTCGGCGGGGACGGGCTGTGGAACGTCCACGTCCATGTCGACGACGCGGGTGCGGCGGTGGAGGCCGGGGTCGAGGCCGGCCGGCCGTACCGGATCCGGATCACCCACTTCGGCGCCGACCGGGTCCACCAGCACCACGGCGAACCCGCGCAGCGCGGTGTCGTCGTCGTGGTCCCCGGCCCGGGGCTCTCCGGCCTCTGCTCGGAGGCCGGTGCGACCACCGTGCTCGCCCGGCCCGGGGAGCCGCCGGCCAGCGGCGAACTGGTCGACGCGATCCGCCGCGCGCACGCCCGCGAGGTGGTTCTCCTGCCGAACGACGCCGAGCTGCGCCACACGGCGGCGGCCGCCGCCGAACAGGCCCGCACCGAGGGCATCCGGGTCGCCCTCATCCCGACCCGGGCCGCCGTCCAGGGCATCGCCGCGCTCGCCGTCCACGAACCGGACCGCAGCTTCGACGAGGACGTGGTGACGATGACCGCGGCGGCCGGTGCCACCCGCTACGGCGAACTGGCCGTCGCCGAACGGCAGTCCTGGACCATGGCGGGCATCTGCCAGGCCGGCGACATCCTGGGCCTGATCGAAGGCGATGTGGCGGTCATCGGCGAGGACGTCCCCGGCACGGCCCGGGCGGTGATCGACCGGATGCTGGCGGCGGGCGGCGAACTCGTCACGCTGGTACTGGGCGAGGACGTACCGGACGCCTTGGCCGACGCCCTGGAGGAGCATGTGCGCGAGGGCTATCTGGCGGTGGACACGGTGGTGTACCGGGGCGGCGGACAGGGAACGCCGCTGCTGATCGGCGTGGAGTAGGGCGCGCACGGCCGGCGCCGCCCGTGAGGCGTTGTCCCGATCGCCGGACGGGCTTGAAGGGCCGGCCAACTGTCCGCCGGGTGAAATCCAGCCCGTCCGCCGATTGCGGCGTGAACGGCCACCGGGCGGGCCCCGTCCCTACTTGTGCGGCGCCCGGTCCACGTACCCGAGTACCGATTCCGCCTCCGCCCGCCGCGCATGCACCGTGTCGCCCGCCTCCGCCCCGGTCCCCTCGTACACCGCAAGCACCCCCCGCGCCCGGGCCCGTGCGCCGTCGCGGCGGCCCAGATCCGCCTCCAGCCAGGCAGCCACCAGTTCCGCCGCCGTCCGCCGGTCCAGGAAGTCCGGACCGGCCTCGGTGAAGCCGGTGACGGCCCGGTCGACCTGGGCGAGCGCTTCCTCGTAGGCCGAACGCGCGCTTCCGTCGTCGTCCTCGTCCGGCTCGCCCTCGCACGCGTTGGCGATCAGTTCGCCGGTCTGGCGGTGGGTGTCGGCGAGTTCCGCCCGCAGCCCGGGCACCTGTCCCGGCTCCGCAGCCGCCAGCGCCGCCTCGCACTCGCGCTCCGCCGCGGCCATGAACGCCCGCGCCGCAGCCGGCCCCGGCTGCCCTTCACGGACCGCGATCCAGGCCCGTACCCGCAGCGTCCTCACCAGCGCATGGACGTCGCCCAGCTGCCGCCACAGCTCCCCGGCCCGCGCATACGCCTTTTCTGCCTGGGAGTTGAGCTCTGCCTGGTACAGCGCCTGGCCGGCGAGGTTGGCGAGCATCGCGTGATCGTGTTGTTCGGGCCAGGTCCTCGCGATGTCCGCCGCCTTCAGCCAGTGTCCGGCCGCCTCCCGCGGCTCGCCGAGCGCGGTCAGCGCGTCACCGAGCCACCAGAGCGTCTGGACGAGCATGCCGTCGCCGTGGTCCTCGGCCGTGATGTCGGGCAGCACGGCCTCCAGTACGGCTGCCGCTTCCCCCGCCCGCCCCAGCTGAAGCAGCCAGCCGCCGAGCAGATGCCGGGCATGGACCCCCAGGCCGTCGCTCTCGCCCGCCTCGTCCGCCCAGTGCGCGGCATCGAGCGCCTGCTCGGACGCCTCGGCGAACTCCTCGATGCCGCCGAGGACTTCGGCGAGCTGCAGATGAAGTCGAGCGCGGCCCGGCGCGGGTACGAATGCCCCGTGCGCCAGGGCCGCGCGGGCGGCGCGCTCGGCCGTGGCGTGGTCCCGCAGTTCGACCGCGATCCGCGCGGCCTTGGTCTCGTACGCGACGGAGTACCAGGGCAGTCCGGCCGCGTCGGTCTCGGCGGCGGCCCGCGCATACAGCTCGCCCGCTCCCGGCCCGTCGCCCCGGTACGCCGCGATGTCGCCGAGGAACCCCAACGCCTCCGCGGTCCCCGTGGCCACCCCGGCCTGCGCGCCCAGCGGTTCGGTGAAGGCGAGCAGCTCCCGTACCCCCTGCTCGAGAGCGTCGACCGCGGTCTCGACAGACGACTCGTCCGGGGCACCGAGCACCAGCTGATTGAGGATCCGGGCCCGGCAGACCAGCACGGCGCCGGCCTGCCGGCCAGTGGCCCGGCCCGCCGCGTGCAGGGCGAGGGCGCGGTCCACGAGGACCGCTGCCTCGGCGAGGGCCTCGGCCGCGTGCTCGGCCTCCAGCGAGCGGACGTACGCGCCCCGGGCCGCCGCGGCAACGGCCTCGCCCGGGACACCCGCCGCCCCGTACAGCTCGGCCGCGGACAGGAACAGTCCCCGCGCCACGGCCGGCGGAAGGGCCCCGTCCCTCGCCCGGTGGTCGTCGATGCAGGCCCGGTCGTGGCCCGAGAGTTCCGTCGAGCCTTCGGCCGCGCGGGCGGCGGCCTGCCAGGCGGGCCCGGCGTCCGGGTGCTGGGCGTCGGAGAGCCGGCGGGCCTCGGCGAGCAGCCCGGCAAGGCCGAGCGGCACGTCCACGGCGGTCCCCGGCTCCGCGGCCGGCTTCCGGGCCGCCGCGGCCGGCCGCGGAGCCCGTAGGCCGAGCGGCAGCCGGTCCAGCAGCGGCTGCTGGGCCAGACGCTCCCGCACCACGTCGCTGACCTGCGTATTGCCGTTGCGCTCGTCGAAACGGGCGGCGAGTGCGAGCGCCTGCTCGCGGGCGTGACCGGCCAGCGAGCGCGCGGTCCAGTCAGTGCCCGCGGGCCCGGGCACGGACTGGTCGTCGTGGCCCAGCGCGGTCAGCCGGTCCATCAGCAGAGCGGTGACGGCCAGGAAGTCCATCAGGGAGTCGGGGTTACCGGTGGCGGTGAAGTACGCGGGCCGCTCGGCGAGGATCTCCAGGGCCCGCGCCTCATTGCCGGTCAGCGCGCAGAACTCGATGTGCAGCGCCACGGCGTCCCGCATGGACTCCATCGGGCGGATCATCCGGTACCCGCGCAGGTGGTGACCGCGGGCCTGCTCGGTGCGGCCGGTGCGCAGCAGCGGAAGCAGCGAGGCCGCCAGCACGGCATGGGGCTCATGGGCGCAGGTGTGCTCCCCGTCGAGGACCGGCCGCCAGGTGTGAAGCGCCTCCTCGTCCTGCCCACGGTGCACCTGCCAGGCGCCCTGGCTGTGCAGTTCGCAGGCGTGGCAGTTGGCCATTCGGTCCCGGTCGGCCGCCTGCCAGGCGGTGTAGGCCCGTTCGGCCCGCTCCAGATCGCCGAGATGGCGGGCGATCTGCAGCTCGCCCTGGCGCACGGCCCGTTCGGAATGCCCGGCGAGCCGGTAGCGGTGCGCCATCTCGCCCTGCCACTTCTCGATGGAGGCGAGCGGTATGTGCGGCTGATTGATCATGGAACTGGAGACCCACTTGAACATCCAGAAGAGGTGGTGGGTCGTGACCTGGTCGAAGCTTCCGGGCTGCTCGTCCCACATGCGCAGCAGGCGCGCGAAGGGGACGAACATCTTGTCCTTCTCCGAGCTGTAGTTGTACGCCTGCAGCTGGTTGGCGAGCGCCTCGACGAGGAGCGGCGCGTCCCCGGTCCCTTCGGCCTCGGTCAGCAGCCGCTCCGCACGGGCGTTGCGGGCCGGCCCCTCCGGCTCCTCGTAGTTGTCCCGCAGGGCCTGCCGGATCGTCGCGATGTCGAGGCTCATCGGCCTTCCTCCTGCGGACGGTCGGGGCTCTGAGCCTGCTCCGGGGCCGGGTGCGTGGCCCACTCCAGCAGCCCGATGAACGCCCGGTTCAGCAGCGCCGAATCGGCGGGCCGCAGCGGCCGCTGCGCCATCAGCAGAGCCTGTCCGTACAGAGCCTCGGTGGCGGTGGCCGCCAGCTCCGGGGTGTCCAGCGAACCGATCCGGCGGATCAGCGGATTGAGATGGTTCAGTACGAGCCGGGCGCGCGGCGCACTCCCGCGCAGCGACCCGAGGATCCCCGCCCACAGGTCGTCCGCCTGCTCCTCCGCCTCGGCGCGGGCCTGCCCATGGCGGACCGAACGGTCGTCGAGATGCAGTGCGGGCACGGTCAGCGGATGGAAGGCGCGCAGCGCCACATCGCAGCCCAGCGGGTCGAGCCTGGCGCGGGCAGCGGCCAGGAAGCCGCCGAGCGCCAGCTCCTGGGCCGGATCGACCGTGTCCAGATGCGCGGTGACGGTATCGGCGTCCAGCTCCGCGACCGCCGTTCCCGGCCGGACCGACGGCAACTGTTCGACCAGCTCGGTGTCGTACGTATAGCCGCCGTTGACCACCCCGATGCCCTGCGCGGACGCGATCGGTGCGACCTGCCGGTACTCCTCCACGGTCCGGGTGAAGTGCACCACCGGATGGCGCCGGGCGAACTCCTCCAGCGACAACCGGCCGTCCGTCGTCTCGAACGGCAGCCACGGCAGCATCGTCCGCAGCATGGCGCTGTCGTGCCGGGCCAGGGACTTCACACCCAGGTGGTGCACGGAAAGGAACTCCGCCAGCCGCTCCGGATCACCCGCGGCAAGCCCGGTCAGCCACTGACTGATCCGTTCGCCGAGCGCCTCCCTCACGGCGGCAAGGGTCTCGTCCGCGTACAGCGCCTCCCGCGACGCGGTGGGCCGCAGACTGTCCGTGTCGATGACGCACCGCACGAAGAACGCCCAGTCGGGCAGCAGTTCATCGGCCCGGTCGGTCAGCAGCATCCCCTTCAGATGCACCCGGTGGCCCGCACGCTGCGCCGGACTCACGGCCGACGGCAGGACGTACGCGACACCGCGGATCCCGGCGAGCGGCAGATCCAGATCGATCGCGTCGAGCGGCGAGAACCCGAACTGCTCATGGCAGTGACGGGCGAGCGCCACCCGCCGCCCCGCCGGGCTCGGATACGGACGGTCCCACGGCGCCGGAAGCGCAGTGACCGCGGCGTCACCGACCCGCACGTCGTACGGCAGGAGTGAACCGAAGTCGCGGGCGAGCGCGAGGACCCGCTCCTCGTCGAGCCAGTCCGCGCTGCCGGGGCGGGCGACCAGATGCACGGTGGTGCCCGGCTCGGCGCGGGCGCTGTCCGGGAGCGTGCGGACGGTGTACGAACCGTCGTCACGGGCGCACCACTCGACGGGTGGCGCCCCGGGCGTGCGGGCCGACCGGCTGACGACCCTGATCTCGGCCGCGACGACGAAACACGCCAGCAGCCCGATGCCGAACTGGCCGAGGAACTCGGCGCGCGCCGAGGCCAGCCCCTGTGCACCGTCGCGTTTGGAACTGCGGCCGATCGTCGCGAGCAGACTGTGCACATCGGCCTCGGTCAGACCGATCCCGCTGTCCTCGATCCGCAGTCGCCCCCCGGAGGCGTACAGCCTCACCAGGGCAGGCGCGTCCGGCTGCTCGGCGCGCCGGGCCGTGATCGCGTCCACGGCGTTCTGCAGCAGCTCGCGGAGGTAGACCCGGGGCGAGGAGTAGAGGTGATGGGAGAGGAGATCGACCAGTCCGCGCAGATCCACCTGGAAGGTGTGCGGCGACCGGTCCGAGGAGGACTCGGAGGAGGATCCGGAGGACGGATCGGGGGACGCGGAGTTCGCTGAGTTCTCAGAGGGCGGTTTGAGAGTATTTGATGAGGGGTGGCGGGCGCGGGCCTGGTGGACCTTCATCGGCGACCACTTCCACCACGCTGTACGAGGCGGCGCTACGCGATACTTGTCCTGTGGAGTGGTTCGAGCAGGCCCGGGCAGCGGAACAACTCGGGGATTGGGATGCGGCCATCACGTTGGTAAGCGCCCAGGCCGAGTGCTACTCCACCGATCGCTACATGCACAACAACCATCTGTGGCACATGGATTTGCTCGCCCGTTCGGAACGGCTCCCGGAACTCATGGAACTCGCTCGCACGGACGTCCATGCACGTCGGAGACTCAACAGATCGCTTCGCGAGCGGGGGATGGAGGCCGCGCTGCGCAGCCGCGCCAAAGATGGTGACCGTGATGCTCTGTACGTCTTTGTCCGGCTTTTGTGCGAGACAAATCGAGCCCAGACGGCCTATCTAGCGGTCCAGGACCTCGGCCCGGAGGATCAGTACGCACACCAGATCGTGGCCCGCTTTCGATCGCCATCAAGCGGTGCGCAGTAACGCTCGACGCCTGCCTTGTCCGACCTTTCATGAGGCTGTTCGTGGAGTGTCGTTTTCGGGTGAGGCAGTATCAGCGTTGCCGATCGCGGTACTTGGTCCGTTACTGCTTCGTGGCGAAGCTGCCGGCGTCGTCCTCGGTGAGGATGTCCAGTTTGACCAGGCGTTTCAGCTTGGCGCGGGTGCCTTCGATGTTCTTCGGCAGTAGTTCGTGGTCGAGGGCATCGCAGATGTCGCGGGCGCGGAGGGGGCCGGTGGCCTCGTTGAAGACGGCGAGGATGCGGGGGTAGTCCGGGTGCTCGGGCAGGTCCGGCGAGGCGGTTTGGGTAGGGATCCGGTCGGCGAGGGCGGTGACGGTCTTTCGGGTGATCGCGAGGTGCTCGAGGTGGGTCTCGGCCTCCCGTAGTCGGGCCTGTAGCTCTTCGGCTTGGGTTCGGAGGTCGTCGGTCAGGGTCCGGGCTGCGTCTTCCTGGACATCCAGTGCTTCGAGCAGGGGCTGGATGTTCATGCGGTCACGGCCTGCGGGTCGCGCCAGGTGGGGGTGATCGTGCCGGTGAGCCGGCGGGTCATGGTGTGGGTCATCGCCCAGTAGACGCGGGAGGCGGAGGAGGCCGGGTGGTGTTCGTAGTCACGGACCAGGCGCCGGTGCAGTATCAGGATCCCGTAGGTCTGCTCGACCCTCCACCGGATCGGCTGCGGGACGAACCCCCTGTCCTGCAGGTTGCGTTCGACAATCTCGACATCGATACCCATGCCGGAGCCGTGCACGACGACCTGCTTCTTGAAGCCCTGATCGACGAGCGCCTTGCTGACAGTGCCGCCGGTGCGTTCGGCGACCTGGTCCAGCAGGGCGATACCCGCGGCGTTGTCATGCGTGCTGGCGGCGAGCACGATGACGGCGATGACCAGGCCCAGAACATCCACCGCCAGTGCCCGCTTGCGGCCCGGCACCCGTTTCGCCGGGTCCCGCCCGGTCGTGGTGGCGGGGACCCCGGCGGCGACGTGGATGCTCTGCGTGTCCAGCACTACCAGGGTCGGGTCCTCTAATCGGCGGGCTCTCTCACGTACCTGGCAGCGCAGGAGTTCATGGATGACCTGGTCGGTCCCGTCGTCGCGCCACGCGGCGAAGTAGTAGTACGTCGCACTCTTCGGCGGCAGGTCGTGCGGGAGGTAGGCCCACTGGCAGCCGGTCCGGCCCTGGTAGAGAATCGCGTTCACGATCTCCCGCATCGCGTAGGCGCCCTGGTGACCGCTGACCGAACGGTGCCGGTCCTTCCACGCCGTGATCACCGGCTCGATCAACGACCACTGCCCGTCCGACAAGTCGCTCGGGTACGGCTTGCGTTCACTCACCCCGCCACCCCAGCAGACCAACGGCCACGGACCAGCAGATTCCGCCCCCACCCACACCATCAGGTGACGGCAGAACGCATCAATGACTCACAAACCGCCCTCTCAGATGTCATCGTCGCAGCGCCGGTGGGGGGACGGGCGACGGCGCGGGTCGGGCGATCCCGTGGCGGTGATCGCGAGCAAGGAGCGGGGGACCGATCCTAGGGGCGCGAAGACGTTTGTGACCAGGGGATTCCGGTGGTGCGGGCGACTTCTGTCAGTGGTGTGGTGTGCAATGGATCGCGTGTCTGCGTTCGACGAACCTCTCAAGAAGCTGCTCGGCGGTGCCACCGCGAAGGTGATGGCCGAACATCTCGACCTGCACACGGTCGGTGATCTGCTGCACCACTACCCGCGGCGGTACGAGGAGCGCGGCAAGCTGACCGCGCTGGCCGACCTCCCGCTGGACGAGCATGTGACCGTCGTCGCCCAGGTCGCCGACGCCCGGATCATGATGTTCAACAACGGCAGGGGCAAACGCCTGGAGGTGACCCTCACCGACGGCAGCGGCCGGCTCCAGCTGGTCTTCTTCGGTCACGGCGTGCACAAGCCGCACAAGGAACTGCTGCCCGGACGCCGGGCGATGTTCGCGGGCAAGGTCTCCGTCTTCAACCGGAAGATGCAGCTCGCCCACCCCACCTACCAGCTGCTCGACGCCACGGACGCCGACGAGGCCACGGAGGCGGTGGACGCCTTCGCCGGGCGGCTGCTGCCCATCTATCCGGCCTGCAAGCAGCTCGACTCGTGGCGGATCGCCAAGGCCGTCGACACCGTGCTGCCCAGCGCCCGGGAGGCCGTCGACCCGCTGCCGCCGTCGCTGCGCGAGGGGCGTGGCTTCACCCCGCTGCCCGAGGCGCTGCTGAAGATCCACCGACCGCAGACCAAGGCGGACATCGCCGACGCCAGGGACCGGCTGAAATGGGACGAGGCGTTCGTCCTCCAGGTCGCGCTCGCCCGCCGCCGGTACGCGGACACCCAGCTTCCGGCGGTGGCGCGGATCCCTGCCCACGGCGGACTGCTCGACACGTTCGACGCCAAGCTGCCGTTCACCCTCACCGAGGGCCAGGAGAAGGTCTCCAAGGAGATCTTCGACGACCTGGCGACCGAGCACCCGATGCACCGACTGCTGCAGGGCGAGGTCGGTTCCGGGAAGACGCTGGTCGCGCTGCGCGCCATGCTCGCCGTCGTCGACGCGGGCGGACAGGCCGCGATGCTCGCCCCCACCGAGGTGCTGGCCCAGCAGCATCACCGCTCCATCACGGAAATGATGGGCGAGCTGGCCGAGGGAGGGATGCTGGGCGGCTCCGACCTCGGTACGAAGGTGGTGCTGCTCACCGGCTCCATGGGGATGGCGACTCGCCGTCAGGCGCTGCTGGACCTGGTCACCGGCGAGGCCGGGATCGTGATCGGCACGCATGCGCTGATCGAGGACAAGGTGCAGTTCCACGACCTGGGGCTGGTCGTCGTCGACGAGCAGCACCGCTTCGGTGTCGAGCAGCGCGACGCCCTGCGGTCCAAGGGCAAGCAGCCGCCGCACCTGCTGGTCATGACCGCCACACCCATTCCCCGTACCGTCGCCATGACCGTCTTCGGTGACCTGGAGACGTCCGTCCTGGACCAGCTGCCGGCCGGCCGCTCTCCGATCGCGAGCCATGTCGTCCCCGCCAAGGACAAGCCGCACTTCCTCACCCGCGCCTGGGAGCGGGTCCGCGAGGAGGTCGAGAACGGCCATCAGGCGTATGTGGTATGTCCCCGGATCGGTGACGACGCCGACGACGAGACCGAGAAGAAGAAGGGCAAGAAGCAGCCGCCCGAGGACGACGGCGACAAGCGGCCGCCGCTCGCCGTGCTGGAGATCGCCGAGCAGCTCACCAAGGGCGCCCTCGCCGGTCTGCGGATCGCGGTGCTGCACGGCAGGATGAACCCCGACGACAAGGACGACGTGATGCGCCGCTTCGCCGCGGGCCAGGTCGACGTCCTCGTCGCGACGACCGTCATCGAGGTCGGGGTGAACGTCCCCAACGCCACCGCGATGGTGATCATGGACGCCGACCGGTTCGGCGTCTCCCAGCTCCACCAGCTGCGCGGCCGCGTCGGCCGTGGCTCCGCCGCCGGCCTCTGCCTGCTGGTCAGCGAGGCGCACGAGGCGAGCCCCGCCCGGGCCCGGCTGTCCGCCGTCGCCGCCACCCTCGACGGCTTCGAACTGTCCCGGATCGACCTCGAACAGCGCCGTGAGGGCGATGTCCTCGGCCAGGCCCAGTCCGGTGTCCGCTCCTCCCTGCGGATGCTCACCGTCATCGATGACGAGGAGGTCATCGCCGCCGCCCGCGAGGAGGCCGTCGCCGTCGTCGCCGCCGACCCGGAGCTGACACACCTGCCCGAGCTGCGCACCGCCCTGGACGCACTGCTCGACAAGGAGCGCGAGGAGTACCTCGACAAGGGCTGAGCACAAGGGCTGAACACCGGGGGAGACGGCAGCCGGGCACAGGACGGACGACAACGGCCGAGGACCGGGGGAGGCGAGACCCACGTGACCGCCGGGGCCCCCGGGCCCGAACGGGGCCGAAGCCATATCGTGGGACGCACGGCGCCCGCCCCATCCCGGCGGGCCACCCCGACCCGAGGATCAGACACCCATGACCCGCGTGATCGCCGGCTCGGCCGGCGGACGCCGCCTGGCCGTCCCGCCCGGCACCGGCACCCGCCCCACTTCCGACCGCGCACGCGAGGGCCTCTTCTCCACCTGGGAGGCGCTCCTCGGCACCCTGGAGGGCATCCGTATCGCGGATCTGTACGCGGGTTCCGGCGCCGTCGGACTCGAAGCACTCTCCCGCGGCGCCGTCCACGCCCTGCTCGTCGAGGCAGACACCAGGGCCGTCCGCACGGTCCGGGACAACGTCCGTGCGCTCGGCCTGCCCGGCGCCGAAGTCCGTACCGGCAAAGCGGAACAGATCGTGACAGGACCGGCGCCCGCGGACCCGTACGACGTGGTCTTCCTGGACCCGCCGTACGCCGTCACCGACGACGATCTTGGCGAGATACTGCTCACACTCCGTGCCCAGGGCTGGCTCACGGACGATGCGCTCGTCACGGTGGAACGGAGCACCAGAGGCGGAGAATTCAACTGGCCCAAGGGATTCGAGCCACTGCGGGCCCGTCGCTACGGCGAGGGAACGCTTTGGTACGGTCGCGCCGCCTCTACGTGCGAAGACGCACGATGACCGCACCGGAGAGCGAGGGACTCAAGTTGCGCCGCGCCGTCTGTCCGGGGTCGTTCGACCCCATCACCAATGGACACCTCGACATCATTGGCCGCGCCTCGAAGCTGTACGACGTCGTACATGTCGCGGTGATGATCAATCAGTCCAAGAAGGGCCTGTTCACGGTCGAAGAGCGGATCGAACTGATCCGCCAGGTCACCGCCGACTTCGGCAACGTCCAGGTCGAGTCCTTCCACGGCCTCCTGGTCGACTTCTGTAAGCAGCGCGACATCCCGGCCATCGTGAAGGGCCTGCGGGCCGTCAGTGACTTCGACTACGAGCTGCAGATGGCCCAGATGAACAACGGCCTCTCCGGCGTCGAAACGCTCTTCGTGCCGACCAACCCCACGTACAGCTTCCTGTCGTCCTCCCTGGTCAAGGAGGTCGCGACCTGGGGCGGCGATGTCTCGCACCTGCTGCCGCCGCTGGTCCACCGGGCCCTCGTGGACCGGCTCGCCCAGCAGTGAGCCACTGACAGCCCGTCACCAGGTGTCGGACGGGCGCCGACTGGCCGTACAGTCGTCCCGTCCGTCTCCAATCAGCAGTAGAGAGTGGCGAGCACACGGTGGACGTGCAGAAGAAGCTCGACGAGATCGTCGAAGCGGTCGGGAACGCCCGGTCCATGCCCATGTCGGCGTCGTGCGTGGTCAACCGCGCCGAGCTGCTCGCGATGCTCGAAGAGGTACGTGAGGCCCTCCCCGGCTCGCTCGCCCATGCCCAGGAGCTCCTCGGCGGCCGGGAGCAGATGGTCGAGCAGGCCCGCCAGGAGGCCGAGCGGATCATCGAGTCCGCCCACGCCCAGCGTGGCTCACTGGTCTCCGACACCGAGATCGCCCGGCAGTCCCAGTCCGAGGCCGACCGCATCCTCGACGAGGCCCGCCGGGAGGCCGACGAGGTCCGCGCCGAGGCCGACGAGTACGTCGACAGCAAGCTCGCCAACTTCGAGGTCGTCCTCACCAAGACCATCGGCTCCGTCGACCGGGGCCGCGAGAAGCTGCTCGGCCGCGGCCAGGCCTTCGACGAGCAGGGGTACGAGGACCCGGACTTCGCGGAGGCCCCGGAGCGCAGCACCGACCCCGCCACGCAGCAGCGTCGCGCCGACGAATACGTCGACACCAAGCTCGGCGCCTTCGAGGCTGTGCTGGCCAAGACCCTGGAGGCGGTCGGCCGCGGCCGGCAGAAGCTGCACGGCCGGGTCGCCACCGACGAACTCGGCGCGCACATGGCCGCCCAGGACGCCGCGGGCAGCCAGGGACACACCAGCGACGAGGACCACTGGGCCGGTCTCGCCGAGCTCGCCACCCCGGAGCCGCAACCGGTGCCCCAGCAGGTCCAGCCGCACTTCCCGGCACAGGCCCAGCCGAGCTACGCGGAGACGTACGCGTACCAGGAGCAGCCCCAGCAGGACATGTACGGCTACCAGCAGCAGCCCGACCCGTACGCCGCCTATCAGCAGCAGGGCTACGACCAGGGCCAGGGCCAGGTGCAGCAGCAGGGCTACGACCAGGGCCAGGTTCAGCTGCAGGGCTACGACCAGGGCCAGGCGCAGGGGTACGACAGCTGGCACCAGCCCCTCCCGCAGCAGGGGCTCCACCAGCAGGGCGAGAGCGCCCTCGACGAGACCAGCTTGTTCGACACCAGCATGATCGACCTCGATCAGCTCCGCCGGTACGAGCAGGAGCGCTGACCGATTCCGGTCGGTTCGGGTCCGGAATCGGACCCGGTTGGGAGCAGGGTGACGCGTCCAGTATCCTGGTGGTTCGGTCGCGCGTAGGACTGCGATCCCGGCTGCCCGCTTCGACTCCGAACGGGTCGGCCCCTCCCACGGTGCGCGATGCGCCATGCATACGATTTCGAAAGCAGGAAAAGCCCTGAACGGCCACCTCGACCACCGAAACCCTCTCGTGTTCGATACGCACGAGCTGGGTCGGCGTCCCGGTGCCCTCCTGCGGCTGACCCGCTCGGTGGACGCCCCCAAGGACCTCGGTATCGACGGGGTCATCGGTGTGCCGGAAGGCGCACCCGTGGAGCTGGACCTCCGCCTCGAATCGGTCATGGAAGGGGTGCTTGTCACAGGCACCGCCCGTGCGTCGGCCGAGGGGGAGTGCGTAAGGTGTCTGGAGCCGCTGCGCCAAGAGGTTGCGGCGGACTTCCAGGAGATGTTCTCGTACCCTGACGCCGATGACCGGGGCCGCATCAAAGCGGAACCGGCCGACGACGCCGAGGACGACGAGGACAGGCTCTTCATCGAGGACGGCCTGTTCGACCTCGAGCCGGTGCTGCGCGATGCGGTGGTGCTCGCACTGCCGATGCAGCCGGTGTGCCGGGAGTCCTGTGCCGGTCTGTGTTCCGAATGCGGAATCAGGCTGGACGAGAACCCCGGTCACCACCACGATGCCGTCGACATTCGTTGGGCGGCATTGCAAGGACTCGCCGAGACCGTTTCGGACGGCGAGAAGGACAACATGGGCGGCGCCGAAGCGGGCGTCGACGAGAAGCAGGAGAAGTAGCCGTGGCTGTTCCGAAGCGGAAGATGTCGCGCAGCAACACGCGCCACCGCCGGTCGCAGTGGAAGGCTGCGGTCCCCACCCTGGTTTCGTGCGAGCGTTGCCAGGAGCCGAAGCTGCAGCACATCGCGTGCCCGAGCTGCGGCACGTACAACAAGCGCCAGGTCCTCGAGGTCTGAGCGGCTGGTGAGAGGCCCGATGTCTGAGTTGTCCCAAGCCAAGAAGCAGGCAGACAACGTCAACACAGCCTCGTCCCACACGCTTCTGGAAGGGCGGCTCGGGTATCACCTCGAGTCCGCCCTTCTGGTGCGTGCGCTGACCCACCGCTCGTACGCATACGAGAACGGCGGTCTGCCCACCAACGAGCGGCTCGAATTCCTCGGGGATTCGGTGCTCGGTCTGGTGGTCACGGACACGCTGTACCGCACCCACCCCGACCTGCCCGAAGGCCAGCTGGCCAAGTTGCGGGCCGCGGTGGTCAACTCGCGTGCACTTGCTGAAGTGGGCCGCGGCCTCGAACTCGGCTCCTTCATCCGGCTCGGCCGGGGCGAAGAGGGCACGGGCGGCAGGGACAAGGCGTCCATCCTCGCCGACACCCTTGAAGCGGTGATCGGCGCGGTCTATCTCGACCAGGGCCTCAGTGCGGCCTCGGAGCTGGTCCACCGGCTCTTCGACCCGCTGATCGACAGGTCCTCCAACCTCGGCGCCGGCCTGGACTGGAAGACCAGCCTCCAGGAACTCACCGCGAGCGAGAGCCTCGGAGTCCCCGAGTACCTCGTCACGGAGACCGGCCCGGATCACGAGAAGACCTTTACTGCTGCTGCTCGCGTCGGTGGTGTCTCGTACGGCACCGGCACCGGCCGTAGCAAGAAGGAAGCGGAGCAGCAGGCGGCCGAGTCCGCCTGGCGCGAGATCAGCGCCGCCGCGGAGGAACGGGAAGCTGCGGCCAAGGCCGCCGCCGACGAAGGGGCCGCCGACACCCCTGCCGACCCGTCGCCGTCCACGGACGTCGCTCCGGCCTGACGCGTCGACCCCTCGGTGCCTTGTGCACCGGGGGGTTTGCCGTGTCCGGAATCAAAGACAGGTACGTAACCTTGTTCCGAAGGAACTGAAGGAGCTGCACCGTGCCCGAGTTGCCCGAGGTCGAAGTCGTACGGCGAGGTCTCGACCGCTGGATCACCGGCCGCACGGTCGCCGACGTCGAGGTCCTGCACCCGCGCGCGGTCCGCCGCCATATCGCGGGCTCCACGGACTTCGCGGCCCGGCTCAGCGGCAGCCGCTTCGGCAGGGCCATGCGCCGCGGCAAGTACCTCTGGGTGCCGCTGGACGAGGTGTCCTCCTCGCTCCTCGGTCACCTCGGCATGAGCGGCCAGCTGCTCGTGCAGCCGCAGGAGGCTCCCGACGAGAAGCACCTGCGGATCCGGATCCGCTTCGACGACACCCTCGGCACCGAGCTGCGCTTCGTCGATCAGCGGACCTTCGGCGGTCTCTCGCTCCACGAGAACACCCCCGACGGGCTGCCCGACACCATCGCGCACATCGCCCGCGACCCCCTGGACCCGGCGTTCGACGACGCCGCGTTCCACACCGCGCTGCGGCTGCGCCGTACGACGGTCAAGCGCGCCCTGCTCGACCAGTCGCTGATCAGCGGCGTCGGCAACATCTACGCGGACGAGGCGCTCTGGCGCACGAAGCTGCACTACGACCGGCCCACGGCGACGCTGACCCGGCCCAGGTCGGCCGAGCTGCTCGGTCATGTCCGCGACGTGATGAACGCGGCGCTCGACCAGGGCGGCACCAGCTTCGACAGCCTCTACGTCAATGTGAACGGTGAGTCGGGCTACTTCGACCGGTCGCTCGACGCCTACGGGCGCGAGGGCGAGCCCTGCCACCGCTGCGGTACGCCGATGCGCCGCCGCCCGTGGATGAACCGCTCCAGCTACTTCTGCCCGCGCTGCCAGCGGCCGCCGCGGCCCTGAGCGCGTCCGGCCGATCAGGCCGGAGAGCCTCAGCTCTCGCGGGCCTCGTCATAACGGTTCTGGGCGTCCAGCACCTCGGGCATCCGGCCTTCGACGAGCTGGATCAGCCCCCGCAGCCGGCCGGCGACCTCGCGTCCCAGCGGGGTCAGCTCGTAGTCGACACGCGGCGGGTTGGTGGGCTGCGCCTCCCGGTGGACGAGGCCGTCCCGCTCCAGTGCGTGAAGCGTCTGGGAGAGCATCTTCTCGCTCACCCCGTCGACCCTGCGCCGGAGCTCGTTGAAGCGGGCACCGGAATCGTGGAGCGCGGTCAGCGTCAGGCTGCCCCAGCGTCCGGTGACATGTTCCAGCGTGCCGCGCGAGGGGCACTGCCGGGAGAACACGTCGAAGGGCAGGCTGTCGGCGCCGTCCCGCCAGGTGCTCTCGTCCACGAAAACAGCTTACGCCCGCACAGTGCTCACTTCCGGAGTGCGCTGTGCGGGCGTAAGCGGTGGGGCCGGGAAGGCTCCTGGGCGGGTGTCCGGCGGGTCAGAAGCCGAAGAAGTGGCGTGGTGTCACCGGGGGACAGTCTTGGTGCCACCCCCCCGTAACGGAGCGTTTCACCGGACGCATGGCTCGACCGAGCCGACTCTTGTCCTCCGGGATCGTCAGTCGCTACCTTCTCGATGGAAAGCGCTTGCCCCATGTGTTACCGGTCCTGGAAGTGAGACATATGCCCTCCGTCGTCACTATTGCTGTCGTTGGTGCCGGCGACCGGGGGACCGGTCACGCGGGCTGGGCGCTGGCGTATCCGGAGCGGGCCAAGGTCGTTGCGGTGGCTGAACCTCGGAGAGTCAGGCGGGACCGGCTTGTAGCCGACCACGGCCTGGAAGCCGCGTCGGCAGTGGACGACTGGCGGGTACTGGCCGCCCGTGGGCGGATCGCGGACGCGGTGCTGATCTGCACGCTGGACCGTGAGCACCTGGAGCCGGTTTTGGCGTTCGCCGCCCTGGGCTACCACATCATGCTTGAGAAGCCGATGGCGCTGACGGAGGACGCGTGCCGGCGGATCGTGGCAGCGGTGGAGAAGGCCGGAGTGATTCTCGCGGTCGGCCACGTCCTGCGCTACACGCCCTACACGCAGGCCCTCAAGCGCATCGTCGACTCCGGCAGGCTGGGAGAGATCGTCAGCGTCCAGCACCTGGAACCGGTCGGCTTCTGGCACCAGGCCCACTCGTTCGTACGGGGCAACTGGCGCCGCGAGGACGAGGCGACGTCCATGCTGATGGCGAAGTCCTGCCACGACCTGGATTGGCTGCAGTACGTGCTCGGCCGGCCGCCGGTACGCGTCTCCAGCTTCGGACGCCTCTCTCACTTCCGCCCGGAGAACAAGCCCGGTGGCGCTGCTGACCGCTGCCTGGACTGCGCAGTGGAAACCAGCTGCCCGTACTCCGCCAAGCGCGACTACGGCGACCAGCTCGCCCGTGGCGAGCACAGCTGGCCGCTCAGTGTGGTGATCGACGAATTCACCCCACAGGCCCTGGACACCGCATTGAGGGAGGGCCCCTACGGGCGGTGCGTGTACGCCTGCGACAACGACGTGGTCGACCACCAGGTGGTGGCGATGGAGTTCGCCTCCGGGGCGACCGGCACGTTCACCATGACCGCGTTCACGGAACAGGCAGACCGCCAGACCCGCATCTTCGGAACCCGCGCCGAACTGAGAGGCGACGGCGAACACCTCCTGGTCTACGACTTCCTGACCCGCAGCGAGGAGCTCATCGACCTCGGCACTGAGGGGACGATGGATGCCGCCGGCGGCCACGGAGGCGGCGACGCCGGACTGATGGATGCCTTCGTCGCCGCCATTGCCACCGGAGACCCCGGCCTGGTGCAGTCCGGCCCGCAAGATTCCCTCACCAGCCACCTGACCGTACTGGCCGCCGAACGAGCCCGGCACAACAACACCGTCGAGAGCATTCCACTGTCGGACATGACGAACTGACGAGCAGGACCGGGACCGGTCCTCGGCTGCTGTCCATCCTCATATCCGTGCCCAACCAGCTCCGAGCGCTGCTTACGTACTGTCCTCAATCCACCACTGTGCGAACGACCTTGACGCCCTGGGCCGCGACTGCTCGGCTCTGTCTGGGGGAAGGTCGTGACAGCTCCAGCAGGGCTTTGTTACGTCTCTGGGCAGGCGAGGCGCGACGATCTCGACACGTGCCGCCACGTCGCCGACCCGTCAGCCGCTGGGTCCGCCACTGCCAAAAGCCCCACCGTTGTCATCCTTGTGTGTGTCCCTTGGCGAAGAGGGCCGGTTGAGCTCATATGGGCTGAGACCTTCCCCGAGATCGTCTGCATCCCTCAGCCGCCGGCTTCGGGGGGAACGCTCGGCCCGTGGTCCCTGATGTCGTGCTCGAGACCGACGGCGCGAGTCCCGCCGGACGAGGCCGATCAGAACAGCGACTACGACCACTGCTATGACGACGGGGAAAATCCAGCGCACAGCCGACGCGGCCACATGGGGGAAAATCCAGCGCACAGTCGAAGCGGCCACTGTGATGTCACGGATGGGCACCTGGCTCACATGGTGGCTCATCTGGCCCACGTCCTTCCTGAGGGGATTCCACCGCTCACAAAGCGAGCCAGAGGCTTCCGCTCATTGGAGAGAGCCCGCGGTGGCCGGAGCCGTGGGAAACTCCAATCCCGCTGCCCTTGGCGGGTGGAGCCCGCCTGAACTGGACGGCTGACAAGGCTCAAGCCCCCTGTCAAGTCTACGGCGGGGAGCCTACGGGGCCGCTCCCCGCCCGCCCGGACGGAGCCTCACGGTGACACGCCCCTCGGTGCGCGTGAGTGTGTTCAGGTGATCCAGGTACGTGCGGCCTGCCGTCTCCGTGGCGCAGCCGGGATTGATGACGGCTGCGAGCTCACGGCTGACCATGAGCAGAGAGGGCGGAGTACGCGGGCGGCCGTGGACACAGTTCGGGCCGCCTCGGTTGCCGATAACGGCCCCGAGACGGCCCAGGTAAGCTGGCAGGTCGCCGACCTGCGAAAACCTCAGAAGCCGAAGTCCTGCGTCCACCAGGGGCCGCCGGAGCCGTAGTGCACTCCGACACCGAGCGTCTTGTAGTCGCAGTTGAGAATGTTTGCTCGGTGGCCTTCGCTGTTCATCCAGGAGGCCATCACGGCCTGTGCGTCGGCCTGGCCGCGGGCGATGTTCTCGCCGCCGAGCCCCTTCACGCCGGCCTTGGTGGCACGGTCCCAGGGGGTCTGGCCGTCCGGGTCGGTGTGGCTGAAGAAGCCGCGGGCCGCCATGTCGTCACTGAAGTCCTGGGCCAGCGACGCGAGCGAGGCGCTGGCCGTCACCGGGCTGCAGCCGACCTTCGCGCGCTCCTCGTTGACCAGCGCGAGCACGGCCGCCTGTGCGGAGGTGTCGGCAGCCGAGGGCGAGGGCTGGCGGGTCGGAGCGGCGGCCGACGCCTTCGGGGGCGCCGAGGCCTTGGCCGTCGGGGTCGCCGTCGCCGGGGCGGCGCCGGTCCTGTCGGCCGCCGAGGGCGCGGCGCTCTCTTCCGTCCTCTCCGCCTGCTTCGTCTGCTCGGTCTTCTTCGAAGGCGAGGCGGACGGTGTTGCGGAGGAACTGGTGGATCGCGACCCCTCGGGCCCCTGGGACCGCCCCGTACCGCGGCTGGCCGAGGCCGACGACATGCCGCGGTCGGCCGGCGCCGTGGTGGAACCGCCCTGCGTCAGCAGGTCCGGCACCCCCTTCGCGCGGACCTGGTCGGCGGCCGTGCCGCCGCTCACGTGGTACCCGGCGCCGCCCGGCAGCAGTCCGGAGGCCACGGCCACGGCTCCGACGGCCATGGCCGCGGAGACGCCGACCAGTCCGGTACGCAGTTGCATGGCGGACCGCTTCCTGCGGCGTGCGCCCCGGTGGCGGCGGATGTTCGCGGTCGGGTACGCATCGCCGGCCGGACCTGCTTCGGGACCTGCGGCGGAGCGTCGATGGCGGCCCATCTGCTGTCCCCTTCTGGCGATCTGGACGCCATTCCCGGCGTCAACATGCCTCACCCGATCAGGTGAGGCTATTGCGACCGGACTGTACGCCATGGCCTATGGGGCCGAAGTGCTCGTTGAGCAATTGGCCGGTTAGCGTTCCGGCATGGACGAAGATGTGCGGCTCACTGCTTGGGTGCGCGGCCGAGTACAGCAAGTAGGGTTCCGCTGGTTCACCAGGGCAAATGCTTTGGAGATCGGCGGGCTCACCGGATTCGCCCTGAATCTCGACGACGGTCGGGTGCAGGTTGTCGCCGAAGGGCAACGTGAGAATTGCCACCGTCTGCTGGAGTGGCTGCAGTCCGACGACACACCCGGCCGCGTGGACGGAGTCACTGAGATCTGGGACACCCCGCGCGGTGGTTACGAGGGGTTCGCCATCCGCTGACCGTGATCCGAATGCCGACCGAATTCGGGGCCGTGTTCGGACCGTGTTCGACGGGCGGCGCGGCGTGACGGTGTGCGCCGCTGATCCGCGTACACATGAAATGACCTGCGGAAGGACCGGGTGGTTGCCAAGAATCGGCCGGCATGCCAGGCTGCGGCAGTAAGGATGATCTCCACGCCCTTCAGGGACCCGCAGGAGAGTCGCGCCGCATGATCGTCAAGCCGCGCGCCCCGGGGACGCCCGCCTTTACGGGGTGTGATCGTGTTGACCGTCAAACTTTTTGGTGAGACGCTGAAAACCCCGCGCACCTTAGCTGTTTGGCAGAGCTGGTTGGCAGCAGAACCGCAGTGATGACAGAGCGCTGCCGAGCACCGCGGGTGCGATTCCCTCACGACCCACACCGCATCGGTCGGTCACTCAGTGTGGAGGACCATCCATCATGGCAAAGGCGCTTCTCGGTTACGTCGGCGGTTCCGACCCGCGACTCCTCGCCGAGATGCGACGGCTCCAGCAGCGCGTCCAGGATCTTGAATCCGAGCTCGTACGGATTCAGGACGAGAACGACGCGCTCAACGCCGCCGCCCAGCACCAAGAGTCGCTGCTCGACAGCATCGACATTGACGTACCCCAGGCGGAGCCGGCGCTGACCTGACCGAAGGCCCACAGGGGCCGGTCGGGCTGCTTGCGTCAGCCGTCTGAGTTCATCACCGGATCGTCACCGGATCACTGAAGATCATCGATCTGATCTGTCGCGCTATTGATCCGCCGCGTTCTTGATCCGTCACGCAGCACAGCAGCAAGATTTAAAGGGGCGCCTCGGCGTCCCTTCTTTCTTTATCTCGCGGACCTGCGCCGGACCGCCCCCGGACGTACACCCCTTCCCTTACCGTCTGATGTGCCCTGCACCTTCATCAGCGAAACCGAGAGCGAAAGGTAGAGTCCGGCGGCGTGCATCTCAAGGCCCTGACCCTGCGTGGTTTCAAATCGTTCGCCTCCGCCACGACCCTGCGGTTCGAACCGGGGATCACGTGTGTCGTCGGTCCCAACGGTTCCGGCAAGTCCAATGTGGTGGATGCGCTCTCCTGGGTCATGGGTGAGCAGGGAGCCAAATCCCTGCGCGGCGGCAAGATGGAAGACGTGATCTTCGCCGGCACCACCGGGCGGCCGCCGCTCGGACGCGCCGAAGTATCGCTGACCATCGACAACGCGGATGGTGCGCTGCCCATCGAATACGCCGAAGTGACGATCACTCGGATCATGTTCCGCAACGGCGGCAGCGAATACCAGATCAACGGCGACACCTGCCGGCTCCTCGACATCCAGGAACTGCTCTCGGACTCCGGTATCGGCCGGGAGATGCACGTCATCGTGGGGCAGGGCCAGCTGGACTCCGTACTCCATGCCGATCCGATGGGGCGGCGCGCGTTCATCGAGGAAGCCGCAGGCGTGCTGAAGCACCGCAAGCGGAAGGAGAAGGCGCTGCGGAAACTGGACGCGATGGGGGCCAACCTGGCCCGCGTCCAGGATCTGACGGACGAACTGCGGCGGCAGCTGAAACCGTTGGGCCGGCAGGCGGCCGTGGCCCGGCGGGCCGCCGTCATCCAGGCCGATCTGCGCGACGCCCGCCTGCGGCTGCTCGCCGACGACCTGATGCGGCTGCGCAACGCGCTGCGCAGCGAGATCGCCGACGAAGCTGCCCTGAAGCAGCGACGGGAAGCGGCTGAGGCAGAGCTCAAAGCGGCTCTGGCACGTGAGGCGGAGCTGGAGGACGAGGTACGGCGGCTGGCGCCGCGGCTGCAGCGCGCCCAGCAGACCTGGTACGAGCTCTCGCAGCTGGCCGAACGGGTACGCGGCACGATCTCGCTCGCCGACGCCCGGGTGAAGAGCGCCACCGCCGCACCGGAGGAGGAGCGGCGCGGTCGCGACCCGGAGGACATGGAGCGCGAGGCCGCCCGGATCCGTGAGCAGGAGGCGGAGCTGGAAGCCGCGCTGGAGGCGGCGGAACACGCGCTGGAGGACACCGCCGCCCACCGGGCCGAACTGGAAAGGGAGTTGGCCGCCGAAGAACGCAGGCTCAAGGACGCGGCCCGAGCCATCGCGGACCGGCGCGAAGGGCTGGCGCGGCTGACCGGACAGGTCAATGCGGCCCGAAGCCGGGCCGGTTCGGCGCAGGCGGAGATCGACCGGCTGGCCGCCTCGCGCGACGAGGCGCAGGAGCGGGCGGCCGCAGCGCAGGAGGAGTACGAGCAGCTCAAGGCCGAGGTGGAGGGTCTGGACGCGGGCGACGCGGAGCTGGGCGAGCGCCACGATGCCGCCAGACGGGAGCTGGCGGAGGCGGAGGCGGCCCTCTCGGCCGCCCGGGAGGCCGCCACCGGTGCGGAGCGCAAGCGGGCGGCGGTAGCGGCCCGCCACGAGGCACTGGCCCTGGGCCTGCGCCGCAAGGACGGCACGGGGGTGCTGCTCGCCTCGAAGGACAGCCTGTCGGGTCTGCTCGGCCCGGCCGCGGAACTCCTGACGGTGGCCCCGGGCCACGAGGTGGCGGTGGCGGCGGCACTGGGCGCTGCGGCGGATGCGGTGGCCGTGACGGATCCGGCCACGGCAGCGAACGCGATCCGCCTGTTGCGCAAGCAGGACGCGGGGCGGGCGGCGTTGCTGCTGGGTGGCGCGGCGGGTGTGGGGCAGGTACCGGGTCAGGGCGCCCCGGCCCACGGTGTCGCCGGGCTCGCCGGGGCGTCCGGCCCGGTGCCTCGTGCGGCGGGCCCGGACGCCCCGCCGGCCGTGGCCGATCTTGTTCAGGGGCCCGCCGAGCTGATGGGCGCCGTGCGCGGGCTCGTGCGGGGCATGGTGGTCGTCCCCACGCTGGAGGACGCCGAGGATCTCGTTGCCGCGCATCCCGAGCTGACCGCCGTGACCGGCGAAGGAGATGTTCTGGGGGCCCACTTCGCGCACGGCGGGTCCGCCGGCGCGCCCAGTCTTCTCGAGGTGCAGGCGTCCGTCGACGAGGCCGCTGCCGAGCTGGCGGAACTTGCCGTTCGGTGCGCCGAGTTGGCCGAGGCCCAGCGGCTCGCGGGGGAGCGGCGCAGCGCCTGCGCCGAACTTGTGGAGGAGCTGGCGGAGCGGCGCAGGGCCGCCGAGCGGGAGAAGTCCGGGGTGGCCCAGCAGCTCGGGCGGCTTGCCGGGCAGGCGCGCGGCGCCGCGGGTGAGGCCGAGCGATCGGCCGCCTCCGCCGCCCGCGCCCAGGACGCCCTGGAGCGGGCGACCGAGGAGGCCGAGGAGCTGGCCGAGCGGCTGCTCGTGGCCGAGGAGATGCCGGTCGAGGAGGAGCCCGACCATTCCGTGCGCGACCGGCTCGCCGCCGACGGGGCCAATGCCCGCCAGACCGAGATGGAGGCCCGCCTCCAGGTGCGTACCCACGAGGAACGCGTCAAGGGGCTCGCCGGCCGCGCCGACTCCCTCGACCGCGGCGCCCGTGCCGAACGCGAGGCCCGCGCCCGCGCCGAGCAGCGCCGCACCCGGTTGCGCCACGAGGCCGCGGTCGCCTCAGCCGTCGCGTCCGGCGCCCGTCAGCTCCTCGCCCACGTCGAGGTGTCCGTCGTACGGGCCGAGGAGGAGCGGGTCGCGGCCGAGGCGGCGAAGGCGGAGCGCGAGCGGGAGCTGACCGCCGAGCGTGGCCACGGTCGTGAGCTCAAGGGCGAGCTGGACAAGCTGACCGACTCCGTCCACCGCGGCGAGGTGCTGGGCGCCGAGAAGCGGCTGCGGATAGAGCAGCTGGAGGCGAAGGCCCTCGAGGAGCTGGGCGTGGAGCCGGCCGGACTGGTCGGCGAGTACGGACCCGACCAGCTGGTGCCGCCGTCGCCGGCCGCGGAGGGCGAGGAGCTGCCGGAGGACCCGGAGCACCCGCGCAACCAGCCGAAGCCGTTCGTCAGGGCTGAGCAGGAGAAGCGGCTGAAGTCCGCCGAACGGGCGTACCAGCAACTCGGGAAGGTGAATCCGCTCGCCCTCGAGGAGTTCTCGGCGTTGGAGGAGCGGCACAAGTTCCTCTCCGAGCAGCTCGAAGACCTGAAGAAGACCCGGGCCGATCTGATGCAGGTGATCAAGGAGGTCGACGAGCGGGTCGAGCAGGTGTTCACGGAGGCATACCGGGACACGGCCCGCGAGTTCGAGGGCGTTTTCTCACGGCTCTTCCCGGGCGGCGAGGGCCGGCTCGTCCTGACCGATCCGGACAACATGCTGGCGACCGGTGTCGACGTCGAGGCCCGCCCGCCGGGCAAGAAGGTCAAGCGGCTCTCCCTGCTGTCGGGCGGCGAGCGGTCGCTGACGGCCGTCGCGTTGCTGGTCTCGATCTTCAAGGCGAGGCCGAGCCCGTTCTATGTGATGGACGAGGTCGAGGCCGCGCTCGACGACACCAATCTGCAGCGGCTGATCCGGATCATGGAGGAGCTCCAGGAGAGCTCGCAGCTCATCGTGATCACGCATCAGAAGCGGACGATGGAGGTCGCCGACGCGCTGTACGGCGTGTCGATGCAGGGTGACGGGGTCTCCAAGGTCATCAGCCAGCGGCTGCGCTGAAGCTTTACATATTCTTCAAGTCTTCAACGCACCTTTTGGGTGGTCCTGGGTAGAAGTGGGCCATGGGTGATTTTTGACTTCGAAACTTGAACACATACTCTCTGAAACGTCGTTTTTAACTTCAAGTGGTGGCGGACGAAAAGTTGTGTGCCACTTGAGAAGAGTTCACCCCCACGCCTGACGACTCGCCCCCCCACGCCTGACGACGCGGCCAGGCACCAGGAGTTCATGTGACCAGCACATCGCAGACACCGGGATCCGGAGCCCGAGCAGCCCATCCGGAACACCTCGGCCACGTCATCTTCATCACGGCAGCCGCTGCGATGGGTGGCTTCCTCTTCGGCTACGACAGCGCCGTGATCAACGGCGCCGTCGAGGCGATCCGGGACCGCTACGACATCGGCTCCGGAACGCTTGCCCAGGTCATCGCCATCGCTCTGATCGGCTGCGCCATCGGCGCCGCCACGGCGGGCCGTATCGCCGACCGGATCGGCCGCATCCGGTGCATGCGGATCGCCTCGGTGCTGTTCACCGTCAGCGCAGTCGGCTCGGCGCTCCCGTTCGCCCTCTGGGATCTTGCCTTCTGGCGGATCATCGGCGGCTTCGCCATCGGTATGGCCTCGGTCATCGGCCCGGCCTACATCGCCGAGGTCTCGCCGGCCGCCTACCGTGGCCGGCTCGGCTCCTTCCAGCAGGCTGCGATCGTCATCGGCATCGCCATCTCGCAGCTGGTGAACTTCGGCATCCTGCAGATGGCCGACGGCAAGCAGCGCGGCACGATCGGCGGCCTGGAAGCCTGGCAGTGGATGCTCGGTGTGATGGTCGTTCCCGCGCTGCTGTACGGACTGCTGTCGTTCGCGATCCCCGAGTCGCCGCGGTTCCTGATCTCGGTCGGCAAGAGGGAGCGGGCCCGGGAGATCCTCCGTGAGGTCGAGGGCAAGACCGTCGACCTGGACGCCCGCGTCCTGGAGATCGAGACAGCCATGCACCGCGAGCACAAGTCCACCTTCAAGGACCTGCTCGGCAGCCGCTTCGGCTTCCTGCCGATCGTCTGGGTCGGTATCGGCCTCTCGGTCTTCCAGCAGCTCGTCGGCATCAACGTGGCGTTCTACTACTCGGCGACGCTGTGGCAGTCCGTCGGTATCGACCCGACCGACTCGTTCTTCTGGTCGTTCACCACATCGATCGTCAACATCATCGGTACGGTGATCGCGATGGTCCTGGTCGACCGTATCGGCCGCAAACCGCTCGCGCTGGCCGGCTCCGCCGGTATGGCGATCGCGCTGGCCTTCGAGGCCTGGGCCTTCTCCGCCGATCTGGTCAACGGCAAACTCCCGACCGCCCAGGGCGTCGTCGCCCTCATCGCGGCCCATGTCTTCGTGCTCTTCTTCGCCCTGTCGTGGGGTGTCGTGGTCTGGGTCTTCCTCGGCGAGATGTTCCCGAACAGGATCCGCGCCGCCGCACTCGGTGTCGCCGCCTCCGCCCAGTGGATCGCCAACTGGGCGATCACCGCGAGCTTCCCGAGCCTGGCCGACTGGAACCTGTCGGGCACCTACATCATCTACACATGCTTCGCCGTGCTCTCGATCCCCTTCGTGCTCAAGTTCGTGAAGGAGACCAAGGGCAAGGCGTTGGAGGAGATGGGCTAATCCCCGCTGCCCCTCTCCTCGACCACGCGTCCCCGGCCCGCGCCCGCGAGCCGGGGACGCGCGCATCCGCCTACGTCATCGTGCGAGTGCGTCGCAGAACAACCGCAGGCTGCGCCATCCCTCCTCGACCGGCATCCCACCGCACAGCGGATGCAGCACCAGGCTGTCCGCCTCCAGTGCGGTCAGCTGCTGCGGGGTGACGATCCGGTAGACCCCTTCGTCCCGCAGCTGCGCCACCGTCGTGGCCGCCGAACGTACGGCCGAGCGGATGTCCTTCGACTGCCAGGAGGCGTACGTCCGTGCCTCGTGCAGGAAGTGCTGACCGTATTCGGCCCAGGTCCGGTCGGGATCCTCCGAGACATGAAGCAACGGCGTCTCGGCCGCCGGCATCATGCAGAACCCCTCCGTGCCGTGGACCGCGCGCTGCTCGTGGTAGTACGCCTCCAGTTCGGGCAGATGCGCGCTCGGGAAGAACGGCAGCCCCAGCCGGGCCGCCCGCCGCGCCGCCGCCCGCGAGCTGCCCCCCACCAGCAGCAGCGGGTGCGGCTGGGTACAGGGGCGCGGAGTGACCTGGACCGTGCGGCCGCGGTACGGGAACGGTTCGCCGGTCCACGCCTGCAACAGGGTCTCCAGCAGCTCGTCCTGGAGTCGGCCGCGCCTGCCCCACTCGACGCCCGCCTGTTCGTACTCCTCGGGCCGGTATCCGATGCCTGCGACCGTCACGAGCCGGCCCCCGCTCAGCAGATCGAGGACCGCGATGTCCTCCGCGAGCCGCAGCGGGTCGTGCAGCGGGCCGATGATCGCCGAGACCGTGACCGCGATCCGGTTCGTGGCGCCGAAGACCGATCCTGCGAAGACGAAGGGGGAGGGCAGCCAGGAGTCGGCGGCTCCGTGGTGTTCCTCGGTCTGCACGGTGTCGACGCCGTGCCCGTCGGCGTACGCGGCCATCTCCAGCGCCGCTCGGTAGCGGGCCGAGAGGGACTCGGGGGTGGCGGCGGGATCGACGAGATTGAACCGGACCACTGTGAAGGCCATGACGGGTGTCCCCTTTTCGCCGGGCGGGCTTGGCGCGCCGGGAGAGTAGCTGACGTGGCGTCAGAAGTGTAGGGGCGTGCCGTCACCGCGCCCCGGCCGGGCGCGGCAGCAGGGCGTACAGGGCGCCGGAGACGGCGATGGTGGCCGCCCAGCCCAGACCGTGGCGCCCGATCCAGGTGGTGGCGAGCGGGCCGGTGAACCACTCCACGGCGGTCAGCAGCAGCCCGACCACCAGCCCCGAACCCCACGCGGCCACGGCGGGCACGGAGAAGCCGCCCGTGTACCAGTAGGCGCCGGCGGAAGTGGTGTCCAGCAGCGCCGCCGCATCGTACGTACGCCCCCGCAGCAGATCCACGCCGAAGACGCCGATCCAGGCGGAGAACGTCACCGCGAGCAACGTCAGAAAGGAGACGAACGGATCGATAAAGCCACTCGTCGCCATTATCAGCAATCCGCCGAGTAGGAGACTGATGGTGGCATTCACCCCGACCGCCCAGGTGCGCGGGATCGTGAATCCCAGCGTCTGCGCGGTGAAACCGGCCGAATACATCGACATCGCGTTGATCAGCACCATTCCCACCACGGCAATCAGCAGATACGGCACCGAGATCCAGTCCGGCAGCAGCGTGCCGATGAAAGAGACCGGATCGCTGCTGGTGGCCAGGCCCGGAGTGGCCACCGCCATCACCGCACCCATCAGCACCAAGGGCAGCGAGACGAGCACCGCACCGCCCACGGTCGCCCCGACCACCGCCCTGCCGGGAGTGGTGCGCGGCAGATAGCGGGTGAAGTCCGGGCCGGACGGCACCCAGCTGATGCCACCGGCCGCCAGGGTGCCGATCCCGGCGATCATCAGCGCCGTCGGTCCGGCCGGTCTGTCCAGGACGGCCCGCCAGTCGGTCCCGACCCCCAGATGGATCAGCACGAGGACGCTGAACCCGCCGAACAGATACGCCGACCAGGTGCAGCACTCCCGCAGTGCGCCCGCCCCGAGCCCGGACACCAGAAAGCTGCTCGCCACGAAGGCCACCAGCACCGCCGTGACCAGGCCTGTGGTGGAGCGGACGGAGAACAGCAGATCGAGCACGGCCAGCAGGGCGTACGCGCCGGTGACCGCGTTCACGGTCTCCCAGCCCCAGCGGGCGATCCAGATCAGCGCACCGGGCAGCAGATTGCCGCGCTGCCCGAAGACGGCCCGGGAGAGGGCCATGCCTGGCGCGCCGCCCCGCTGCCCGGCGACCGAGACCAGGCCGACCAGTCCGTAACTGACGACCGGTGCCGTGGCGGCGACGATCAGCACCTGCCAGAAGTTCAGGCCGCTGAAGACGACGAGCCCCGCGCCCACGGTGAGCAGCAGGACGGTCATATTGGCGGCGGCCCAGGTGGGGAAGAGGGTGCGGACCCGACCGGTGCGCTCGCTGTCGGGGACGGGTTCCAGGCCGCGGGTCTCCACGAACGGGATCGTACCTTTACCGCCAAAGGGTGCATAACGCCCTGTTGGATTCCGGGGTGATCTTCCGGTGCCGCCCGTGGACGCGGACGTGACTGATACTGGGTGGGTTATGGAATTCGTCATCCTTGCTGTAGTCATCGCCGCCCTGGTCGTGGTCGGCCTGGTCAGCGGGCTCGTGGTCAGCGGCCGTAAGAAGAGGCAGCTGCCCCCGGCACCGTCGAGCACGCCGACCCTCACTCCTCCCGCCGAACCCCATGTCGGCGAGGAAGCCGAGACACCGCGCGAGGAACCGCGCCGCACCATCGAGGAGGCCGGTCCCCCCGACGCCCAGGCTCCCGTCGCGGAAGCCCCGGCAGTCGCCGAGCCGGAGGCACCCGCTGCCCCCGCGCTCGAGATCCCCGAGCCCACCGCGGGCCGTCTCGTACGGCTGCGTGCCCGGCTCGCCCGTTCACAGAGCACCCTTGGCAAGGGGCTCCTCACGCTCCTGTCCCGCGACAATCTGGACGAGGACACCTGGGAGGAGATCGAGGACACCCTGCTGACCGCCGACGTCGGCGTCGCACCCACCCAGGAGCTGGTGGAGCGGCTGCGCGAGCGCGTCCGCGTCCTCGGCACCCGTACCCCCGAGGGGCTGCGCACGCTGCTGCGCGAGGAGCTCCTCGCCCTGCTCGGCACCGACTTCGACCGTGCGGTCAAGACGGAGAGCGGTGTCGACACCCCCGGCGTCGTGATGGTCGTCGGTGTCAACGGCACCGGCAAGACCACCACCACGGGCAAGCTGGCCCGGGTCCTCGTCGCCGACGGCCGCAGTGTCGTGCTCGGCGCCGCCGACACGTTCCGTGCCGCCGCCGCCGACCAGCTGCAGACCTGGGGCGAGCGCGTCGGTGCCCGCACCGTCCGCGGACCCGAGGGCGGCGACCCGGCGTCGATCGCCTTCGACGCGGTGAAGGAAGGCATTGCCGAGGGCGCCGACGTCGTGCTCATCGACACCGCCGGCCGGCTGCACACCAAGACCGGGCTCATGGACGAGCTCGGCAAGGTCAAGCGTGTCGTCGAGAAGCACGGCCCGCTCGACGAGATCCTGCTCGTCCTCGACGCCACGACCGGGCAGAACGGCCTGGTTCAGGCCCGGGTGTTCGCCGAGGTCGTCGACATCACCGGCATCGTCCTCACCAAGTTGGACGGCACCGCCAAGGGCGGCATCGTCATCGCCGTCCAGCGCGAGCTGGGCGTACCGGTGAAGCTGGTGGGTCTGGGCGAGGGTCCGGACGATCTGGCTCCGTTCGAGCCGGAGGCGTTCGTCGACGCGCTGATCGGCGACTGACGCCGCCGCCGGGTCCGCCCGGTCGCCGTTTCGTCCTCAATTGCCGGACGGGCTCGCTTTCGAGCCCGTCCGGCAATTGGGTTTCACGCCCCTGGAGCGATGGCAGATGTACGCCAGCGTGCCCAGCAGCAGCCGCGCCTGCGGCGGCCTGCCCGACGTGTCCAGCACCGGCGGACGCAGCCAGCGGACCGGGCCGAGGCCGCCCTCGTCGGACGGCGGAGCGGTGATGTGGCAGCCGGGACCCAGCGCCCGCAGATCCAGATCCGCGTCGTCCCAGCCCATCCGGTACAGCAGCTGCGGAAGTTCGGCGGCGGCGCCCGGCGCGACGAAGAACTGGGCCCGTCCGGACGGTGTCACCGCCACCGGGCCGAGCGGCAGCCCCATCCGCTCCAGCCGCACCAGCGCCCGGCGCCCGGCCGGTTCGGCGACATCGAGGACGTCGAACGTGCGCCCCACCGGCAGCAGCATCGAAGCGCCCGGCACCTCCGCCCACGCGCTCGCCGCCATGTCCAGCGTGGCGCCGGCCGGCACCTCGTCGGCGAAGTCCAGCGGATGCGCGCCGGGGGAGGCGCAGCCGTTGTCGCCGCACGAGCAGCGGCCGGCCGCGGCCCGGGCTCCCGGCGCGACGGCCCAGCCCCACAGCCCTGTGTATTCGGCCACCGCGGTGCACTCGGCCGTACGGCCTCGCCGCCGTGAGCCGGATCGCATCTCACGGATGCCGCCGATCGTGAAGCCCATGCCCCCTCCAACGGGTCCGGCTCGCCGGTGGTTACGACGCGGAGTGCGGTCGTTACATTCCGTCGCCCGGTCGACCGAGCGGCGCACGCACGAACCCCAGGTGGTGCGACACGGTCCGCGCGCCCCTGTGCGCGTCACTGCGTCTGCCACTGATCGCCGTCTGTCAAGTGAATCGCGCCCGACGGTGAACGCGTTCATTCGATGGGGTGGCGAATGGTGGCGTTTCTGTAATCACGGTCGCCGAGCGGGTGATCGTAGGATTACCGTCGGTACACGAACCATGGAAGTATGTGCGCCGATGGGTATGCCGGAGGCAAATCGATTTCCTGTTCGATGGTGCGCAACTGCCGTACGGACGGCTTCGGCCCACGGCATTCTGATAGTGGTTCGCGCGACACGTATTCAGCGGGATGGGGGCGTTCCAGTGAGTGGCAGCGGCGCAGGCGATTCGAATGCCGGTAAGCGCCCCAACGGGCAATTGGGATCATGGTTCGTGCGCAGCGGCTGGTCGAAGGGCGAGCTGGCACGGCAGGTGAACCGCAGGGCGCGCCAGATGGGCGCCCACCACATCAGCACGGACACCTCCCGGGTCCGGCGCTGGCTCGACGGTGAACAGCCGCGTGAGCCGATTCCGCGCATCCTCTCCGAGCTCTTCTCGGAGCGCTTCGGCACCGTCGTCGCCGTCGAGGACCTCGGGCTGCGCTCCGCCCATCAGTCACCGTCGGTGGCCGGTGTCGACCTGCCCTGGGCGGGCCCGCAGACCGTCGCGCTGCTCAGCGAGTTCTCCCGCAGCGACCTGATGCTCGCCCGCCGCGGCTTCCTCGGCACCTCGCTCGCCCTCGCCGCGGGCCCGGCTCTCATCGAGCCCATGCAGCGGTGGCTGGTGCCGGTCGCCGCCGCGGCCCCGGCGGATCCGGAGCCGTCCGCGGCGGACCGGCGCCCCTCCCGCCTCTCGAGCCCCGAACTCGACCTGCTGGAGTCCACCACTGTGATGTTCCGCCAGTGGGACGCCCAGTGCGGCGGTGGCCTGCGACGCAAGGCCGTCGTGGGCCAGCTCCACGAGGTCACCGACCTGTTGCAGGAACCACAGCCCGCGGCCACCGCCAAGCGGCTCTTCCGGTGCGCGGCCGAACTCGCCGAACTGGCGGGCTGGATGAGCTATGACGTCGGCCTCCAGCCCACCGCCCAGAAGTATTTCGTCCTCGCGCTGCACGCCGCCAAGGAGGCCGGCGACAAACCGCTGGGCAGTTACGTCCTGTCCAGCATGAGCCGCCAGATGATCCACCTGGGACGGCCCGACGACGCCCTCGAACTCATCCATCTGGCCCAGTACGGCAGCCGGGACTGCGCCACCCCGCGCACCCAGGCCATGCTGTATGCGATGGAGGCCCGCGCCTACGCCAACATGGGCCAGCCCAGCAAGTGCAAGCGAGCCGTCCGGATGGCCGAGGACACCTTCCTCGACGCCGGGATCGACGGCGAGCCCGAGCCCGACTGGATCCGCTTCTTCTCCGAGGCCGAACTCAACGGCGAGAATTCCCACTCGTACCGTGACCTGGCTTATGTCGCCGGCCGCAGCCCCACGTACGCCTCGCTCGCCGAGCCGATCATGGAGAAGGCCGTCGAGCTCTTCGGCGAGGACGACGAGCACCAGCGGTCGTACGCACTTAACCTGGTCGGCCTCGCCACGGTGCACCTCCTCAAGCGCGAACCCGAACAGTCCACCCTGCTGGCCGAAAAGGCCTTGCGGGTCGCCAAGAAGGTCCGCTCCGAGCGCGTCAACACCCGGCTGCGCAAGACCGTCGACACCGCTGCCAGGGACTTCGGAGACATTCCCGAGGTCGCCAGGCTCACCGATCTGCTCACCGAGCAGCTGCCCGAGACCGCTGAGGCGATCTGACCCGGGCACCCAGCACTCCGGCCACGACGAGCACCCCGCACAGACCGATTTCGGCTCCCCCTTGCCAGGTCAGTGGGTGATCGGCGTGGCCGGTTCGCGTTCCCGTTCCCGTACTCCAGAGTCGTAACCGCACCGTATGCGGCCCCGGCCGCAGGGTAGGCCCGGCCCCGGATACGCCACTCACGATTCATGGGGACGTAACACGACACACCTCTTCGTCACTGCGGCGAAACATCGTGCGGCATCGGCGGAAACCGCGCTGGGCGAACCTCATGGCGCATAACCGGCCCGCACCTTTTCCACAGTGGTCCCGCAAGTGGTCCCGCAGGTTTTGCCCGCACGCGGCCGCACCGACGACGAGGAGACGCCGATGCCCCCAGGCATCACGACGCTAGCCGCAGACGCCCCGACGCTGTCTGCCGCCAACACCGGGTTCATGCTCATCTGCTCGGCCCTGGTGATGATCATGACTCCGGGTCTGGCCTTCTTCTACGGAGGCATGGTCCGCGTCAAGAGCACCCTCAACATGCTGATGATGAGCTTCATCAGCCTCGGGATCGTCACGATCCTGTGGGTGCTGTACGGATTCAGTCTCGCCTTCGGCACCGACATCGGCTCGTTCATCGGCTGGAGCTCGGACTTCGCAGGCCTCAGCGGGATCGGTATCACCCAGCTCTGGGACGGCTACACGATCCCGGTCTATGTCTTCGCCGTCTTCCAGCTGATGTTCGCGATCATCACTCCGGCCCTGATCAGCGGTGCCCTCGCCGACCGGGTCAAGTTCACCTCCTGGGCGCTGTTCGTCACCCTGTGGGTGACCGTCGTCTACTTCCCGGTCGCGCACTGGGTCTGGGGCGCCGGCGGCTGGCTCTTCGAGCTCGGTGTCATCGACTTCGCCGGTGGTACGGCCGTCCACATCAACGCCGGTGCGGCAGCCCTCGGCGTGATCCTCGTCATCGGCAAGCGGGTCGGCTTCAAGAAGGACCCGATGCGGCCGCACAGCCTGCCGCTCGTCATGCTCGGCGCCGGTCTCCTGTGGTTCGGCTGGTTCGGCTTCAACGCCGGCTCGTGGCTCGGCAACGACGACGGCGTCGGCGCGGTGATGTTCGTCAACACGCAGGTCGCCACCGCCGCCGCGATGCTCGCGTGGCTCGGATACGAGAAGCTCCGCCACGGCTCCTTCACCACCCTCGGCGCCGCCTCCGGCGCGGTCGCGGGCCTCGTCGCCATCACCCCGTCCGGCGGCGCGATCAGCCCGCTCGGCGCCATCGCCGTCGGTGCCATCGCCGGTGTGCTCTGCGCCATGGCGGTCGGCCTCAAGTACAAGTTCGGCTACGACGACTCCCTCGATGTCGTCGGCGTCCACCTCGTCGGCGGTGTCGCGGGCTCCCTGCTCATCGGCTTCTTCGCCACCGGCGGCGTCCAGTCCGACGCCAAGGGCCTCTTCTACGGCGGCGGTCTCGACCAGCTCGGCAAGCAGGCCGTCGGTGTCTTCGCGGTCCTCGCGTACTCTCTGGTCGTCTCCGCGGTCCTCGCCTTCCTCCTCGACAAGACGATCGGCATGCGGGTCGACGAGGACGACGAGATCTCCGGCATCGACCAGGTCGAACACGCCGAGACCGCGTACGACTTCAGCGGCGCCGGCGGCGGTGCGGCCCCGCGCACCACGGGCTCCGCACCGGTATCGGACTCGACGGCAGCAGCGCAGACCAAGAAGGTGGACGCATGAAGCTCATCACGGCGGTCGTGAAGCCGCACCGGCTCGACGAGATCAAGGAGGCCCTGCAGGCCTTCGGCGTCCAGGGCCTCACGGTCACGGAGGCCAGCGGATACGGTCGCCAGCGCGGCCACACCGAGGTCTACCGGGGCGCCGAGTACACCGTCGACCTCGTCCCCAAGATCCGTATCGAGGTACTGGTCGAGGACGAGGACGCCGAACAGCTCGTCGATGTCGTGGTGAAGGCCGCCCGAACCGGCAAGATCGGAGACGGCAAGGTCTGGAGCGTCCCCGTCGAGACAGCCGTACGGGTCCGCACGGGTGAACGCGGCCCGGACGCACTCTGACCGACGGTCTCGCAAACTGAAAGGCAGCTGGGTGACGAGCACTGAAGTGACCACCGATTCCGAAGACTCGGGACCCAGCGGCTACGCGGCGGCCCGACTGCGCCTCCTCCAGGAGAAGGCGCAGTCCGGGCCGCCGCGCCGTGCGGCCCTCGCCTCCCTCACCGACGACTGGCTGACCGCCCTGTTCGCCACCGCCGCAGAGGCGACCGGCGTCCGCGGCGCAGCCCTGGTCGCCGTCGGCGGCTACGGCCGCGGCGAACTCTCCCCGCGCAGCGACCTCGACCTCCTGCTGCTGCACGACGGCAACGCCGACGCGGGCGCCATCGCCTCCCTCGCCGACCGCATCTGGTACCCCGTCTGGGACCTCGGCCTCGCGCTCGACCACTCCGTACGGACCCCCGCCGAAGCCAGGAAGACGGCGGGCGAGGACCTCAAGGTGCAGCTCGGACTGCTCGACGCCCGGCCCGTCGCCGGAGACCTCGGCCTGGTCGCCGCGATGCGCACCACGATCCTCGCCGACTGGCGCAACCTCGCCCCCAAACGCCTCCCGGCCCTCGACGAACTCTGCCGCGAACGGGCCGAACGCCAGGGCGAGCTCCAGTTCCTCCTCGAACCCGACCTCAAGGAGGCCCGCGGCGGACTGCGCGACGCCACCGCCCTGCGCGCCGTCGCCGCCTCCTGGGTCGCCGACGCGCCCCGCGAAGGCCTCGCCGAGGCCCGCCGCGTACTCCTCGACGCCCGCGACGCCCTGCACCTGACCACCGGCCGTGCCACCGACCGCCTCGCCCTCCAGGAACAGGACCAGGTCGCCACCGCGCTCGGCCTCCTCGACGCCGACGCACTGCTGCGCCAGGTGTACGAGGCCGCGCGCACCGTCTCGTACGCCACCGACGTCACCTGGCGCGAGGTCAACCGCGTGCTCCGCGCCCGGTCCGTGCGCCCCCGGCTGCGCGCCATGCTGGGCGGTGGCAAGGCGGCCTCCCCGGAGCGCACCCCGCTCGCCGACGGCGTCGTCGAGGCCGACGGCGAAGTCGTCCTCGCCCGCACCGCCCGCCCCGAACGCGACCCGGTGCTCGTGCTGCGCGCGGCCGCCGCGGCCGCCCAGTCCGAACTGCCGATCTCCCGGCATGTCGTACGCCACCTCGCCACCGCCGCGCGCCCACTGCCCGTGCCCTGGCCCGCCGAGGCCCGTGAGGAACTCGTCACCCTGCTCGGCGCGGGCGAGGCCACCGTGCCCGTCTGGGAAGCCCTCGAAGCCGAAGGGCTGATCACCCGGCTGCTGCCCGACTGGGAACGCGTCCACTGCCGGCCCCAGCGCAACCCCGTGCACACCTGGACCGTCGACCGCCACCTCGTCGAGGCAGCCGTCCGGGCCTCCTCCCTCACCCGCCGCGTCGGCCGCCCCGACCTCCTCCTCGTCGCCGCCCTGCTGCACGACATCGGCAAGGGCTGGCCCGGCGACCACTCCGTCGCCGGAGAAGTCATCGCCCGCGACGTCGCCGCCCGGATCGGCTTCGACCAGCACGACGTGGGCGTCATCGCCACCCTCGTACGTCACCATCTGCTGCTCGTCGAGACCGCCACCCGCCGCGACCTCGACGACCCGGCGACCGTCCGGTCCGTCGCCACCGCCGTCGGGACCACGTCCACGCTGGAACTCCTGCACGCCCTCACCGAGGCCGACGCGCTGGCCACCGGGCCCGCCGCCTGGTCCACCTGGCGCGCCTCCCTCGTGACCGACCTGGTCAAGCGCGTCGCCGCCGTCCTCGCGGGCGAGGCCCCGGACGAACCCGAACCGGCCGAACCCAGCGCCGAGCAGGAACGCCTCGCCATCGAGGCACTGCGCACCGGCGAACCCGTCCTCGCCCTGCACGCCCAGGCCGAACCCGCGAACGGGGACGGCGAACCGGAACCCGTCGGTGTCGAACTCCTCATCGCCGTCCCCGACCGCCCCGGTGTCCTGCCCGCCGCCGCCGGAGTACTCGCCCTGCACCGCCTCACCGTCCGCGCCGCCGACCTGCGGGCCGTCGAGCTCCCCACCGAGCTCGGCGAGTGCGTCGACGTCCTGCTGCTCAGCTGGCGGGTGGCGGCCGAATACGGCTCCCTGCCACAGGCCACCCGGCTCCGCGCCGATCTCGTACGCGCCCTGGACGGCTCCCTCGACATCCAGGCCCGCCTCGCCGAACGCGAAGCCGCCTATCCGCGGCGCCGCGGGGTGAAGGCCCCGCCGCCCCGGGTGACGGTCGCACCGGCCGGTTCCCGGCTGGCGACGGTGATCGAGGTGAGGGCCCAGGACGCTCCGGGGCTGCTGCACCGGATCGGCCGGGCGCTGGAGCAGAGCGCGGTACGGGTGCGCAGCGCGCATGTGTCGACGCTGGGGGCGAACGCGGTGGACGCGTTCTATGTCACAGGGGCGGACGGCGAGCCGTTGGCCGATGTACGGGCCGCCGAGCTGGCCGGAGAGGTGCAGCGGGCCCTGAGCTGAGCTTCCGCGATCACGTGAAGAGGCCCTCGTCCGTCACGAGTATGCGGGCGAGGGCTTTGCGTTTCCCGGCGTCCGGATACCCTGGGGGACGACTGACCTGCACCCGACCCCGACCCTGAGGACCGACGAGCGCCGTGTTCGATACTCTCTCCGACCGCCTTGCCGCGACTTTCAAGAACCTCCGGGGCAAGGGCCGCTTGTCCGAGGCGGACATCGACGCCACGGCACGCGAGATCCGTATCGCCCTGCTCGAGGCCGATGTCGCGCTTCCCGTGGTCCGCGCCTTCATCGCCAATGTCAAGGAGCGGGCGCGCGGCGTCGAGGTCTCCCAGGCGCTGAACCCTGCCCAGCAGGTCGTCAAGATCGTCAACGAGGAGCTCGTCGGCATCCTCGGCGGTGAGACCCGGCGGGTGCGGTTCGCCAAGAACCCGCCCACCGTGATCATGCTCGCCGGTCTGCAGGGTGCCGGTAAGACCACCCTGGCCGGAAAGCTCGGTGTCTGGCTCAAGGGGCAGGGCCACTCGCCGCTGCTCGTCGCCTGTGACCTCCAGCGCCCCAACGCCGTCAACCAGCTGAGCGTCGTCGCCGACCGCGCCGGTGTCGCGGTGTACGCCCCGCAGCCGGGCAACGGCGTCGGTGACCCGGTCCAGGTCGCCAAGGACTCCATCGAGCACGCCCGCTCCAAGCAGTTCGACGTGGTGATCGTCGACACCGCGGGCCGCCTCGGTATCGACCAGGAGCTGATGCAGCAGGCCGCGGACATCCGCGACGCCGTCAGCCCCGACGAGATCCTCTTCGTCGTCGACGCGATGATCGGCCAGGACGCGGTCAACACCGCCGAGGCCTTCCGCGACGGTGTCGGCTTCGACGGCGTGGTGCTCTCCAAGCTCGACGGTGACGCCCGCGGTGGTGCCGCCCTGTCGATCGCCCATGTCACGGGCAAGCAGATCATGTTCGCGTCGAACGGTGAGAAGCTCGAGGACTTCGACGCCTTCCACCCCGACCGCATGGCGTCGCGCATCCTCGACATGGGTGACCTGCTCACCCTGATCGAGCAGGCGGAGAAGACCTTCACCCAGGAAGAGGCCGCCAAAATGGCCTCCAAGCTGGCGTCCAGCAAGGGCAAGGACTTCACGCTCGACGACTTCCTGGCGCAGATGGAGCAGGTCAGGAAGATGGGCTCCATCTCCAAGCTGCTCGGGATGCTGCCCGGCATGGGGCAGATCAAGGACCAGATCAACAGCATCGACGAGCGGGACGTGGACCGTACCGCCGCGATCATCAAGTCGATGACGCCGCACGAGCGTCAGGAACCGACGATCATCAACGGCTCGCGCCGGGCCCGTATCGCCAAGGGTTCGGGTGTCGAGGTGTCCGCCGTGAAGAACCTGGTGGAGCGGTTCTTCGAGGCGCGCAAGATGATGTCGAAGATGGCGCAGGGCGGCGGCATGCCGGGCATGCCGGGGATGCCCGGCATGGGCGGCGGTCCCGGTCGCCAGAAGAAGCAGATCAAGCAGGCCAAGGGCAAGCGCAAGAGCGGCAACCCGATGAAGCGCAAGGCCGAGGAGCAGGCTGAGGCGGCCCGCCGCGAGCAGGCGGCGGCGCAGGGCGGCGCGTTCGGTCTGCCGGCCCAGGAGGACAAGAACTTCGAGCTGCCGGACGAGTTCAAGAAGTTCATGGGCTGACGCTCTCGGCCCATGTGCGAAAGGGGCGCCCGCCTTCCCGGCGGGCGCCCCTTTCGTGTGCGCCCCGCCTGCTCAGGCCGTGTGCCGCCCAGGCCACAGCGTCGTCCCGTTGGCCGGCCCCGAACAGGGTTCCGGATATTGCCCGGGCTTCACGCGTCCGCGCGCCGATGTCCCCCCATGGGCCCACCGGACGGGCCCCCGGAGGCTCTGGTGCTTAATGTCGCCTCAAGGTCGTCGGCAGAGGAGCGCGCGTGACCAGTCCTGTACCGCCACGCGATCGGACCGACCAGCCGTGGCGCTCCGAGGGCGCCCCACCGCCCCCTCCGCCGCGTCGGAAGATGCCTGGCGGCTGGGGCGGACTGCTGCTGACCGCGCTGGCCGTCTATCTGATCACCAATCTGGTGCTCTCCTTCTTCAACGGCAGGAACGAGCCGACCATCGCCTACACGGAGTTCACCAAGCAGGTCACGGCGGGCAACGTCTCCAAGATCTACTCCAAGGGCGACGCCATCCAGGGGCAGCTGAGGAAGGAGGCGAAGGTCCCCGGCAGCGACAAGACGTACACCAAGTTCGTCACCCAGCGGCCCGCGTTCGCCGACGACAACCTCTGGGCCGAGCTGATCAAGGACGATGTCGCCGTCACCGCGGAACCGGTCGTCCAGCAGCGCAGCTTCCTCGCCAACCTGCTGATCTCCCTGGCCCCGATCCTGCTGCTCGTCCTGCTCTGGGTCTTCATCGCCCGCCGGATGTCCGGCGGGCTCGGCGGCGTCGGCGCACTGGGGCGCAAGGCCCCGCCCAGACCGGTCGAACTGGAGGGCGCCAAGCGCACCACTTTCGAGGACGTGGCCGGGATCGACGAGGTCGAGGGCGAACTCAACGATGTCGTCGACTTCCTGAAGAACCCGCAGGAGTACCGGAAGATGGGCGCCCGGATGCCCGGGGGAGTGCTGCTCGCGGGCCCGCCCGGCACCGGCAAGACGCTGCTCGCAAGGGCCGTCGCGGGCGAGGCCGGGGTGCCGTTCTTCTCCGCCTCCGCCTCCGAGTTCATCGAGATGATCGTCGGCGTCGGCGCGAGCCGGGTACGGGAACTCTTCGCCGAGGCCCGCAAGGTCGCCCCCGCCATCGTCTTCATCGACGAGATCGACACCATCGGCCGGGCTCGCGGCGGCGGCTCCGGCATGGGCGGCCACGACGAGCGCGAACAGACGCTGAACCAGATCCTCACCGAGATGGACGGCTTCTCCGGATCGGAAGGCGTCGTCGTCCTCGCCGCGACCAACCGGGCCGATGTCCTCGACCCGGCGCTCACCAGGCCCGGCCGCTTCGACCGGATCGTCCAGGTGAGTCCACCGGACCGGGGCGGCCGGGAGGCGATCTTGAAGATCCACACCCGGCAGATCCCGCTCTCCGAGGACGTGAGCCTCGGCCAGGTGGCCCGCACGACCCCCGGCATGACCGGTGCGGACCTCGCCAACCTCGCCAACGAGGCCGCCCTGCTCGCCGTCAAGCGCAAAAAGTCCGAGGTCAACCAGACCGACCTGTCGGACGCCCTGGAGAAGGTCCAGCTCGGAGCCGAACGACCGCTGGTCATGCCGGAGGAGGAGCGCCGCAGGACCGCGTACCACGAGAGCGGCCACGCCCTCCTCGGGATGCTCCAGCCCGGCGCCGATCCGGTCCGCAAGGTCACCATCGTGCCGCGCGGCCGGGCTCTCGGCGTCACCCTCTCGACGCCGGAGGCCGACAAGTACGCGTACACCGAGGACTATCTGCGCGGCCGCATCATCGGCGCCCTCGGTGGCATGGCCGCGGAACAGCTGGTCTACGGAGTGGTCACCACGGGCTCGGAGAGCGACCTGGAGCAGGTCACCAGCCTGGCGCGTGGAATGGTCGGGCGCTGGGGGATGAGCGAAAGAGTCGGCAGGCTGACGGCGATCCCGGGCGACGCCCAGCAGGCGTACGGACTCTCGGCGGCGCCCGCCACGCTGGACGTGGTGGACCACGAGATGCGGCGCATCGTCGATGAGTGCTACATCGAGGCGCAGCAGCTGCTGCGCGAGCACCGGGAGAAGCTCGATGCGCTGGCTTCCGCGCTGCTGCAGAACGAGACGCTGGACGAGGAGGCGGCCTACCGGGCGGCGGGCGTCGCGCGCCTGGCCAAGCACTGAGAGCCGCCCGGCCGGGCACGGAACGCCTTCTGCGGAACACCCTTCCGGGGGTGGAGCGCGCTGCTAGGGAGTGGTGCAGACGAGATAGCGGAAGACATTCGGCATCCAGACCGTGCCGTCCCGGCGCCGGTGCGGATGCAGTGCCTCCGCGACCTCCTTCTCCACCTGGGACCGGTCCGTCGCCCGTACCGCCGCGTCGAACAGCCGGGTCGACAGCAGCCCGCGCACCGCGCTGCCCATGTCCGCGTACCCGAACGGGCATGCCACCCGTCCCGAGCCGTTCGGATTGAGCCCGACCCGGAACGCGACCTCCTCCAGATCGTCCCGGCGCGCCGGGCGCCAGCCTCCCGCGCGGGGCGCACGCACCTCGTCACCGAGCCGCGTCGCCACCCGCAGCACCGCCGCAGTGGCACACCGCTCGGGCGGACCCCATCCGGTCAGCACCACCGAGCTGCCCCGCGCGACCAGCGGAACAGCGGTCTCCAGCTCCGGCTTCAGTCCTTCGGAGTCGCCCGCCGAGCAGCCGATCGGGGTGAACACGGTGAGCAGGTTGTACGGGGGGCCTTCGGGCCGGGCGGCGACGGACGGATCACCGTCGAGGAGCACCGGCAGGCCGTCCCCGGCCCGCTCGGGTCCGGGATCGGGCAGCAGCCGTTCGCGGGCCAGAGCAAGACGTTCACGGTCGGTGTCGACGCCGGTGACGTGCGCCGCACGGGCGGCGGCCATCAGCAGCGCGAGCCCGGAGCCGCAGCCGAGGGAGAGCATCCGCGTACCGGCTCCGATTTCGAGCCGCTCGTACACCGCTTCGTACAGCGGTGCGAGCATGCGCTCCTGGATCTCGGCCCAGTCACGGGCACGGGTTCCGGGGTCCACCGGGGCGGATGCATCCGCCTGCCTGTGGTGCCGGACGAGCGTTGGTGTCATGAAAGCGCCCCAATCCGCCGAGAAATCGGTCGTACCCGAGTGGACGGCCCCCGTGTGTCTGCGCGCCCGCACTCCCCCGTAAGTCAGAGAACTCCGCATCCGCGGCTTCGTCCAGGGGTCGGAGGGCAATGGTTGCGCGCTACGGTCGTGCGCCCCGGGGGACACGTCGTGCGCCCCCGGATACCGGCCACGAAGGCCGGTCCCGTCACTCCGTGCGGAGCGAGATGTCGCCGTACGATGCGCGCCATGGCAAAGGCACCCGTTCTCACACCCCAGGCCGAGGACTTTCCCCGCTGGTACCAGGATCTGATCAACAAGGCCGAACTCGCGGACAACGGTCCGGTGCGCGGCACCATGGTCATCCGACCGTACGGATACGGCCTGTGGGAGCGGATGCAGCAGGAGATGGATGCCCGCATCAAGGATGCGGGCGCCCAGAACGCCTACTTCCCACTCTTCATCCCCCAGTCTTACCTGACACGCGAAGCGGAGCACGTCGAGGGCTTCGCACCCGAGCTCGCCATCGTCACCCACGGCGGCGGCAAGGACCTCGAAGAGCCCGTGGTGGTGCGGCCGACGTCCGAAACGATCATCAATGAGTACTTCTCGAAATGGGTCCAGAGCTACCGGGATCTGCCCCTCCTGATCAACCAGTGGGCCAACGTCGTCCGCTGGGAGATGCGCCCGCGGGTCTTTCTCCGTACGACGGAGTTCCTCTGGCAGGAGGGCCACACCGCCCACGCCACGTTCGAGGACGCCCGGGAGTACGCCGCCCGCATCCACCGGGACGTCTACGCGGACTTCATGACCGAGGTCCTCGGCATCGATGTGGTGCTCGGCCGCAAGACCCCGAGCGAGCGGTTCGCGGGCGCCGTCAACACGCTCACCCTCGAAGCGATGATGGGCGACGGCAAGGCCCTGCAGATGGGTACGAGCCATGAGCTCGGCACCAATTTCGCCAAGGCCTTCCACACCGAGTACCTGTCGAAGGAGGGCAGGCAGGAGCTGGTCTGGCAGACCTCCTGGGGCACCTCGACCCGGATGGTCGGCGGCCTGATCATGTCGCACGGCGACGACCAGGGGCTCCGCGTCCCGCCGCGGCTGGCCGCCGTCCAGGCGGTCGTCCTCGCGATCAAGGGGGACGAGGCGGTACTCGCCGCGGTCCGCTCCATCGGCGACCGGCTGCGCGCCGCCGGGATCAGGGTCCACGTCGACGACCGCACGGACACCCCGTTCGGCCGGCGCGCGGTCGACTGGGAGCTGAAGGGCGTACCCGTACGGATCGAGGTCGGCCCGCGCGATCTGGAGAACGGCACGGCGATGCTGGCCCGCCGCATCCCCGGCGGGAAGCAACCGGTCCCGATCGAGGCGCTGGCGGCCCTGCTGCCGGCCGTTCTGGAGGAGGACCAGGCGACCCTGCTGCGTGAGTCCCGGGCCCGCCGCACCTCCCGCACCAGCGAGGTGGCCACCGTCGAGGAGGCCGCAGAAGCAGCGGCCGCGGGCGGCTGGGCCTGCATTCCGTGGGACGTCCTCGGCCCGGCAGGGGAGGCCCGGCTCGGGGAGCATGGCGCCTCGGTACGGTGTCTGGTGGCCGAGGACGGGTCGGTTCCGCAGTCCGACGACGCCCCGGGTACTGTCGCCGTCGTGGCCCGCGCCTACTGACGCCCGACGGTGTCCCCGGAACCGTCCGGACCCGGCGCGCAGGCGCTGTCCGCGCGCCGGGGCGTACGCGTCACGGCGTACGCGTCACTACGTACCGGCTTCGTGCGAGCTGTGAGAGTTCTCCGCAGATCAGCGCACCTGCCCTCGTCACGACGCATGAATGGCAACTGACTGGTACGTGCAAAATATTTGGGATGGCCCGGAATCGGAACACCGGGGCACTCAGGCTCGTTGTCACGACGTGAGCACGACACCACCTGTACTTGCCGCAGAGCTGGCACAGGCGTGGGCCGACATTCAGCGGTACCACCCCGAGCTGCCCGATCTTGCCGCGCCCGAGTCCCTGATCGGAGAGTCCTCGTCCGCCTGTGGCGCCGAGCTCTCCTTCGAGCGACTGCTGCACGAGGCAGTCCATGGCATCGCCGCCGCCCGAGGTGTCCGTGACACCTCCCGCGCCGGCCGCTACCACAACAGACGATTCCTCGCGATCGCCGAGGAGTTGGGTCTCGACCATGCCGAGGAGCCCCACCCCAGCAGTGGCTTCTCGCTGGTCACGCTCAACCCCGAGGCCAAGCGCCGTTACCGCCCGACGATCGAGCGACTGCAACGCGCCCTCAAGGCGCACACGGTCGCCACCGCCGCCGACACCAAACGCTCCTTCCGCGGGCCGGCCGCCCGGCACGGCTCCTCCGGAGGCGGCGTGCGCGTCAAGGCCGTCTGCGACTGCGGACGCAACGTCCGGGTCGTTCCGTCGGTCCTCGCCCAGGCGCCGATCGTCTGCGGTGGCTGCGGAAAGCCCTTCCGCATCCCGGAAGCGGCGGTCGCGGTGGGGTGACCCGATGTGGTGTGGCACAATGGCTAGCTGTACTCGACAGCCGCACAGGAACCCTCTCGCCTCCGGCTGACGCGTCCATCGGGCACCCGAGTACCGCAACCCCACGTGGCATCTTCGTTGTGCCCAACCACGTCATAGACCAGGAGACACCACTTCCGTGGCAGTCAAGATCAAGCTGAAGCGTCTGGGCAAGATCCGTTCGCCTCACTACCGCATCGTCGTCGCCGACTCCCGTACCCGCCGTGACGGCCGGGCCATCGAGGAGATCGGCCTGTACCACCCGGTGCAGAACCCCTCGCGCATCGAGGTCAACTCGGAGCGTGCGCAGTACTGGCTGTCCGTCGGCGCCCAGCCGACCGAGCCGGTTCTCGCGATCCTGAAGCTCACCGGTGACTGGCAGGCCCACAAGGGTCTCCCCGCCCCCGCGCCGCTGCTGCAGCCGGAGCCCAAGGCCGACAAGCGCGCCCTGTTCGAGGCCCTGGCCAAGGACACCGGCGAGGAGTCCAAGGGCGAGGCCATCACGCAGAAGGCGAAGAAGGCCGACAAGAAGGCGGACGAGGCGGCTGACGCTGCCGCGCCCGCCGAGTCGACCGAGGCCTGAGCATGCTCGAGGAGGCTCTCGAGCACCTCGTGAAGGGCATCGTCGACAACCCCGACGATGTGCAGGTCGCCTCGCGCAACCTGCGCCGTGGTCGTGTGCTCGAGGTCCGGGTCCATCCCGATGACCTCGGCAAGGTGATCGGCCGCAACGGCCGCACCGCACGCGCGCTGCGAACCGTCGTGGGCGCCATCGGCGGCCGTGGCATCCGCGTCGACCTCGTCGATGTGGACCAGGTTCGCTGACAGAGTTGAACACCGGCACGGGCCGGGGAGGGCCATGCGCCCGCCCCGGCCCGTCGTCGTATGACAGGAGAGACACAAGGTGCAGCTGGTAGTTGCGCGGATCGGCCGCGCCCACGGCATCAAGGGCGAGGTCACCGTCGAGGTGCGTACGGACGAGCCGGAGCTGAGGCTCGGCCCCGGGGCCCGCCTGGCCACCGACCCGGCAGCGAACGGGCCGCTGACCATCGAGACCGGACGGGTGCACAGCGGCAGGCTGCTGCTGCGTTTCGAAGGCGTACGCGACCGTACGGCGGCCGAGGCCCTCCGGAACACCCTGCTGATCGCCGACGTCGACCCGGCGGAGCTCCCGGAGGACCCCGAGGAGTTCTACGACCACCAGCTCATCGACCTCGATGTGGTCCTCGCCGACGGCACCGAGATCGGCCGGATCACCGAGATCTCGCATCTGCCGTCCCAGGACCTCTTCATCGTGGAGCGCCCGGACGGCAGCGAGGTGATGATCCCGTTCGTCGAGGAGATCGTCACCGAGATCGATCTGGAGGAGCAGCGCGCGGTCATCACCCCGCCGCCCGGCCTGATCGACGACAGCCAGGCAGTGATCGTCTCCTCGCGGGACGAAGAGGCCTCCGAGCCGGGGAACGACGCCTGATGCGGCTCGACGTCGTCACGATCTTCCCCGAGTACCTGGAACCGCTGAACGTCTCACTCGTCGGCAAGGCCCGCGCCCGGGGCCGCCTCGATGTACACGTGCACGATCTCCGGGACTGGACGTACGACCGGCACAACACGGTCGACGACACGCCGTACGGCGGCGGTCCCGGCATGGTGATGAAGACCGGGCCGTGGGGTGACGCCCTGGACGAGACCCTGGCGGACGGGTACGAGGCCGGGGCGCACTCCCCGGTGCTCGTGGTACCCACACCCAGCGGCCGCCCCTTCACCCAGGAGCTCGCCGTGGAGCTCTCCGAGCGGCCGTGGCTGATCTTCACCCCGGCCCGCTACGAGGGCATCGACCGCCGGGTGATGGACGAGTACGCCACCCGCATACCGGTCGTCGAGGTCTCCATCGGGGACTATGTGCTGGCCGGCGGGGAGGCTGCCGTGCTGGTCATCACCGAGGCGGTGGCCCGGCTGCTGCCCGGTGTGCTCGGCAACGTCGAGTCGCACCGCGACGACTCCTTCGCACCCGGCGCCATGGCCAACCTGCTGGAGGGCCCGGTCTTCACCAAGCCGCCCGAGTGGCGTGGCAGAGGCATCCCGGACGTCCTGCTCAGCGGTCACCACGGGAAGATCGCACGCTGGCGACGGGACGAGGCGTTCCGCCGTACCGCGGTCAACCGGCCCGATCTCATCGAGCGTTGCGAGGCGAGCGCCTTCGACAAGAAGGACCGTGAGATCCTCTCCATCCTCGGCTGGTCGCCGGAGCCCGGCGGCCGATTTTGGCGCAGGCCCGAAGGCATGGAAGAATAAGCCGCTGCTGTACGTCCGGTGTGCGCCCCTGCCACAGGGGGAACGACGCCCACCCGACGCGATCAGCACCCTGATTCCTTACGATCTCCCGTCGATGACCTGTGGCATCGGCGAAGAAAGCAGACAACATGGCTTCCCTGCTCGATGGCGTCAATGCCGCCTCCCTGCGTACGGACGTCCCGGCGTTCCGCCCCGGTGACACCGTCAACGTCCACGTGCGAGTGATCGAGGGCAACCGCTCCCGTATCCAGCAGTTCAAGGGCGTAGTCATCCGCCGCCAGGGCTCTGGCGTCAGCGAGACCTTCACGGTCCGCAAGGTCTCCTTCAGCGTCGGTGTCGAGCGCACCTTCCCGGTGCACAGCCCGATCTTCGAGAAGATCGAGCTCGTCACCCGCGGTGACGTCCGCCGCGCGAAGCTGTACTTCCTCCGTGAGCTGCGCGGCAAGGCCGCGAAGATCAAGGAGAAGCGCGACAGGTGAGCTAGCTCCCAGGTCCACAGCGCAGCCGGTTAAGCTCTGGCTGCGATGGACACGGAAGCAAAGACCACGGAGCGCGACCGCTCCTCCGCACCCGAAGCAGGGTCGGAGGAGAGGTCGCGCTCTTCGCGTATCCCGGACCGGTTCGCCACGATGTCGTGGCGGCGGACAGCGGCGCTCGGCGCCGGCTGCGCGGTCTTCCTGCTGCTGTTCAGCACCTATGTGCTGCAGCCCTTCCTGATCCCCAGTGGCTCGATGGAGTCCACGCTGCAGGTGGGGGACCGGGTGCTTGTGAACAAACTGGCGTACCGTTTCGGCTCCGTACCGCAGCGCGGCGATGTGGTGGTCTTCGACGGCACCGGATCCTTCGTGCAGGAGAAGCCCGAGGAGAACCCCGTCACCGCGCTGGCGCACGGCGTGGCGGCATCCCTGGGGCTGGCGGAGCCCGCCGAGACCGACTTCGTGAAGCGGGTGGTGGGCGTGGGTGGCGACCGGGTGGTCTGCTGCGACAAGCGGGGCAGGGTCGAGGTGAACGGCCGGCCGCTGGACGAGGAGTACCTGTATCCGGGCGACGTCCCGTCCAGGGCGGCGTTCGACATTGTTGTCCCCGACGGCACGCTGTGGATGATGGGCGACCACCGCAGCAACTCCCGCGACTCCCGCGACCATCTGGGCGAGCCCGGCGGCGGCATGGTGCCGGTCGACCGGGCGATCGGCCGGGTGGACTGGATCGGCTGGCCGCTGGGCCGGCTGGGCCCGCTGCCGGACACCGGTGCCTTCGACGGCGTACGGATACCGGACGGGACCCATGGGTAACCGCGGGCGCGGCAGCCGCGCCTCGGACCCCGGCACGCCGCTGCCGACCGGCAGCAGGCCGACGGTCGCACGCTCGCTGCCGACCCGGGCGGAGCGCCGCAAGCTGGCCCGCAAGGTGAAACGGCGGCGGCGCAGGTCGGCCGTGAAGGAGATCCCCCTCCTGATCACCGTGGCGCTGCTCATCGCGCTCGTTCTCAAGACCTTCCTGGTGCAGGCCTTCGTGATTCCGTCCGGATCGATGGAGCAGACCATCCGGATCGGCGACCGGGTACTCGTCGACAAGCTGACGCCCTGGTTCGGTGCAAAGCCCCGGCGCGGCGATGTCGTCGTCTTCAAGGATCCGGGCGGCTGGCTTCGGCAGGAGAACGTCGACAAGAAGGATCCGCCCGTTGTCGTCAAACAGGTGAAGGAAGGACTGACCTTCATAGGGCTGCTGCCGTCCGACGACGAACAGGATCTGATCAAGCGTGTGGTCGCCGTCGGCGGCGACACCGTGAAGTGCTGCGACAAGGACGGCAAGGTCACCGTCAACGGTGTCCCGCTCGATGAGCCCTATCTGCATCCGGGCAATCCGCCCTCCACACTCAAATTCGAGGTAAAGGTTCCGGCCGGCCGAATCTTCGTCATGGGTGACCATCGCTCGAATTCCGCCGATTCGCGCTTCCACCTGGACGAGCCCGATCACGGCACGGTCTCCGAGAACGAGGTCGTGGGACGGGCCGTCGTCATCGCCTGGCCCTTCGGCCACTGGCGGAGACTGGAGGAGCCGCAGACATTTGCCTCGGTGCCGGACGCGCGCGCCGGGACGGCGGCTGCGTACGGACAGTCGAATAGTGTGTCGTCCCAGGACCTCAATGGAATGGTCCGGCTCCCGACCCCTGCGGAACTCCCGCTCGTTATGGGAGTGGTGGGCCTGCGCCGAATGGGTCGCGGGCGGTGGCACGGAGTGAGGAGTGGATGTGGGGGATTTGGCGGTCGGCGCACGATCCGGACACGACGAACCCGAGGACCGGGCGGAGCATCCGGAGAACGGTGAATCCTCCGAGGTGGCGGGCCGGACGGAGAGTGACGGCGACTCCCCGGACAGCGGCGGTACGGCTCCGAGGAACCCACGCTCCTTCTGGAAGGAGCTGCCCCTGCTCATCGGCATCGCGTTGATTCTGGCGCTGCTGATCAAGACGTTCCTGGTGCAGGCGTTCTCGATTCCCTCGGACTCGATGCAGGACACGCTCCAGCGGGGCGACCGGGTGCTGGTCGACAAGCTGACCCCGTGGTTCGGCTCGGAGCCTCAGCGGGGCGAGGTCGTGGTCTTCCACGACCCGGGCGGCTGGCTGGAGAGCGCCCAGACACCGACACCGAATGTGGCGCAGAAGTTCCTCAGCTTCATCGGACTGATGCCGTCCGCCGAGGAGAAGGACCTGATCAAGCGGGTCATCGCGATCGGCGGCGACACGGTGGAGTGCAAGGAGAACGGGCCGGTCACGGTCAATGGCGTGGCGCTGAACGAGACGTCGTTCATCTACCCGGGCAACACCCCCTGCAATGACGAGCCGTTCGGCCCGATCAAGGTGCCCGAGGGCCGTATCTGGGTGATGGGCGATCACCGACAGAACTCCCTCGACTCCCGCTACCACCAGGAGCTGCCCGGTCAGGGCACGGTCTCCACGGACGAGGTCGTCGGCCGGGCCATCGTGGTCGCATGGCCGATCAACCGCTGGGCGACCCTGCCGATCCCGAGCACATTCGACCAGCCGGGGATCAACGCGGCGACGGGGCTGGTGCCGGGAGCACTCGGCGTAGCCGGAGCGCTGCCCCTCGTGTTGTGGCGCCGCAAGAGGCTGACCAACGGGCGTACCGCCGGGTAGGGTGCCGACTCGGATCAGCGATTGTCGATCTCCGAGGTGGGGGACGCTGGGATGAGTGGAACAGGACGTACGGGTGACGGCCACGGCCGGCTCGGCAGCATGCTGTCGGGGCTGGCCGTGGCTGTCGGCCTTGTGCTCTTCCTCGGCGGGTTCGCCTGGGGTGCGCTGGTGTACAAGCCGTACATCGTGCCGACCGAGTCGATGACGCCGACGGTGAATGCGGGAGACCGGGTCCTCGCGGAGCGTGTGGACGGCAGCGAGGTGCGCCGGGGTGACGTGGTGGTCTTCACGGACCCGGCCTGGGACAACAACATGCCGATGGTCAAGCGGGTCGTCGGAATCGGCGGCGACAGGATCGCCTGCTGCGAGAAGAGCGGCCGGCTCACCGTCAACGGCAAGCCCATCGAGGAACCGTATCTGCAGACAGAGGGCCTCGCCTCGGTGAAGAACTTCACGGCGGAAGTGCCCAAGGGGCAGCTCTTCCTCCTCGGGGACGAGCGCAGCGGCTCCCTGGACTCCCGGGTCCACCTGGACGACCCGGGACAGGGGTCGGTGCCGCGCAGCGACGTGCAGGCCCGGGTGGACGCCATCGCCTGGCCGATGGACGGCATGATCGAGCGACCGCAGGCGTTTGCCGCTCTCCCCGGCGGGGTGTCGGCCCCCGGCCCCCTGAAGCTTCAGATCGGGGCCGTGGTGGCGGGCGTGGTGCTCATCTTCGGAGGCACCGCGTACGGTCCTATCGCCGCGCGGTCCGCACGCAGGAGGAACGGGCAGGACCGAAGGGTGCCTGCCGGTGCCCACTGAGAAGCGGAAGGTGGCCCGGGTGGTCCTGCTGGACGCCGACGACCGCATTCTGCTGATGCACGGATATGAACCGGAGGACCCCACGAGCACCTGGTGGTTCACCCCCGGCGGTGGTCTCGAGGGCGACGAGAGCCGGGAGCAGGCGGCCCTGCGCGAGCTGGCCGAGGAGACCGGGATCACCGATGTCGAGCTGGGTCCGGTGCTCTGGCAGCGGATCTGCTCCTTCCCGTTCGACGGGCGGCGCTGGGACCAGGACGAGTGGTACTTCCTGGCACGTACGACGCAGACCGCGACGGACCTGAGCGGGCTGACCGGGCTGGAACAGCGCAGTGTCGCGGGTCTGAGGTGGTGGACCTACGCCGAACTGTCGGTGGCGCGTGAGACGGTGTATCCGACCAGACTCGCCGAGCTGCTGCGCACGCTGCTCGAAGAGGGTCCGCCGCGTACGCCACTGGTTCTGGCCCCCGAAATCGTCTAAGCGTCCAGGGGTGCCGGTGCCTGGCGCACAATAGGTGGACGCACGGCTGAAGGGGAACATGCCAATGAGCGCCGAGGACCTCGAGAAGTACGAGACCGAGATGGAGCTGAAGCTCTACCGGGAGTACCGCGATGTCGTCGGTCTGTTCAAATATGTGATCGAGACCGAACGGCGCTTCTACCTCACCAATGACTACGAGATGCAGGTGCACTCGGTCCAGGGTGAGGTGTTTTTCGAGGTGTCCATGGCGGATGCCTGGGTCTGGGACATGTACCGGCCCGCCCGATTCGTCAAGCAGGTACGCGTTCTGACGTTCAAGGACGTCAACATCGAGGAGCTCAACAAGAGCGACCTCGAACTGCCGGGCGGCTGAGCCGCCGAGGGCGCCCCTCCGGTCGGTCCCCCTCACGGGTGGCCGGGTTATCCACAGTCGCCGAATTGTCCACCAAGATCCACAGGTCGGGGTCGGACAGGTCAGAGTCGGTGCCGGAGGTGGTGCCGATATGAACGCACGGGGGGCACTCGGGCGGTACGGCGAGGATCTGGCGGCGCGGCTGCTGACCAACGCCGGCATGGCCGTACTGGCACGGAACTGGCGCTGTCGGGCCGGTGAGATCGACATCGTCGCCAAGGACGGCGACGCGTTGGTCGTCTGCGAGGTCAAGACCCGCAGGGCGGGGGCGTTCGAGCATCCGATGGCGGCCGTCACGCCGGTCAAGGCGGACCGGCTGCGACGGCTGGCCGAGATCTGGCTCGACCGGAACGGCGGCCCGCCGCCGGGCGGGGTGCGGATCGACCTGGTCGGCGTGGTGGTGCCGAGGCGCGGAGCGCCGGTCGCCGAGCACGCGCGGGGGGTGTCCTGATGGGGTTCGCGCGGGCGTGCTCGGTGGCGCTGGTCGGCGTCGACGGCGTGGTGGTGGAGGTCCAGGCGGACCTGGAGCCCGGGGTGGCGGCGTTCACCCTGGTCGGGCTGCCGGACAAGAGCCTGGTGGAGAGCCGGGACCGGGTCAGGGCCGCGGTGGTCAACTCCGGGGCGGAGTGGCCGCAGAAGAAACTCACGGTCGGGCTCTCCCCGGCCTCCGTGCCCAAGGGCGGCAGCGGATTCGACCTGGCCGTGGCGTGCGCCGTGCTGGGTGCGGCCGAGCGGATCGCCCCTGCGGCCATCGCGGATGTCGTGATGATCGGGGAGCTGGGGCTCGACGGCCGGGTGCGACCCGTGCGCGGAGTGCTGCCCGCCGTACTCGCCGCGGCGGAGGCCGGGTACCGCAAGGTCGTCGTGCCCGAACAGACCGCGGGCGAAGCGGCGCTGGTGCCGGGGGTGTCGGTCCTCGGGGTACGGAGCCTGCGGCAGCTGATCGCCGTACTCAGCGACGAACCGGTGCCCGATGAGCCGGAGATGCGCGAGGAAGGGCGCCCCGACACCATGCTCGCGGGGCTGATGGTGCCGGGCGCGGGCATCGGCACCGGACTGGCGCTGGGCTCCGCGCAGAGCGACGGACACCGGCCGGACCTGGCGGACGTCGCAGGCCAGGAGACGCCGCGAAAGGCCCTGGAGGTCGCCGCGGCGGGCGGTCACCATCTGCTGCTCTCCGGGCCGCCGGGCGCCGGCAAGACCATACTGGCCGAGCGGCTGTCCGCGATCCTGCCCCCGCTGACCAGGCAGGAATCCCTCGAAGTGACCGCGGTGCACTCGGTGGCGGGCATCCTGCCGCCCGGCGAACCGCTGGTCTCCCGGGCGCCGTACTGCGCACCGCACCACTCCGCGACCATGCAGTCGCTGGTCGGCGGGGGCAATGGACTGCCGCGGCCCGGTGCGGTCTCGCTGGCCCACCGCGGTGTGCTCTTTCTGGACGAGGCGCCGGAGTTCTCCGTGCGGGCCCTGGACGCGCTGCGCCAGCCCCTGGAGTCGGGGCATGTGGTGGTGGCGCGCAGTGCCGGCGTGGTGCGGCTGCCCGCCCGCTTCCTGATGGTGCTGGCCGCCAACCCGTGCCCGTGCGGACGCCACACCCTCACCGGCGCCGCCTGCGAATGCCCGCCCTCGTCGGTCCGTCGCTATCAGGCGAGACTCTCCGGGCCCCTGCTCGACCGGGTGGATCTGCGCGTGGTCGTCGCTCCGGTCACCCGTGAGGACCTGATGGGGCGGGGCGGCCGGGGCGAGCCGACGGCCGATGTCGCCGCCCGGGTGCGGGAGGCCAGGTCGCGGGCTGCGGACCGGCTCACGGGCACACCCTGGACCACCAACAGCGAGGTCCCCGGCCACGAGCTGCGGACCAGGCTGCTCGCGGCTCCGGGGGCGCTCATGGAGGCGGAACGGGACATGGAGCGCGGACTGCTCACCGCGCGGGGACTCGACCGGGTCCTGCGGGTGGCATGGACCCTCGCCGACCTGCGCGGCGCCGATCGCCCGGAGGCGTTCGACATCGCGGTGGCCCTGGAGTTGCGGACCGGGATTTCGCGCGGGGCCTCGGTGCTGGACCGGGCTTCATGACGCCGGGCGGACTCGACGCCGGACCGGGCATCAGGGCGCCGGAGGGCCTTGAGGAGAGACGGGGCATCAGCGCGCCGGGCGTCCGGGAGCGGAACCGGGAAGCGGGGTGGGCGCGACCGGCGGTGGGCGACCGGGAGCGGCTGGCGCGGGCCGCCCTGACCCGCGTCCTCGAGCCGGGCGACGAACGCGGGGGCCGCTGGCTGCGCGAAGTCGGCGCCGCCGAACTGATACGGCGGATCACGGACCGGGACGGGACCGCGGAACAGCTTCGGGGCATGACGCCGAAGCGGCTGGCCGGCTACCGGCTACGGGCCGAGGCCGTCGACCCCGAGCGGGACCTGGCGTCGGTCGCCGCCGTGGGCGGCCGCTTCGTCTGCCCCGGCGACCGTGAGTGGCCCAGCCAACTCGACGACCTGGGAGACTCCCGGCCGACCGGCCTCTGGGTTCGGGGGCGGCCCGATCTGCGGCTCTGGGCGCTGCGCTCGGTCGCGGTGGTCGGCGCCCGGGCCTGTACCCCGTACGGGGCGCATATGGCGGCGAGCCTCGGGGCGGGGCTGGCGGAGCTGGGCTGGGTGGTGGTGTCGGGCGCCGCGTTCGGGGTGGACGGGGCGGCCCATCGCGGCGCGCTCTCGGCCGGCGGGGCCACCGTGGCGGTCCTGGCCTGCGGCGTGGACGTCGCCTATCCCCGAGGGCATGCCGAGCTGATCGGACGTGTGGCGGAACAGGGGCTGGTCATCGGAGAGCTGCCACCGGCCGATCATCCGACCCGCAGCAGATTCATCCTCCGGAACCGGGTGATTGCCGCGCTGACCCGGGGCACGGTCGTGGTCGAGGCCGAGTACCGCAGCGGCTCCCTGGTCACCGCACGCAGTGCGCAACGGCTGGGCCGCTTCACCATGGGGGTGCCGGGTCCCGCCACCAGCGGTCTGTCGGCCGGGGTCCACGAACTCCTGAGGGGCGAGGGAGTCCTGGTCACCGACGCCGCGGAAGTCGCCGAACTGGTGGGGGAGATCGGCGATCTCGCCCCGGCCCGGCGCGGCCCCGTGCTTCCCAGGGACCTGTTGGATGCCGCCTCCGCCCGGGTGCTCGACGCCCTGCCCTCCCACGGCTCCGTCAGCGGAAGGGACATCGCCCGCACCGCCGGTACCAGCGCCGACGAAGCACTCGGCAGATTGTACGAACTGCACTCACTGGGGTTCGTCGAACGCGTTGGCGAAGACTGGCAGTTGACGCCGCGCCCGACACGCATGGGCGGCCCGCGGCGAGGCGGTCCTTGACCTGGAGCATTCGGGTGAAAAGGTGATGCCGATGACCTCGGCGGATCCTTCAACGACGCCTCCGGGACCGACCCACGCGGTGATGGTCCCGGAGCGTAGTCATGTCCATTCGTCCGGAAGTGCCCGGCACAGATCCTCTATCCTTCGCGCACCGCAACACTTCAGTCACGCTACGCTCACAAGGATTCCGGCCCAGGCACAAGTCCCCCAGCAGTCCACAGCAGAACGGCTCAAGGCACCACATGCCCCAGCACACCTCCGGGTCTGACCGTGCGCCAGTACCACCGGCTGCGCGTGGCACTGTGCGCCCTCCTGCCCCTTCCTCGCTCGACGAGTTGTGGCGTTCGTACAAGTCCACGGGCGACGAGCGGCTGCGGGAGCAGCTGATCCTGCACTACTCGCCGTTGGTGAAGTACGTCGCGGGCCGGGTGAGCGTGGGACTGCCGTCCAACGTCGAGCAGGCGGACTTCGTCTCCTCGGGAGTCTTCGGACTGATCGACGCGATCGAGAAGTTCGACATCGAACGGGCCATCAAGTTCGAGACGTACGCAATCACCCGCATCCGTGGCGCGATGATCGACGAACTCCGGGCGCTGGACTGGATCCCGCGCTCCGTGCGGCAGAAGGCGCGGGCCGTGGAGCGCGCCTACGCCACGCTGGAGGCGCAGTTGCGGCGCACTCCCTCCGAGCCGGAGGTCGCCGCCGAGATGGGTATCACGCTGGAAGAACTGCACGCGGTTTTCAGCCAGTTGTCGCTGGCGAACGTGGTCGCGCTGGAGGAGCTCCTGCATGTCGGCGGCGAGGGCGGTGACCGGTTGAGCCTGATGGACACGCTGGAGGACACCGCCGCCGACAATCCCGTGGAGGTCGCCGAGGGCCGTGAGCTCAGACGGCTGCTCGCCCGGGCGATCAACACACTCCCGGACCGCGAGAAGACGGTCGTCACCCTCTACTACTACGAGGGCCTCACGCTCGCCGAGATCGGCAACGTGCTCGGGGTGACCGAGAGCCGGGTCAGCCAGATCCACACCAAATCGGTGCTGCAGCTTCGCGCGAAACTGGCCGACGCCGGGCGCTGAGGCAGTGCCCGGCCGGCAATCGGTGCCGCCCGGCCCCCTCTCCCGCAGGTGCCGCCGTACAGTGGAGCCGTGCCCAGGATTCGAGCGGCCTCCGTGGCCGAGCACCGGACCATGCAGCGCGGCGCCCTCCTGGACGCCGCCCGATCCCTGCTGTCCGAGGGGGGTACGGAGGCGTTGACCTTCCCCGCTCTCGCCGAGCGCACAGGCCTCGCCAGGTCCTCCGTCTACGAGTACTTCCGCTCCCGCGCGGCCGTCGTCGAGGAGCTGTGCGCCGTCGACTTCCCTGTCTGGGCGGCCGAGGTCGAGCACGCCATGGAGCGGGCCGCGACCCCTGAGGGAAAGATCGAGGCGTATGTGCGCCGCCAGCTCGACCTGGTCGGGGACCGGCGGCACCGGGCGGTTGTCGCCATCTCCGCGAGCGAGCTGGACGCGGGCGCACGCGAGAAGATCCGGGCCGCGCACGGCGGGCTGATCGCCATGATCGTCGAGGCGCTCGGCGACCTCGGCCACGAGCAGCCGAGGCTCGCGGCGATGCTGCTGCAGGGCTCGGTGGACGCCGCCGTGCGCCGTATCGAGCTGAGCGTGGCGGAGACGCCGGACGTGATCGCGGACACCGCTGTCGCCATGATCCTGCGGGGCGTCCGGGGCTGACGCCCGGACCGGAGTGCCGCCGTGGCGAGCAGCGCGGCAGGGGCCGCGTATCCGATGGCGCCCGGCGTGTCCGGCCTCGGTTCAGGTACGCCGACGACCGGCAGCAGTCGGGACGGGCCCCGTCGAAGCAGTGACGGCGGCAGCAGGGTCAGCGGGTCCAGATACGCGTCACCGCGCCGCAGTCCCCAGTGCAGGCACCCGGACGCACAGTGGAACGGCCCGGCCTCCAGGACCGCGACCACCTGCCCCGCGACGGCCTCCTCGCCCTTCTCGACCAGCGCGCGCACCGGCTCGTAAGTCGTGCGCAGCGGCGGATCACCCGTCCCCGCCACCTCGATCGCGACGACCCCGCGCCCCGCGACGCGCCCTGCGAACGAGACCCGGCCGGAGGCGGCGGCGCGCACCGGCGCACCGGCCCCGGCGGCGAGATCGACGCCACGGTGCCCCCGTCCGTAGGCACTGGCCGGCGGTTCCCACCCCCGTACGACCGCAGGGCGCCCCTCGAGCGGCCACACGCGCTCGGCGCCGGGCCCGGCTCCATCGGCAGCGGTGGCGGCGTGCGCACCGCACAGCAGAGTGAATACGGCCAGGGCCACCACCGCGAGCAGGGTCCGCGCCCGACGGGGACGGCCCGGCTCACAGCGTCGGGCAGCAGGCGGTTCAGGTGTGTATCGCATGACCGGAACCGTCCCGCACCCGGCGGATCCATGGGGATCACGGAGCGGATCTGTGGACTACCGGCCGGTTGTGGACATCGCCGTCACCCGGCACCCGATGGGTCCCGTACACTTCTTGTGGCGATCCGGGTCACCGGGTCGACTTCGCACGCCCCGCCACCTCCCTCTCTGCGGACGGTGGCCGCGCTCCTCGGTCCCTTGTGGCACGGCGCGTCGGGGCGTCAGGCGCGACAGCAATCCTGCGGTCGCGACAACCGAGCACCTCAAGGAGTACGGCCATGGCCGTCGTCACGATGCGGGAGCTGCTGGAAAGCGGCGTCCACTTCGGTCACCAGACCCGTCGCTGGAACCCGAAGATGAAGCGCTTCATCTTCACCGAGCGCAACGGCATCTACATCATCGACCTGCTCCAGTCGCTGTCGTACATCGACCGCGCCTACGAGTTCGTCAAGGAGACCGTCGCGCACGGCGGCTCCATCATGTTCGTGGGTACGAAGAAGCAGGCCCAGGAGGCCATCGCCGAGCAGGCGACGCGCGTCGGCATGCCGTACGTCAACCAGCGTTGGCTCGGTGGCATGCTCACCAACTTCTCCACCGTCTACAAGCGCCTTCAGCGTCTGAAGGAGCTCGAGCAGATCGACTTCGAGGACGTGGCCGCCTCCGGCCTCACCAAGAAGGAGCTCCTGGTTCTCTCCCGCGAGAAGGCCAAGCTGGAGAAGACCCTCGGTGGTATCCGCGAGATGCAGAAGGTGCCCAGCGCCGTCTGGATCGTCGACACCAAGAAGGAGCACATCGCCGTCGGTGAGGCGCGCAAGCTCCACATCCCGGTCGTCGCGATCCTCGACACCAACTGCGACCCCGACGAGGTCGACTACAAGATCCCGGGCAACGACGACGCGATCCGCTCCGTCACCCTGCTCACCCGCGTGATCGCCGACGCCGTCGCCGAGGGCCTCATCGCCCGTTCCGGTGCCGCGACCGGCGACTCGAAGCCGGGCGAGAAGGCTGCCGGCGAGCCGCTCGCCGAGTGGGAGCGCGACCTGCTCGAGGGCGAGAAGAAGGACGACGCCGAGGTGCAGACGTCCGCCGAGACCGAGAAGGTCGCGGACGCCGCCGAGACGCCGGCCGAGGCCGAGGCCGCTGCTGAGGCTCCGGCCGCTGCCGAGGCTCCGGCCGCGGACGCCGAGCAGGCCTGACCACTGCGTCACGGCTGAATGACGGCGGGGGCCGGTGCCACAAGCACCGCCCCCGCCGTTCACCCGTAGATCTTTCAGACTTCGAGAGAGAAACACAGACTCATGGCGAACTACACCGCCGCTGACGTCAAGAAGCTCCGTGAGCTCACCGGCGCCGGCATGATGGACTGCAAGAAGGCGCTCGACGAGGCCGACGGCAGCGTCGACAAGGCCGTCGAGGCCCTCCGTATCAAGGGTCAGAAGGGCGTCGCCAAGCGCGAGGGCCGTTCTGCCGAGAACGGCGCCGTTGTCTCCCTCATCTCCGAGGACAAGACCTCCGGCGTCCTGCTCGAGCTCAAGTGCGAGACGGACTTCGTCGCCAAGAGCGAGAAGTTCCTCGCCGTCGCCGACGCGCTCGCCGCCCACGTCGCCGCGACCTCGCCGGCCGACCTGACCGCGCTGCTCGCCTCCGAGATCGAGGCCGGCAAGACCGTCCAGGCGTACGTCGACGAGGCCAACGCCAACCTCGGTGAGAAGATCGTCCTGGACCGCTTCGCGCAGTTCACCGGCGGTTACGTGGCTGCGTACATGCACCGCACCATGCCCGACCTCCCGCCGCAGGTCGGCGTGCTCGTCGAGCTGGACAAGGAGAACGCCGAGGTCGCCAAGGACGTTGCGCAGCACATCGCCGCCTTCGCCCCGAAGTACCTCAACCGCGACGAGGTCCCGGCCGAGACGGTCGAGAACGAGCGTCGGGTCGCCGAGGCCACCTCTCGCGAGGAGGGCAAGCCCGAGGCCGCCCTTCCGAAGATCGTCGAGGGTCGCGTCAACGGCTTCTTCAAGGACGTCGTCGTCGTGGAGCAGGCCTTCGCCAAGGACAACAAGAAGTCTGTCCAGAAGGTCCTGGACGAGGCCGGTGTCACCCTGAAGCGCTTCTCGCGCATCAAGGTCGGCATCTGAGTCCGTCCGCGAAAAACGGTGGACCCCGATAGGGTCTAGTGCAGTCGTACGGCCGCACACCTGCCGTACGACCGCAGATCTGACGAGGAGGCCATTGCCGCTGAGGGACACCAGACCCACCGGCAATGGCCTTCTTCGTATGTGCACGAGGAGAAACTCCATGAACAAGGGCGCGGACGCCGCAAAAGGTGACCACAAGCGCGAGGACGGCAAGGTGCCCGGGCGCTTCATGCTGAAGCTGTCCGGCGAGGCGTTCGCCGGCGGCGGGGGTCTCGGTGTCGACCCCGACGTCGTACACGCCATCGCCCGGGAAATCGCGGCTGTCGTCCGGGGCGGTGCCGAAATCGCGGTCGTCATCGGCGGCGGCAACTTCTTCCGCGGTGCCGAGCTCCAGCAGCGCGGCATGGACCGGGCGCGCTCCGACTACATGGGCATGCTCGGCACGGTCATGAACTGCCTCGCTCTCCAGGACTTCCTGGAGAAGGAGGGCATCGACTCCCGGGTCCAGACCGCCATCACCATGGGCCAGGTCGCGGAGCCGTACATCCCGCTGCGCGCCGTGCGCCACCTGGAGAAGGGCCGCGTCGTCATCTTCGGTGCCGGTATGGGCATGCCGTACTTCTCCACCGACACCACTGCCGCCCAGCGCGCCCTGGAGATCGACGCCGAGGGTCTGCTGATGGGCAAGAACGGTGTGGACGGTGTCTACGACTCCGACCCCAAGACCAACCCCGACGCGGTGAAATTCGACGCTCTGGAGTACAGCGAGGTGCTCGCCCGCGATCTCAAGATCGCCGACGCCACCGCCATCACGCTCTGCCGTGACAACCGGCTGCCGATCCTTGTCTTCGAGCTCACTGCGGCCGGCAATATCGCCCGTGCCGTCAAGGGTGAGAAGATCGGCACGCTCGTGAGCGACCAGGGCACCCGGGCCTGAGAACCGGGGGGACGGTTCCGGGGGATCCCGGTGCAGTCCCGGGGCTCTCCGGGAACACTCCTGGAGGGGCCCCGAAGGATGGACAACGGCCTGCCGGTCGGACACCGTGCAGGTGAGGACGCGACGCAGGACCCGCCGGGCCGAAGCAAGCCGGGCCCACTCTAGACACGCAGGAGCACGTGGTGATCGAAGAAACCCTCCTCGAGGCCGAGGAGAAGATGGAGAAGGCCGTCGTGGTCGCGAAAGAGGACTTCGCCGCGATCCGGACCGGCCGTGCGCACCCGGCGATGTTCAACAAGATCGTCGCCGACTACTACGGCGCGCTGACCCCGATCAACCAGCTGGCCTCGTTCTCGGTTCCCGAGCCGCGGATGGCCGTCGTGACGCCGTTCGACAAGAGCGCTCTGCGCAACATCGAGCAGGCGATCCGCGACTCCGACCTCGGCGTCAACCCGAGCAACGACGGCAATATCATCCGGGTGAACTTCCCGGACCTCACCGAGGAGCGTCGTCGCGACTACATCAAGGTCGCGAAGACGAAGGCCGAGGACTCCAAGATCTCGATCCGGGCCGTCCGCCGCAAGGCCAAGGAGACCCTGGACAAGCTGGTCAAGGACAAGGAGTCCGGCGAGGACGAGGTGCGCCGCGCCGAGAAGGAGCTCGACGACACCACCGCGAAGTACGTCGCGCAGGTCGACGAGCTGCTCAAGCACAAGGAAGCCGAGCTGCTCGAAGTCTGATGAACGACTCTTCCTGGGGCGCCCCGCAGGCCGGCTACTGGGGTGCGCCCGAGATGCAGGCTGCTCCGGCGGGTCCTGCATACGATGTGCATGACGCCCAGCACACTCGGCCCATGCCCATCGTGCCTGACGTTCCCGACGCAGGTAGAGACGCTGACGACCGTGACGACCGTGACGAGCGGGACGGGGGAGCCGCCCGCCGGGGCGGTGGTCCCCTGTTCCGTGACGAGAAGCCGCAGGAGCCCATGTCCACCCCGCCGCCCCCGCAGAAGAAACGTGCGGGCCGTGATCTGCGAGCCGCCATAGGGGTCGGCGTGGGGCTCGGTGCCGTCATCGTCGCCTCGCTCTTCATCGTCAAGGCCGTCTTCATCGGCGTGATAGCGATCGCCGTCGTCGTCGGCCTCTGGGAGCTCACCTCCCGGCTCGAGGAGCGCAAGGGCATCAAGGCGCCGCTCGTGCCGCTCGCGGTCGGCGGCGCGGCGATGATCGTGGCCGGCTATGTCCGGGGCGCCGAGGGCGCGTGGGTCGCGATGGCGCTGACCGCCCTGGCGGTGCTCGTCTGGCGGATGACCGAACCGCCGGAGGGGTACCTCAAGGACGTCACGGCCGGGGTCTTCGCCGCGTTCTACGTACCGTTCCTGGCCACCTTCGTCGCGATGCTGCTGAGCGCGGACGACGGGCCGCAGCGGGTCCTCACCTTCCTGCTGCTGACCGTGGTCAGTGACACGGGGGCGTACGCCGTCGGCTGGCGCTTCGGCAAGCACAAGCTCGCGCCGCGGATCAGCCCGGGCAAGACCCGCGAGGGCCTGTTCGGGGCGGTCGCCTTCGCGATGGTCGCCGGTGCGCTGTGCATGCAGTTCCTGATCGACGGTGGCACCTGGTGGCAGGGTCTGCTGCTCGGCCTCGCCGTCGCCGCCAGCGCCACTCTCGGCGACCTGGGCGAGTCCATGATCAAGCGGGATCTCGGGATCAAGGACATGGGCACGCTGCTGCCGGGACACGGCGGGATCATGGACCGGCTGGACTCGCTGCTGCCGACGGCCCCGGTGGTCTGGCTGCTGCTGGTGCTTTTCGTCGGCTCCAGCTGAACAGTCGCGTCGCCACCCATTCTGACCTGCGGTTTTCCCAGTGAGGGTCCGTCGCCCACAGGGCGACGGACCCTCACTCTTCCGTCTGCGAAACTGCAAGAACCATGCCTGAGCCCGGGGGCTCAGAAGTAGCCGACCGGGGATCGAACTCCTGAAGCAGGTGTCGGCCCACCTGTCCCGTGTCCCGACTCGGACGTTGCTGCGGGGTCTACCTACGGCTGCGGGCCGAGAGGGCCGGCAGGCTCATCGACAATCGACAGAGGCCGCGCCGTACTCGTGTGGGCGGCCGCCCTGCCACTGCACCCATCGTGGGTCGTCAAGCACGTCACCGGCGTCGGGCAGGCCGGCGCGGCGCAAGAACTCGATCACGTCGTTGTCGCTGCGAGCGAGGCCCGCGACCTGGGCGCGGATCGTCACGCGCCGGCCACCGGTTCCGGCTGTGCGGTGGATGACGATGGGTGCTTCGCTCATGTCCTCAGGTTCCGATGGTCCGCGGTTCACAGCACTCCCAGCTCTCTGTCCGGCCGGCAGTAGGCACAGGCCGTGATGCCGTCTTCCGTGAGCGCACGCAGGGCCTGCTCCCGGGTCATCGGCTTGGTTCTCTTGCCGCCCATGCCGCAGTCGCCCGTGTGGACGGCGTCTGCATGGGACGTGCCGCCTGCGCGTAGCAGGGAGAGTTTCCAGTCGGGTGCCGGTGGCGGCAGGGTGCGTGCTGCCCGGGCGGCTGCGGCCTCGCGTTCTTCCAGCTCGGCGATGGTCCGATCGGTTCGGCCGAGCTGGTACGCCTGCCACTCGCGCACGATGCGCAGGCGATCCAGACGAGAGAGGTTTTCGGACACATATTCGATTCTAGGTCTCGGTGGGCCGCTGTGCGTACCACTCGCCCTTGGTGCGATCGGTCACTGTCGTGCACGCGGTCCGGGCCGTCTGTGGGCCGTCGGAGAGCCGTCGGCGGCCGCCGACAACGACCGATGCCGACCGGTCGCGGTCGAGCCTTGTCCCGCCTGACCCGGCGACGGCCGCTGGTACCACGGCGTGTCTGCACCACTGGAGGAACCATGCCTAAGCCCGGAGAACTGGCAGCGAACGGACAAGAGCAGGCCCCCTACCTGCGCGTTTGGTGCACCTGAGGGGTCTGCTTCTGGTGGCTGGGCCGTCTCTGGGCCGTCGGAGGCAACGCCGACGGCTACAGCCCGCACGACAACTCGCTCATCGAAATCAAAACCCTCGGGCTCGGCTCCCTGCGCTACGAACGCCCCGAGTTCCTGGAGCGCTACACCGTCGACACCGACGAGTTTGGCAAGCTCCCCGCCCTCACCCGGCTCTGGCGCGACTTCCGCCGGCCCCTGCCCTCCGCGGTGCGGCAGACCCAGCTCTACATGTACCTCGGCGTGCACTTCGAGGATCTCGAAGTCGACCGCACGGTGTTCTTCTACGACTTCAAATCCACGCAGGGAACGAAGTCCTTCACCGTCACCTACGACGAGTCGTTCTCCGAACCGCTCATCGACACCGCCGCCGCGATCTGCGACTGCGGCGCAGCCAACATCGCACTCCACTGCAACATCAACGGTCGGGTCGGCTGCTCGTCCTGCCTGGAATTCAAGGAGGCGAAGTGACTACGGGCGCAGACCGACTCTGGGACGAGCTCGAAGGCAATGCTTGTGAGACAAGTGACATCAGCACTCCGGCTCTCGCGTTCCAGCGATCTCGGCCGCTGTCCGAGTACGGTCGTTCCGTCCCGACTGGTCCGAAAACAGTGACTGCTGAGATCGGCGTCCCGGGCGGCGCCGCCCCGTTTTCCCGCCTCCACGGCTGCCGCGCAGCGGCCTGGGTTACTGGCTCGAATTCGAGCAGCTCATCCTCCACTCCCCGCCATAGAGAGGGCATCCCACACGTGATCAGTCCGAGGTTGCGCTGCCGTCCGCTGAGCGGTTGAGCGTCGATACGCCCCACAGCCCGGCGATGCGGCCATCCTGCACCCGCAAGATCTCCATCATCGAGGGGGAAGGCTGTTCCTCAACACTCGCCGGGATGCCGTGCAGGGTCGTGAGGACTGCTGCTTTGCCCGTCTCCACGATCCGCCTTCTGTGCGGCCCGCTTCCCGCCGCCCGTGGGCCGTACCGGTCATCGTCCCCGGTCGTTCGGAGGATACGGGGCCGTCTCCGGGGCGGCTTCCGCCCGGCCGGGGCACCCATGCCTGACGGTGGGGCGTTCAGGCCGCTCTCCTTGCAGAAGGACGCGAGCCGCGCGCGGACGTGCCCGCGCGCTGAACAGAGGGAACAGGAGGAGACGGATGCTCATGCGAACAGCGCGGGCGGTGTGGCGCCGATGGGCGGCGGCGGGGGCGGTGGTGGTGACGGCGGGGGCGGTCGGCCCGGTCGGGGCGGTGCCGGCCGCGGCCGGCACCGTGGTGAACTGCAAGGACGACCCCGGAGCCCTGCAGCCCGCGATCACTAGTGCCGCCCCGGGGGCGACGCTGCGGGTGAAGGGGAGGTGCACCGGCCCCTTCACCATCACCAAGGACCTGACCCTGATCGGCCAGAAGCGCGCGGTCCTCGACGGCAACCAGGCCGGCTCCACCGTGACGGTCACCGGAGCCGTCCGGGTACGGCTGGACAGGCTGACCATCACCAACAGCACGGTCTCCGACGGAGGCGGCATCCGCAACGCCGGCGGCACAGTGACGCTGAAAGACTCCACGGTGGAGGGCAACACCGCGACAGACCGCGGCGGCGGCATCTTCAACGACTTCGGCGCCACGCTGACGCTGAAAGACTCCACGGTGGAGCGCAACGCCGCGGCAAACCGCGGCGGCGGCATCTTCAACGACTTCGGCGCCACGCTGACGCTGAAAGAGTCCACGGTGGAGCGCAACACCGCGACAAATCGCGGCGGCGGCATCAGCAACCTCGGCACGGTGACGCTGAAAGACTCCACGGTGAAGCACAACACCGCGACAACCACCGGCGGCGGCGGCATCTTCAACGACATCGGCGGCACGCTGACGCTGAACGGCTCCGAGGTGGAGCGCAACACGGCGAGAGATTTCGGCGGCGGCGGCATCCGCAACTTCCGCGGCACGGTGACGCTGAACGGCTCCGAGGTGGAGCGCAACACGGCTGACTTCGGCGGCGGCATCTACACCGACATCGGCCCGGTGACGCTGAAGGACTCCACGGTGAAGCACAACACCGCGACAACCAACGGCGGCGGCATCGCCGTCGACCTCAGCACGGTGACGCTGGACGAGTCCACGGTGCGCGACAACGAACCGGACAACTGCTTCCCGCCCGGCAGCGTCCCCGGCTGCACCGGCTGACCTCCCCACCTCCCGCCGGCGGCCCCTGAGCCGGCACGCCGCAGCGCACCAGCGGGCCCGCAGGGCACCCGGGATCCCGTCCCGGGTGCGCCCGGCGCCCATGAGGCGGCAATCGGGCCGGGAGGCCGGCGGGGCGACGGGGGGACATCCACGATTGACCTCAACGACGGCGGATGAGCCCGGCACCCGGCGGCTCGGCACGGCCGGAGTCACGTAACGAAGTGGCCGCTCGACAGGGCCGAGACGCACACCCGATCGAACTCCTCAAGCGGTGGTCGGTACTGTTCCGACGCTCACGGCAGCGCCCCCGCTCGGGCCGTCTCTGGGCCGTGCGGGGGCGCTCAGTGGTGACCAACGCCGACAACCACCGACGGCTCAGCAGCGGGCTAGAGGGCCGATCGAGAACGCGGCCCCAGGCCAGCGACCCGGCCCGCCACTTCGGCCGCGCCCCGGGTCGATGAACCCCACGTCCGCCGGGGTCAGTGTGAAGAACCGGATCAGCTCTTCCTTATTGATCTCCGGGAAGCGCCGCAGCCGTTCCAGCTCGTCATCCGCGAACACACGGGTCGCCACCCGGGACCTCCACCGCAACCGCCCACACCTCGTGGGCACCGTGCGCCACACCGTAGAAGCCCTGGCGGGGCACGGTCAGGCAAACGGCGACATCACCGCGTACCAAATGCCGGGCCGGTTTTCGCCGTTGCCCATCGTCGGGCGCACCCCAGTCGAACGCGGCCAGACCGAGGGCCCGAGCACCGGACGCTCAGCCGGTCGCGTCAAGCAGATCGGCGGGCACCTTCAGCGCAGGCCCGGAGTCCAGGGCCTTGTCCAGAGCGGCGGCCGATGCCCGTACGGCGCGGGCAGCATCACTGCTGGTCAGGGATATCCGTTGTTTTTTCGGCGATTACTCCGGGGACCCCGTCCTACAGCGGCTGCGCCGTCGCCTACACCCCAGCCACCGGCGACACGGACGTCCAGCGGTTCGACTTCTCCCCCGACGCGGCCGGCGCCGGCGCCCGGCGCCTGGCCGGCACCGTCGGGGCCGTCTGCTTCGAGGGGTACGCCTACGGCGCGAAGTTCAAGCGTGAGGAGCTGGGCGAGCTGGGCGGCGTCATGCGCCTGGCGCTCGTGCAGACATGGCACCCGAGGCTGCTGCACGCGGTCGCCCCGCCGTCTGTCAAGAAGTTCGTCACCGGCTCTGGCCGGGCCGACAAGGACAAGATGATGCTCGCGGTGTACATGCGCTGGAAGTTCGAGGCGCCGAACCACGACGTGGCTGACGCCTACACCCTCGCCCGGATCGCGGCCCACCTGGACCCGGAGCTGCAGGTCGAGCCGCCCGAGCTGAAGTTCCAGCAGGAGGTGCTCGACACGGTGCGCGGGACAAAGAAGTCTCCTCGCCCCGCCCGTGCTGCTAGCTGACGGTGATCGTCCCGTCCTGGGCCATGCTCGCGTTCCAGTCGATCACCGACTCGTCTAGCTGGCTGGCGGACCCGTACCACGCGGGCGCGACTCCCCACCCGCTCCCGCCGTCCTGCACGAATTGCTCGGCGATCATCGTGGAGGGGTTGGCCACAGTGATCATGCACCGGTCCGGGAACATCTCATTGGCCCCGACATGGACGTAGGCCGTGGGCTTGGCGGATGTCTGCGCTGCGGTTTGCACGGATCCGACGCCCGCCTTGTTCATGTTGTTCTTGTTCCAGCTCGCGATGCAGGTCCCCAGCAGGTCCGGCTGGTTTGCGGGGACGCCGGAGCCGTCCGCGTTGTCCTCGGAGGAGTCGTTTCCCCCGTCGGACTGGTGCGTGATGGCGAAGCCGACCCCGCCCGCTGCGAGGACGGCGACCACGATCGCGGCGATGGCCAGCTTGCGGAGTCCGGGGCCCTTGGGCGGCTCCGGAGGCGGTGGAGGCGTAGGAGGGTACGAGGGCGGCGGCGGTGGAGGATTTGTGAAGGACATGTGTGGGAGCTTAGATCCGGCAAAGGGCCTATGTCCCCCAATCACCCTGACCAGTCACCGCAGTTGAGGGCTCGCGAAGCACCCAGCGTGACTACGCTGTCTCCACGGGTGCCCAAGGGGCACAGACTCAGTGAAGGAGTTGGGGATGCGTCTTACGGTGGCGGTGGTCCAGCAGTTGCTGGACCAAAACGACGGGTTCGAGGACACGACGAGCACCAGCCAGAAGAACTTCTCCGAAACCCGCCGGTACCGGATCGCGGACGGTCAGCTGTACTACGACGCGTCCGGCAAAACGTCCTGGGCGGACAGCCGCTACAGCCACAAGGGTCAGGTGGCCACCATCGAGCAGGCCCGAAACTTCCTGCGGACCAGACTGCACAGGCTGAATACTGACGGAATCGAGTAACTGCCGCACTTATCCCGCCGCAATTGGTGACGCTTACGCTCCCTGCATCAGCTCTATAGCAGGGAGCGTACTCATTGTGCAGACTCAGCCCGAATCCGTGCAGGAGAAGGAATTCCGCGTCAAGTTGACGACTCCTCCACCGGAACTTGGCTCGGCCATCGCGCATGCCATCAAGGCCGGAAACCAGGTCGTGCTGACCCATGAAGCCCTCTGCCAGCGGTGTTTCGGTAGAGGGTCTGGGTGCGGCGCTGTCAGACCGCGTTCGAGATCTCTGTGGGTCAGGCTCCACAGGGTCCCCTATTCTCGGCGGGTGAGTGATGAAGAGTTCCCTATGGTCGGTGACTTCAGAGAGCTTGAGCACGGCAGGGCGGACAGTCCGTCGCTCCGGGCTGCTGTGGGCATCGAGGAGCCACCGCATGCCCGTGAGCTGATCCGGTATCTCCGCAGCGGTGCGGTCCTGGCTGCCACGGCTGGTCTCACGCACGATGTCCTCAGCGCTGACCGGGCCATCATCGGTGGGCTCTCGCTGCTGACCGACGGGCAGTGGCTGTGGTATTCCGACCTCGCCTACTACGTCGAACACCACCATGTCGCGCTCGACCCTGCTTTCATCGCCCACGCGCAGAGCCGAGACTGGACCGTTCCGCAGCTCGGTCACCGGGATTTGCTTGCCATGGAAGCCGCGCTATTCGATGACTCTGCGGATTGATGCCGGTGTCAGTTGTCGCTCACACCGGATTTCCGCGTCGGAGGCCGTGGGCCTGGCCGCAACGCTGTCCCGCTACCGCGCCTGAGTTCTACGCGGCTTGGGCCGTACCTGGGTTGTCATCGTTCTTGCTGGCGCTCTCGTAGAGCCTGTTCACGGCCTTCCGCGTACGGCCTTCACTGCTCGGCATGAGGTGCGTGTACACCCTCAGGGTGAACCATGATGCCCCGGTTGGTCGCCTCTGTCTGCAGCCTGACGAAGCTCGCGATGTGATCCCGTTGAGGGTGCAGCACGGCGCGCTAGCGTCTCCAGGCTCCACCGCGCGAGGGTTGGGCGTCATGGGCCGACAATAGATCGCGCCACTGACAGTGCCCATCCATGCGCGTGGTAGCCCGATGGCTGTCAATCACGCACGTGCGGAGCCTTGTTGGAGCGAGTCATCCAAAGAGCGCGTGTGGCCGGCCCGCGGTCTCGTAGCGCCCAGAATGACTCGCTGACTGAACCTTCCAGAGCTACGGGCCAGACGATCATCCACGTTGCGGCTGCCTAGCTTCGACGTCGACGCAGACTGCTCCCTATGCATCGTCTCGCCTCACCTCCGTTCCCGGCGCGTACCGTTCGCGTATGGCCAGGGGAGACCGACAGCGACGCGACGGCACCGCGAAACGCGTCCAGCTAACTAGCGGCGATCACGGTGGCCCTAAAGACAAGAAGGGCCGCAAGCCTCGGGAGACGAAACCCGACCAGGCGCAGCGGAAGGCTGCTGCGGCGAGGGAGTGGAAGAGGCTGTTCGCGCGCTTGGATGAGGTGCAGCAACGGGACGCCCAGCGGCAAGAGCGTCACGAGCAGCCTTAGATCAACAGATCTTGAGCACTGGCTCACCGGTGTCAAGCCCATTCTGGATGCGTGACAGGTTCAGTCGGCCAATGTCTCGATTGTTGTAGCGACTGATCGGCGTTGCAGCCCGTCGGCAATGAGCTCCATCTCGACCAGCGTGCCAACCAGGCCAGTCTCTTGGAGCGCGCTGGCCATCACACGTGCCTGACTCAGGGGCAGGCGGAGTATCTCGCGCAGGACTCGCAAGACGGGGACGAGGCTCGACTCGTCGTCCGCGAGGCGAAGCTGTGCAGGCCCATGCTCTACCAGCAGGGCATTCCTGATGTCTTCAGGAGTCGCTCCGCCCGTGTCTTGCTCGCACCACCCATTGGGACAGGCGGTGCATGCGCCTTCGGTGCCCCACCACAGCTGGCCATGGTCGATGTATTGGCCAACGTCGAGTATCAGCACGCCACCGCAGTCGTCGCATCGCGCCGTGACCTTTACCCCTTGAGTGATCACCAGGCTCCTCGCCGTCGGGTACCAACAAGCGGATACTCCCGCGAGCCTGCCGGCCTGTCTCGGCGGGTGGTGCCGGAGACGGTGGTGGTGCGTCCGCAGGGCAGGGGCCATCGCCGGGCCGGCGACTGTGCAGCCCTCAGAACGTGACCCCCGTAAGACGGAATCTGCTTGGCAGGGCGACGAGGCGGCTTGCGTCCAAGGGGTCGGGCCTACTGGCTGGAGCGGCGTCGGAAGCGCGACCACCAGTGAAGGAGTCCGCTGGATCCAGTGGAGTCTCTCTGCTGCGGCGGCCGTGAGGACTCGTTCGGCCCTCGATCAATCTCGTCTAGCAGTAGACCGCGAGGAGGGGTACTCGTGTAGCGAGAGAGTTCCAGCAGCCTCTCCGCTGCATCGGCGTTCGGACGCCGAGTTGGGTCTCTGTGGAGCAGAGCCCTGATCGGCGCGGCGAGGCGACCAGCGAACTGCATGGGTGGAATCTGCGACTCCCGCAAAGCCAGCAGGATTTCGTAGTCATTCACTCCCTCAAAGGGCCGTCTGCCCTCCACCATCTCGTAAAGCGTCACTCCCAGGGACCACAGGTCAGAGGCCGCCGAGGCCGGGCGCCGATCCTCTGGATCCACGCTGACGAGCTCCGGCGCCAGGTACTCCAGCGCGCCGATGACCTGGCCGACCTGAGTGACTCGGGGAGCTCCCCTGTACGTGGCGATCCCGAAGTCCATCAACAGTGCACTTCCGTCAGCGTGAAACAGGATGTTGTCCGGCTTCACGTCGCGGTGAAGGACTTCAGCCCCATGCACCGCCCTCAGCGCACGGAGAACCTGGAGCCCGATGTCTGTCGCATGCATCACCGTCAGCGGTCCCTGCTCCCGCAGCACATCGCCCAGCGTGCGTGGTGCGAACCGCTCCATCGCGATCCACACCTGGCCGCTCTCCTCGACCACATTGTGGAACCCGACGACGTGTTGGTGTTTGACCCGGCTGAGTGCTTGCGCTTCACGTCGTGCCCGTCGCACCCACTCGTCCCGCTCATCGGAGTCCGGAACATCCCGCAGCCCTTTCAAGGCCACTGTCCGGTCCGTTGTAGTGTCCAACGCCTCCCACACACGTCCCATCCCACCGCGCCCGAGTTCGCGTTCCAGCCGGTACCTGCCTGCGACCAGCACGCCGACCCAGTCGTCGGAACTCCCGTCGGGCCCGTTGCCAGCTGACGCTGAGGGGAAGCCCGCCTCGGCCGACATCAGCAGGCGTGGAGGCAGCGGTGCACCAGGGCGCGGTAGGTTCCGGGACAACTCTTCGTCCAGGACCCGTTTCCTGCGTTGCAGCTCTCGCAACTCCTGCTGTGCTTTGGTCCGATGCTCCTCGGCCTCCCGCTCGGCAGCCTGGACGATGCTGGCTGCTACATCTTCCGCGTCCCTCCGCTCGTCGTCTGTCTTGCCACGTGCAGTCGACAGGGCGGGTGATGTCAGCTGAGCTTGAGCTTCGGACTCGGCAAGCTGCCGTTCCAACTGGTTGCAGCGTTCTTCGGCCTGCTGGTGGAGGTGGCGGGTCCGTGCCAGCTTGGCCTTCAGCTCTTCTATTTCGGCAATGAGCTGGGCTCGCTCGTCCTCGGTCTCAGAAGCCGTTGCGGCTGCTGTGGCTTCGAGTTCGCGGTGGCCAATCTCCAGGTTCCGGATGCGGTTCTGGTGTTCTTCCACCGCCTGAGCGAGGTATTGCTCTCTGACCGCGGCCTGGCGAGCCCGTCTGTGGGCTTCGGCTAGCTGTTGCTCGAGGAACAACACCTTGTGCTGCGGGTTGCTCCCGGCCCTCAGCACCTCGTTGTGCAGCTTTCGGAAGAGCCCGATTACCTCAGCCGTCGGTACGGTCCCCTGCGCCTCAGCAACGGCGTACAGGAGGTCGTGGATGAAGCCCCATGTAGGCGGACGCTCCCCTTTGAGGTAGCGGTAGACCGTGGAGTGGTCATACGGGCGACCAGCCGCATAACGACGGTAGGAGATGCCAAGGCTGTCGAACAGCGCACACAGCTGATCAGCAAGGGCAGCTTCCTCAAGCGTGCGACGGTCTCCCCGCGGCTCCAGACTTTCCGACACCAGCTACTCTCCCCCTCGTGTTGTGGTGGGTGTTGCCGCCTGTTCGGCTACGCCGTTGAACCTGGCGCAACAATCGGCTGTTCGCGAGCGTGGTGCACATCGTCACAGATGTCGTACTGATCGTGAACGGAGACTTCAGATGCGCAGCAATCGGACCCAGGACCTCGTTGCCTTCTTGGCGGTTCTCACCGCCGGCACAATCCTCGCCCTGCACGACGCCCAGTCCACGTTCTTGGCGCCTGTCGCCGTCATCGTCACTGACCTTTACACCGACTGGCGTGGCAACCGGGAGGGGAAGCGGCAATGAGGTCCGTAGGGACCGGCGGAGGGGCGCACGACCGGATTAGAGGGCGCTTCTTGAGGCTTGATCGCTCGTTGAGCTGTGCATGACGGTTCTGGTTGAGCGGTTGGTGCCGGATGAGGGTGTTGTTCCGGCGGGTGGTGCCGCCCGCGGAGGTGAAGCGTCCGCAGCGCGGAGGCCGCCGTCGGGCCGGCGACCGTGTGGTTCTGGCAGCGGTCATCTTCGTGGCCACTTCGGGCTGTACGTGGAGGCAGCTCCCGCCAGTATTCGGCCGCCCAGCCTGGCAAACGGTCTACCGGCGGTTCGCCAAGTGGAGCGCGGACCGGGTCTGGGCTCGGCTCCACCGCGTGGTCCTGGACGAACTCGGGGTGCGGGGTGAGCTGGACTGGTCGCGGTGCGCGATCGACTCTGTCAGCGTTCGGGCGGCAAAGGGGGGCTTCTGACGGGGCCGAATCCGACTGACCGTGGAAAGTTGGGATCGAAAATCCACCTGGTCACCGACCGGAACAGCCTGCCGCCGTCACTCGGCATCTCCGGCGCCAACATGCACGACAGCCAGGGACTGGACCCGCTCATCCGCGGAATCCCGCCGATCCGTTCCCGTCGCGGCCCGCGCCGCAGGCGCCCGGCGACCGCACTCACCAAGAGAAACGACTCATTAGGGTGCGCCGTACTCGTGCGGGTGGCCGCCCTGCCACTGCACCCATCGTGGATCGTCCAGGACGTCGCCGGCGTCGGGCAGGCCGGCGCGGCGTAGGAACTCGATCACGTCGTTGTCGCTGCGGGCGAGTCCGGCGCCTTGGGCGCGGATCGTCACCCGACGGCCAACCGTTCCGGCTGGGCGGTGGATGACGATGGGTGCTTCGCTCATGTCCTCAAGCGTGTCCTCAGGTTCTGACGGTCTTCGGTTCACAGCACTCCAAGCTCTCTGTCCGGCCGGCAGTAGGGGCAGGCCGTGATGCCGTCTTCCGTGAGCGCACGCGGGGCCTGCTCCCGGGTCATCGGTTTGGTTCTCTTGCCGCCCATGCCGCAGTCGCCTGTGTGGACGGCGTCGGCGTGGGACGTGCCGCCCGCGCGTAGCAGGGAGAGTTTCCAGTCGGGTGCCGGTGGCGGCAGGGTGCGTGCTGCCCGGGCGGCTGCGGCCTCGCGTTCTTCCAGCTCGGCGATGGTCCGATCGGTTCGGCCGAGCTGGTACGCCTGCCACTCGCGCACGATGCGCAGGCGATCCAGACGAGAGAGGCTTTCGGACACATATTCGATTCTAGGTCCAGGTGGGACGCTGTGCGCACGTCCTCTCTGTAGTGCAATCGGTCACTGTCCCTTGGGGCGGCTGGGCCGTCTCTGGGCCGTCTCTGGGCCGTCAAAGGGCCGCCGACGTCGACTAATGACGACCAACGACGACCGGTCGTCTATGCACCTCACCCTTCCTGACCTGGCGAAGGCCTCTGCCACCACGGCGTGTCTGCAACACTGGAGGAACCATGCCTAAGCCCGGAGAACTCACTTTCGTCGCGCCCCGCGGAGCCAAGAAGCCGCCGCGGCACCTCGCTGACCTCACGCCCGCCGAGCGCAAGGAAGCCGTCGCCGCGATCGGCGAGAAGCCTTTCCGCGCGCAGCAGCTGTCGCAGCACTACTTCGCGCGGTACGCGCACGACCCGGCGGAGTGGACCAACATCCCGGCCGGTTCACGGGACAAGCTCGCCGAGGCGATGTTCCCCGACCTGATGTCCGTGGTCCGGCACATCAGCTGTGACGACGACACCACCCGTAAGACGCTGTGGAAGCTGCATGACGGGACGCTGGTCGAGTCCGTCCTCATGCGGTACCCGGAGCGGGTGACGATGTGCATCTCGTCGCAGGCCGGATGCGGGATGAACTGCCCGTTCTGCGCGACGGGGCAGGCCGGTCTGGACCGCAATCTGTCGACCGCCGAGATCGTCCACCAGATCGTGGACGGCATGCGGGCGCTGCGCGACGGAGAGGTGCCGGGCGGGCCCGCGCGGCTCTCCAACATCGTCTTCATGGGCATGGGCGAGCCCCTGGCCAACTACAAGCGGGTGGTCGGCGCGATCCGCCGGCTGACCGACCCCGAGCCGGACGGTCTCGGTCTGTCGCAGCGCGGGATCACCGTCTCCACCGTGGGCCTGGTGCCGGCCATGCTGCGCTTCGCCGACGAGGGCTTCAAGTGCCGGCTCGCGGTCTCGCTGCATGCGCCGGACGACGAGCTGCGGGACACGCTCGTGCCGGTGAACACGCGCTGGAAGGTGCGCGAGGTGCTCGACGCGGCCTGGGAGTACGCGGAGAAGTCCGGCCGCCGGATCTCCATCGAGTACGCGCTGATCCGCGACATCAACGACCAGGCCTGGCGTGGTGACCTGCTCGGCCGGCTCCTCAAGGGCAAGCGCGTGCATGTCAACCTGATTCCGTTGAACCCGACGCCCGGCTCGAAGTGGACGGCCTCGCGGCCCGAGGACGAGAAGGCGTTCGTCGAGGCGATCGCCGCCCACGGGGTGCCCGTGACCGTGCGGGACACCCGCGGTCAGGAGATCGACGGGGCGTGCGGACAGCTGGCGGCATCCGAGCGCTGAAAACAGCCCGTGTAATCTGGGCCGAAATCAATTTCATATTCCGACAGGGGAGCGCCACAGCGCTGAGAGTGCGGCACCGACGACAGGCTGGCCGCAGACCCTCTGAACCTCGCCCGGGTCATTCCGGGTAGGAAGTTCGGTCATCAACTCATGCTGTTGCGCCCTGCCCGCCTCCCGGCGGGCAGGGCCGCGTCTCTTCCTGGTCAAACCCAGGAGGAATCAACAATGAGCACCACCAGTACCACGCGCCGCACCAAGCAGCTTGCGGCGACGGCCGTCGCCGCCGCGCTCGGCGTCACGGCACTCGCCGGCTGCGGCAGTTCCGACGGCTCGGCCTCCGGGTCCGGCGGCACGAAGGGCTCCGGGTCCAAGACCGTGACCCTGGTCAGCCATGACTCCTTCAACGCCTCCAAGGACGTACTGAAGGCGTTCACCGAGGAGACCGGCTACACCGTCAAGGTGCTCAAGAGCGGTGACGCCGGCGCCGCACTCAACCAGGAGATCCTGACCAAGGGCTCCCCGCGCGGCGATGTGTTCTTCGGCGTCGACAACACGCTGCTCTCCCGCGCCCTCGACAACGGTCTGTTCACGCCGTACGAGGCGAAGGGGAGCGACCGGGTCGCGGCCGACACCCAGCTGGACGCGACCAAGCACCGGGTCACGCCGATCGACACCGGCGACATCTGCATCAACTACGACAAGAAGTACTTCGCCGACAGGAAGCTCGCGCCGCCGACGACCTTCGACGACCTGGCGAAGCCGGCGTACAAGAACCTCCTCGTCACGGAGAACGCCGCGACCTCGTCGCCCGGGCTCGGCTTCCTGCTGGGCACCGTCGCCACCTACGGCGAGAGCGGCTACCAGGATTACTGGAAGAAGCTGAAGAGCAACGGTGTCAAGGTCGTCGACGGCTGGGAGCAGGCGTACAACGAGGAGTTCTCCGGCTCCGTGGGCGGCAAGAAGGCCAAGGCCGACCGTCCGCTCGTCGTGTCGTACGCCTCCAGTCCGCCGGCCGAGGTGCTGTACGCGAAGCCGCAGCCGACCGAGGCCCCGACAGGGGTCGCGACCGGCACCTGCTTCCGTCAGATCGAGTTCGCGGGGCTGCTGAACGGCGCGAAGAACGAGGCGGGGGGCAAGGCTCTGCTGGACTTCCTGATCAGCAAGAAGTTCCAGGAGGACATGCCGCTCAACATGTTCGTGAGCCCGGTCACCGAGGACGCGAAGCTGCCGGAGATCTTCACCGAGTTCGGCGCGACGGTCGACAAGCCGACCACCGTGGCCCCTGACACCATCGCCAAGAACCGTGAGCAGTGGGTCCAGTCGTGGTCCTCGCTCGTAGTGAAGTAGCGAAGACGCCCGCACCCGGCCCGGGCGCGCGCGAGGAGGGTGCGGGCGCCCGGCCGGGGCGCGCGAGCGCCGCGCGCCCGAGGGCGTGGCGCGGGAGCGCGGTGCGGCTCGGCCTGATGGCCGTGCCCGTCGCGTTCTTCGCGGTGTTCTTCGCCCACCCCGTCGTCGCGATAGTCGGCCGCGGGCTGAAGGCCGACGGCGTCTGGCAGTTCGGCCGGATCGGCGAGGTGCTGAGCCGGCCGGACATCCTCGACGTCCTCTGGTTCACCACCTGGCAGGCGCTCGCCTCGACCGCGCTGACCCTGCTGATCGCGCTGCCCGGCGCCTATGTCTTCGCCCGCTTCGACTTTCCCGGCAAACAGCTGCTGCGGGCGGTCGTCACCGTGCCGTTCGTCCTGCCGACCGTCGTCGTCGGGACGGCCTTCCTGGCGCTGCTGGGGCGCGGCGGCTTCCTCGACGAACTGGCGGGCGTACGGCTCGACACCACCGTGTGGGCGATCCTGCTCGCCCATGTCTTCTTCAACTACGCGGTGGTCGTACGGACTGTCGGTGGGCTGTGGTCGCAGCTCGACCCACGGCAGGAGGAGGCCGCCCGGGTGCTGGGCGCCGGACGGTTCGCGGCGTGGCGGCGGGTGACGCTGCCGGCCCTCGCGCCCGCCGTGGCCGCCGCGGCGCTGATGGTCTTCCTCTTCACGTTCACCTCCTTCGGGGTCGTGCAGATCCTCGGAGGCCCGGCGTACTCCACGCTGGAGGTGGAGATCTACCGGCAGACCGCCCAGCTGCTCGACCTCCCCACGGCCGCCGTGCTGACGATGGTGCAGTTCGCCGCCGTCGGCGCGATCCTGGCCGTACACGCGTGGACCGTGCGGCGCAGGGAGACCGCGCTGAAGCTGGTCGACCCGGCGCAGACCGCCCGCAGGCCGCGCGGCGCCGGGCAGCGGGCACTGCTCGGCGGGGTCCTGCTGACCGTGCTGGTGCTGATCCTGCTGCCGCTCGGTGTGCTGGTGGAGCGCTCGCTGGACGTGCCCGGCGGGCACGGCTTCGACTACTACCGCGCCCTGCGGTCCGCGGACGCGAGCGGCAGCACCTTCCTGGTCGCGCCGCTCGAGGCGGTCTGGAACTCACTCCAGTACGCCGTGGTCGCGACCGTGATCGCGCTGGTCGTCGGCGGGCTCGCGGCGGCGGCGCTGACGAGGCGCGCCGGACGGCTCGTCCGTGGCTTCGACGCACTGCTGATGCTGCCGCTCGGGGTGTCCGCGGTCACCGTCGGCTTCGGTTTCCTGATCACGCTGGACAAGCCTCCGCTGGATCTGCGGACCACCTGGATCCTGGTGCCGCTGGCCCAGGCACTGGTCGGTGTGCCGTTCGTCGTACGCACGATGCTGCCTGTCCTGCGGGCGGTGGACGGTCGGCTGCGCGAGGCGGCGACGGTGCTCGGCGCGTCACCGCTGCGGGCCTGGCGCGAGGTCGACCTGCCGCTGGTGCGGCGGGCGCTGCTGGTCGCGGCGGGTTTCGCGTTCGCCGTCTCGCTCGGCGAGTTCGGGGCGACGGTGTTCATCGCGCGGCCCGACAACCCGACGCTGCCGGTCGCCGTGGCCCGGTTGCTCGGGCGGTCCGGCGAGCTCAACTACGGCCAGGCGATGGCCCTCAGCACGATCTTGATGCTGGTGTGCGCGGTGTCGCTGCTGCTGCTCGAACGTATCCGCCCGGATCGGTCCGGGGAGTTCTGAAGATGCTCGGGGTGTTCTGGACATGCTGACACTGGAAGCCGCCACCGTCCTCTTCGGGAGGCGGGCGGCGCTCGACGCGGTGGATCTGGAGGTCGCGGACCACGAGATCGTCTGTGTGCTGGGGCCGAGCGGCAGCGGCAAGTCGACACTGCTGCGGGTGGTCGCCGGACTGCACCCGCCGGACGGCGGCCGGGTGCTCCTCGACGGCGTCGACCAGACCGACGTACCGGTGCACCGGCGCGGTCTGGGGCTGATGTTCCAGGATCATCAGCTCTTCCCGCACCGGGACGTCGGCGCCAACGTCGCCTTCGGGCTGCGGATGCACGGAGTGACCCGTGGCGACCAGGACCGCAGGGTCGCCGAACTCCTCGAACTGGTGGGCCTGCCCGGCAGCGAACGTCGGGCTGTCGCCTCGCTGTCCGGCGGCGAGCAGCAGCGCGTCGCTCTCGCGCGGGCGCTCGCCCCGCGACCGAAACTGCTGATGCTCGACGAACCGCTCGGCCAGCTCGACCGCAGCCTGCGCGAACGCCTCGTCGTCGAACTGCGCACACTGTTCGCCCGGTTGGGTACGACGGTGCTCGCCGTCACCCATGACCAGGGCGAGGCGTTCGCCCTCGCGGACCGGGTCGTCGTGATGCGCGACGGACACATCGCCCAGATGGGCACTCCGCTGGAGGTCTGGCAACGCCCCGCCTCCTCATTCGTCGCCCGGTTCCTGGGTTTCGACAATGTGGTGGATGCGACGGTGACCGGCGCGGCCGCGGCGACGAGGTGGGGCAGGGTACCGGTGCCGGACGGGGCGCCGCAGGGCCCGTGCGCCCTGCTGGTGCGTCCGGCGGGCGTACGGATCGGCGACCCGGCGGACGGCCTGTCGTGTACGGTCGGCGCCCGCACCTTCCGGGGCAACCATGTCGCCGTGACACTGCACCCCGACAGCGGTCCGCTCCTGGAGGCGGAGTGCCCGCTGCGGGACACGCCCCAGGAGGGTGCGAAGGTCGGCGTGACGTTCGACGCGTCGGAGACGGTGGTGCTGCCCGCGTCGGGCTGATCGCGGGCACCGCTCGCGACGCCACACGGCGGGAACCACTACCGGGTGTTCCGGAAGAGCGGTTTCGTCCGTTTCGGGGAACACCTCATGCGACCGGGGAAGATCCGGAACGACTCCGAAAGGGCAGGGACTATGACTGGAACGGCACGCGAGGGCATCGACATCACGCGCGTCTTCGACGCCCCACGGGAACAGGTCTTCGCGGCCTGGACGACCCCCGAGCACTTCGCCTCCTGGTACGGCGGCGATGCCGATGTGCCGCTCGACCGGGTGTCGATGGACGTCAGGCCGGGGGGCACGTGGAGCCTGGTCATCGTGGTGCCGGGCACCGAGATGCCGTTCCACGGGGTCTACCGCGAGGTGGTCGCGCCGGAGCGGCTGGTCTTCACGCTGAAGGACGCTGCCGCGCCTGCCGACATCGAAGGCGAGATCGTCACGGTCACCTTCGCCGAGCGCGGCCGCAGGACCACCGAGATGGTCTTCCAGCAGCGTGGCGGCAACCTCACGCCCGAGCAGTACGCGGCGGCCGAGGACGGCTGGGAGGCCTTCTTCGACGCGCTGGTCAACCGGCTCGCGGCGATCTGAACCGGACAGGCTCTCGGCCGGCCCCTCAGCCGGTCAGCCGGGCGAGTGCCTCGGGGGCCTCGTCCACCGTGTCGACCAGTGCGATACGGGACTCCATCGGCCGGCCCGCGGCGAGCGCTCGGAGCAGCGGCCAGGTGGGCAGTTCGTCCGTCCAGTGGGCGCTGCCGACCAGCACCATCGGCGTCGGTGTGCCGCGTGAGCCGTAGTAGTTCGGCGTCGTGCTGTCGAAGATCTCCTGCACGGTTCCGGCGGCGCCCGGCAGGAAGATCACGCCCGCGGTGGAGCGGGCGAGCAGCCCGTCCTCGCGCAGCGCGTTGGCGAAGTACTTGGCGATGTGGTCCGCGAACGGGTTCGGCGGCTCGTGACCGTAGAACCAGGTGGGGACCGAGACCGAGCCGCCGCCGTCCGGCCATCGCTGCCGTACGGTGAAGGCGGCCAGCGCCCATTCGGTGATCGACGGGGTGAACGAGGGCACGGCCGCCAGGAGTTCGCAGGCCTTGTCCAGCATCGGATCCGGGTGCGGAGCCGCATAGGCGCCGAGGTTCGCCGCCTCCATCGCGCCGGGGCCACCGCCGGTGGCCACCATCAGTCCGCTGCGGGCCAGCGTTCTGCCCAGCCGGGCCGCGGCCGCGTACGCGGCGCTGCCGCGGGGCGTTGCGTGGCCGCCCATCACCCCGACCACCCGGGCTCCGGTGAGAAGTTCGTCCAGCGCGTCGGAGACCGCGTCGTCGTGGAGCGCGCGCAGCATCGAGGCGAAGGTGTCGCCGTTCGCCCGGGTCTGCCGGAACCATCGGTACGCGCGGGCGTCGGGCGTCGCCTCGTAGCCTCCGTCCGCGAGCCCTGCGTAGAGCGCGTCGGGGGAGTAGAGCAGGCCGCGGTACGGGTCGAAGGGCAGTCCCGGCACGGGCGGGAAGACGAACGCCCCCTCGGCTCGCACCTTCGCGGCCGCTTCGGGCGTCATTCGGCAGCCGAGGAAGACGGCGCCGGACGTGTCGGCGGCGAGCAGCGCGGCGCTGCGGTCCGTCAGGTCGAGGGACTGGATGCGATGTCCGGCCAGTGTCCCTGCGGCGACCGCGGCGTCGAACTCGGCGACCGACTCGATCTCGATGCCGGGTGCAGGAATGCTGTCGTCCGGGTTGTCCACGCTGTCATGCTACGTACCGGCCGGGGGGTACAGCTCCTTTCGTACGGTCATATGCCCCCGAGTCGGGAGGTGGCACCGTGACGGACGTGACTCCTGGGGCGGACCGGGACCAAGTGGTGCGCACCCCCGTATCACCGGTCCCGCCTCCCCTCGCACTGCGTCGCATCGCCGCCGTCTCCGCAGGGACCGGGGCACTCCTTCTCGTCCTCAGCGCCCGCTACGGCTACCACCGCGACGAGCTGTACTACCGGGCCGCAGGCGACCACCTGGCCTGGGGATACGACGACCAGCCGCCGCTCGTCGTCCTGCTGGCCCGCGCCGAGACCGCGCTCTTCGGGGATTCACCGACCGCGCTGCGCACCGCCTCGGCCGTCGCGGTCGCCCTGACCGTGCTGCTCGTCGGACTGATCGCCCGGGAACTCGGCGGTGGCGCCCGCGCGCAGACGCTCGCCGCCCTTGCCTGGGCGGTCGCCCCGCTCACCGTCATATCCGGGCACCTGCTCTCCACGACCACCCTCGACCTGCTGGTCTGGACGCTCATCAGCTGGCTCGTGGTCCGTCTGGTGCGTACCCGTGCGCACCGGCTGTGGCTGATGATCGGGCTGGTCACCGGGGTCGGTCTGCTCAACAAGTACCTGGTGGCGTTCTTCGTCGTCGCCCTGCTCGCCGGGATGTTCGCGGCAGGTCCGCGCACGGTCCTGCGTACCCCCTGGCTGCCGGCGGGCGCGGCGCTCGCGCTCCTGATCTCCCTGCCCGATCTGCTGTGGCAGGCGGCGCACGGCTGGCCGCAGTTCGATCTGGCGCGAGCGATCGCGCGGGACGGTGACCAGGGGGGCAGGGCGGGCTTCCTGCCGTTCCAACTCCTGCTGACCGGACCGCTGATGGCGCCCCTGTGGGCGGTGGGACTGTGGCAGCTGGGCCGGGTGGAACGGCTGCGTCCGTACCGGCTGTTCGTCTGGGCGTACGGGGCGCTGGCCCTCGTGTTCCTGGTCACCGGCGGCAAGGCCTACTACCAGGGCGGCGCCTATCCGGTACTGCTGGCCGCGGGCGCGCTCACCGTCGAGGAGTGGCTCGCACGCGCGGGCCGCAGAGCCTGGCGCGGAGTGCGTACCGGGATCGTGGCGGTCAGTGGTGCGGTCACCGTACTCATCGGGCTGCCTGTCGTGCCGCTCGCCGCGTTCGCCGACAGTCCGCAGCCGGCCGTCAACGGCGACAGCGCCGAGACGGTCGGCTGGCCGCAACTCGCCGCGACCGTTGGCCGGGTGTACCGGACGCTGCCGCCCGCGGAGCGCGGGGCGACGACGATCGTGACCCGCAACTACGGTGAGGCGGGGGCACTCGCGCGGTACGGCGACAGGTACGGGCTGCCGACCGCGTACAGCGGGCACAACGCCTACCACGGGTGGGGGCCGCCGCCCTCGCACCGCAGCGCCGTGACGCTCTTCGTCGGGGCCCGGAGCGCGGGCGAACTGCGGCGGTACTGGAGTGAGGTGGAACCCGCCGCCCGGATCGACAACGGGTACGGGGTCGACAACGAGGAACAGGGCGCGGAGGTCTGGATCTGCCGGGGCCTGCGCGAGCCCTGGCCGGAGATCTGGCCTGCCTTCCGGCACCTCGGCTGACCGTCGACCGTCTTCACGGCCGGCCGACGGTCCCTCAGCCGGTCAGCGGCAGCGCGGCCAATTCGGCGATCGCCCACGTGATCGGGGTGAACACGACCAGCAGGACGGCGACGCGCAGGGTCGTCGCGGCCCGCAGCGCCGAGGCCGGCGCACCGAGCCGCAGCAGCATCCGAACCATGTGGGCGCGGGCCTGCTTCGCCTCGAGGGCGGAGGTCAGCAGCGTCGCCGTCGTGCAGCCCAGGACCAGTACGGCGCCGAGCGCGGTGAGCGGGCCGAAGGGACGCGGTCCCGTCCCGTACAGCGCGAAGGCCGCGATCACCGCGGAGAGCACCGCGCAGACCGCACCCAGCGGCCGGCCGATCCGGCGCGCCTCGTCCATCAGCATCCTTCCGGCCAGCAGGCGTACGGCTCCTGGGCGCATCGCCTGCAGCAGCCGTCCGGCGAAGTGAGTCAGTCCGGGGCCCGCCACGGCCAGACCGATCGCGGTCAGCGACCATCCCGCCAGTACCCACGCCGGGGTGGTGTCGAGCTTCCCCGGCAGGGGGAACGCACTGCCCGCGCCATCACGGCTCGAGTACGCCTCGATCGCGAGACCGACCGCTGTCAGCGCCACACCCCACGGCAGTCCGGTCGGCGCCGGTGCCGGAGCCGGCATCTGCTCGTCCGGCGAGATGTCCTGCTCTTCGTCGTCCGGCACCGCCGCCTGCACCGGTCGGGTGCGCAGCGCCATCGCACTTGCCGTCGCCGCGGACACCGGTGCCAGCGCCAGCAGCATGAGGGCCGCGGCCACCGGCAACGGAGCGCCTGCGCCGAGCAGGTCGGCCGCCGCCCCGTCGAACGGCAGCCCGGTCAGATCGCCGCGCAGATGCAGGAAGAGGAGCAGCGCCACCATCGATCCGAGGGTGCAGGACACCGCGGTGGAGACCGCGGCCAGCACGCTGAGCCGGAACGGTCCGAGACCGACGGCGGACAGTCCCGGACGCGGGCGCGTACTGGGATCCGTGCGGGCCACCGCGACCGCGAACTGCACGGTGGCGGCGAGCGGTACGAAGCACCACAGCAGCCGCAGCGCCGCGGTGGTCGAGTATGCCGGATGTGTGGACGCGTACCCCAGGGTGCACAGCAGCAGGAAGCCGACCCCGGCGGAGGCGGCCGCGACCAGCAGCCGCCGCACCTGGACCAGCGGATGGGTGCCGCGGGCTAGACGGAGAGCGAGCACGCCGCGTGGCCTTCCGTATCGGACACGGAGGGCAGGGCGACGGTGGTGACACGGCGGCCGTCCAGCAGCGGGACCGTGCGGTCGGCGAGCGAGGCGACCTCCGCGTCATGGGTGGCGAGCACGACCGTGATGCCGTGCGAGCGGGCCGCGCTCATGAGTGTTCGCAGCACATGGGAGCGGTCGGCGCGGTGCAGTGTCGCGGTCGGCTCGTCGGCGAAGATCACCGTGGGCGTGCCGGCCAGCGCGCGGGCCACGGCGATCCGCTGACGCTGCCCCTGGAGCAGCGTGTGCGGCCGCTTCTTGGCGCACACGCCGATGTCGAGGCGCTCCAGCCACTCCATGGCGGCCTTCTTCGCGGCCCGGTGCGAGGCGCCGCGCAGCAGCAGCGGAAGCGCCGCGTTCTCCCAGGTGTTCAGCTCCGGTACGAGCTGAGGTTCGGGCGCGATCCAGCCGAACCGGTCCCGGCGCAGCCGCTCGCGCAGCCGCGGCCCCATGGTGTGGACCGGAACACTGTTGAACCACACCTCGCCCTGCTGGGGCACCAGTTGACCGGAGAGGCAGTGCAGCAGAGTCGTCTTGCCGCTGCCGCGCGGGCCGGTCACGGCGAGGACCTCACCGTCGCGGACGCCCAGGGAGACCCCGCCGAGCGCGGGTGAGCCGTTGTGGGAGTGGTGCAGGGAACGCGCCCAGATCACATCGTTGTCCGGCGGAGCCACCATGGCGTACACCTCGGTTCAGATCAGAGTTCCCGTCCCCTGTACGGGGGAACGAAGAGGGGGCCGATCGGTCACTGGGCACCGTAAGGATTCGAACCACGGCATCACGGCACCACGCGGCCCGGGTGCGCTCCTTCCCACTCGAATGGGCGCATCCGGGCCGCGTGAACCGTATGAAATGACTGCTGGAAGCAGGGGTGAGCGATGATCCGGCCGTGGTCAATCGGTCAGTCGATCCGTGGTCGATCGGCCGATCGACTCACGAGCCGGATCACAGTTCGGATCAGAGCTTCGTCCAGGCCTCCGTCAGCACCGACCGCAGGATGGACTCGATCTCGTCGAACGTCGACTGGTCGGAGATCAGCGGCGGGGCGAGCTGGACGACCGGGTCGCCGCGGTCGTCGGCCCGGCAGTACAGACCGTTCTCGTACAGCGCCTTGGAGAGGAAGCCGTACAGGACGCGCTCGGTCTCCTCGTCGGTGAAGGTCTCCTTGGTGACCTTGTCCTTCACCAGCTCGATGCCGTAGAAGAAGCCGTTGCCGCGGACGTCTCCGACTATCGGCAGGTCGTGCAGCTTCTGCAGCGTCGTGAAGAACGCGTTCTCGTTGTCCAGGACGTGCTGGTTGAGACCCTCGCGCTCGAAGATGTCGAGGTTGGCGAGGCCGACCGCCGCGGAGACCGGGTGGCCACCGAAGGTGTAGCCGTGCAGGAAGGTGTTGCCGCCCTCGTAGAACGGCTCGGCGATGCGGTCCGAGACGATGCAGGCGCCGATCGGGGAGTAGCCCGACGTCATGCCCTTGGCGCAGGTGATCATGTCCGGCACGTAGCCGAACTTGTCGCAGGCGAACATCGTGCCGAGGCGGCCGAAGGCGCAGATGACCTCGTCGGAGACGAGCAGCACGTCGTACTTGTCGCAGATCTCGCGTACGCGCTGGAAGTACCCGGGCGGCGGCGGGAAGCAGCCACCGGCGTTCTGCACGGGCTCCAGGAAGACCGCGGCAACCGTTTCCGCGCCCTCGAACAGGATCTCCTGCTCGATCTGGTCGGCGGCCCAGCGGCCGAAGGCCTCCGGGTCGTCGCCGTGGATCGGGGCGCGGTAGATGTTGGTGTTCGGCACCTTGTGCGCGCCGGGGACCAGCGGCTCGAACGGGGCCTTCAGGGCCGGCAGACCGGTGATCGACAGGGCGCCCTGCGGGGTGCCGTGGTAGGCGACGGCGCGCGAGATGACCTTGTACTTGGTCGGCTTGCCCTTGAGCTTGAAGTACTGCTTGGCGAGCTTCCAGGCCGTCTCGACGGCCTCGCCGCCACCGGTGGTGAAGAAGACCTTGTTGAGGTCACCCGGCGCGTAGTCGGCGAGGCGCTCGGCCAGCTCGACCGCCTTCGGGTGAGCGTAGGACCACACCGGGAAGAAGCCCAGCTCCTGGCCCTGCTTGTACGCCGCCTCGGCGAGCTCGTGACGGCCGTGACCGGCGTTGACCACGAACAGGCCGGACAGGCCGTCGAGGTAGCGCTTGCCCTGATCGTCGTAGATGTAGGTGCCCTCGCCACGCACGATGGTGGGAACGGGCGCGTTCTCGTAGTCCGACATGCGGGTGAAGTGCATCCACAGGTGGTCGTACGCGGTTCGGCTGAGGTCCTTGCTCACGGCTATCGGGTTCCCCACATATAGGTCTGCTTCTTGAGCTTCAGGTAGACGAAACTCTCGGTGGAGCGCACGCCGGGGATGGCCCGGATGCGTTTGTTGATCGTTTCCAGCAGGTGGTCGTCGTCCTCGCAGACGATCTCCACCATCAGGTCGAAGGAGCCCGCGGTCATCACCACGTACTCGCACTCGGCCATGGCCGACAGCGCCTCCGCGACGGGATCGAGATCGCCTTCGACATTGATGCCGACCATCGCCTGCCGCCGGAACCCCACGGTGAGCGGATCCGTGACGGCGACGATCTGCATCACGCCCTGGTCGAGCAGCTTCTGAACGCGCTGCCGTACCGCCGCCTCGGAGAGGCCCACGGCCTTGCCGATCGCGGCGTACGGACGACGCCCGTCCTCCTGGAGCTGCTCGATGATTGCGAGGGACACGGCATCGACCGCTGGTGACGATCCGTTCCCGGTCCTGGAGTCTGCGCTGCGACTGGCCACGGACACACTGTGCACCGGGACTCGTCTGTCTGGCAACCCCGGATCGATGAAATTCGTTGTTTGAAGGCCTTGATCTAACTGAATCCGAAGTTCGCGGCGGTTGGGTATGTCGAAAGCGTTACCCCAGCGACTAGGCTGGACATCTCACCCATTGGACGTGTCGACAGGAGGGGTGGTTGTGACCACCGAGGTGCGCCGTCTGCGCAACTACATCAACGGAGAGTTCCGGGACGCCGCGGACGGGCGGACCATCGACGTGGTCAACCCGGCGACGGAAGAGGTCTACGCGACCTCGCCGCTCTCCGGCCAGGCCGATGTCGATGCCGCCATGGCCGCCGCGGCCGCCGCCTTCCCCGCCTGGCGCGACGCCACGCCCGCCGAGCGCCAGAAGGCCCTGCTGAAGATCGCGGACGCCTTCGAGGAGCGCGCGGAGGACCTGATCGCCGCCGAGTCCGAGAACACCGGCAAGCCGCTCGAACTCACCCGCACCGAAGAGATCCCGCCGATGGTGGACCAGATCCGCTTCTTCGCGGGTGCGGCGCGGATGCTCGAAGGCCGCTCGGCCGGCGAGTACATGGAGGGCCTGACCTCCATCATCCGCCGCGAGCCGGTCGGCGTCTGCGCACAGGTCGCGCCGTGGAACTACCCGATGATGATGGCCGTCTGGAAGTTCGCCCCGGCGCTCGCCGCGGGCAACACCGTCGTCATCAAGCCGTCCGACACCACCCCGGCGTCGACCGTGCTGATCGCCGAGATCATCGGCCAGATCCTGCCCAAGGGCGTCTTCAACGTCATCTGCGGGGACCGGGACACCGGCCGCGCGATGGTCGAGCACCCGACGCCGGCGATGGCCTCCATCACCGGTTCGGTACGGGCCGGCATGCAGGTCGCCGAGTCCGCCGCCAAGGACGTCAAGCGGGTCCACCTGGAGCTCGGCGGCAAGGCGCCCGCCGTCGTCTTCGAGGACTCCGACATCGCCAAGGCCGTCGAGGGCATCTCCGTCGCGGGCTTCTTCAACGCCGGCCAGGACTGTACGGCCGCGACCCGCGTCCTCGTCCACGAGTCGATCCACGACGAGTTCGTCACCGCGCTCGCCAAGGCCGCGGCCGACACGAAGACGGGGCAGCCGGACGACGAGGACGTGCTGTACGGCCCTCTCAACAACGCCAACCAGCTGAAGCAGGTCAGCGGCTTCATCGAGCGGCTCCCCGCCCACGCGAAGGTCGAGGCGGGCGGCCACCGGGTCGGCGACAAGGGCTACTTCTACGCCCCGACCGTCGTCTCCGGCCTGCGCCAGGACGACGAAATCATCCAGAACGAGGTCTTCGGTCCGGTCATCACCGTCCAGTCGTTCACCGACGAGACGCAGGCCGTTGAGTACGCGAACGGCGTCGAGTACGCCCTCGCCTCCTCGGTGTGGACCAAGGACCACTCCCGGGCGATGCGGATGTCCAAGAACCTCGACTTCGGCTGCGTGTGGATCAACACCCACATCCCGCTCGTCGCCGAGATGCCGCACGGCGGATTCAAGAAGTCCGGCTACGGCAAGGACCTCTCCGCGTACGGCTTCGAGGACTACACGCGCATCAAGCACGTCATGACGTCTCTCGACGACTGACCTTCCGTGCATGCGGTGGCGGCCCCGGGCTCCGGCCCGGGGCCGTTTCCGTGCCCCGCTTCTGACGGGGCATCGACAGGGTGTGCGGATGGAGTGCATGCCGCTGGACGAATGGTCCATTGTCCGCCCAACCCGCCGACCGGCATCCTGCGCAGGTGCGAGCGATCCCGAACCACCCCATGTCCCGCCGGTCCCTGCTGCGCGCCTTCGGGGCGGGAGCGGCCGGTGCCACGCTGGCCGGCTGTGGCGTGCCCGCCGCGTATGTGCAGCCCGGTGACCGCGCCGGACGCGACGTCTCCGCCACCGACCACACGCTGCGGTTCGCCAACTGGCCGCTGTACATCGACACCGACGACGAGGACGAGTCCAAGCGGCCCACCCTCGATACGTTCACCGAGCGCACCGGGATCTCCGTCGGGTACACCGAGGAGATCAACGACAACGACGAGTTCTTCGGGAAGATCAGCCCGGCGCTGATGAACCACCAGCAGACCGGCCGGGACCTGATCGTCATCAGCGACTGGATGGCCGCCCGGTTCGTACGGCTCGGCTGGGTGCAGGAGATGGACCGGACCGAGCAGCCCAACGTCGCCAAGTACCTGGACCCGCAGCTGCGTTCGCCCGCTTTCGACCAGGGGCGGATGCACAGCGTCCCCTGGCAGTCCGGGATCACCGGCATCGCGTACAACCGCAAGAAGCTCGGCCGCGAGATCAAGCACACGAGCGATCTCTGGGCGGACGACCTGCGCGGCAAGGTGACGCTGCTGTCCGGGCTCGACGAGTCGTTCGCCCTGCTGATGCAGGGCAACGGCGTCGACATCACCCGCTGGACGCGGGACGACTTCTACACGACGTGCGACCAGGTGGAGAAGCTGGTGAAGAAGAAGCACATCCGCCGCTTCACCGGCAACGACTACATCAAGGATCTGTCCACCGGCGATGTGCTCGCCTGCCAGGCCTACTCGGGCGATGTCATCCAACTCCAGGCGGACAACCCGGAGATCGAGTTCGTGGTGCCCGAGGAGGGGGCCGAGCTCTGGGCGGAATCGCTCATGATCCCCAACCTCGCCCGTCACAAGCGCAATGCCGAGAAACTGATCGACTACTACTACGAGCCCGAGGTCGCCGCGGAACTCGCCACCTGGGTCAACTACGTCTGTCCCGTCCCGGCCGCCCGCGAGGTGCTGGCCTCGGCCAAGGACGAGGAGACCGCCGCCCTCGCCGAGGATCCACTGATCTTCCCCGACGACGCGATGCGCGCACGGCTGGCGATCGCCCGCGACATCACGTCCGAGGAACGCACCGAGTTCGCGAAGAAATGGAACTCCATCGTCGGTCTCTGAGCGAGGTGCCGGGCCGGCGTAAAGGGCACGTAAACCCGGGCGTACGCTGCGGGCATGAGCGAGCGAAGAGCCCTGCTGAGGCGCATACGCGTGTGGTTGGTCGTCTTTATCGTCTGCCTGGTACTGAGCGGGCTCACCGCCTTCCCGCTCGTCCATGAACTCCACTGGACCGAGGACCTGCTGAAGTCCTCGGCCTCGCCCGTGCCCGAGCACTTCCCGGCTCTGATGGAGTGGATCACCCGGGTCCGGACCGGTCTGGACGAGGCCGACGCGAAGTACCCCTTCGTGCTGTACGGCACCGACTGGCTGGCCTTCGCGCATCTCGTCATCGCCGTCGCCTTCTACGGTCCGTACCGCGACCCGGTCCGCAACATCTGGGTCATCGAGTTCGGCATGATCGCCTGCGCCGGGATCATCCCGCTCGCGCTGATCTGCGGACCGGTCCGGGGGATCCCCTTCTGGTGGTCGGTCATCGACATGTCGTTCGGTGTCATCGGGGTGATCCCGCTGCTCGTCGTCCGCCGGATGATCAAGCGGCTGGAGGCGATGGAGCGGACGCCGGATCCGGTGGCCGGCCCGGCGGCGGCTCCAGCGGTCTGAGTCACCCGGCCGACGGGGCACCGAAGGCGGCCACCACGATGTTCATCGCCGTGGCGTTCATGCCCTCGCCCTTCGCGTCCGTCGCGTTGACGCTGTAGACGAGTGTCCGGGAGAGATCACGGGTGGCCACGACAGCCGTGTTGTAGCCCCAGCGGCCACCCGTCTTGCCCCATACCTCGCGCCCGCCCAGCTTCACCACCGACAGGCCCGCGCTGTACGCGGCCGGCTCGCCCGTGCCGTACTCGCGCACCGATGCGTCGGGCAGCGTGAACATCTCCTCCAGGAGCGGTCCGCGCACCACCTGCCCGCGGAACAGGGCCCGGACGAAGTGCTCCAGGTCGGCGGTGGTGGAGATCAGGTCACCCGCCGCCCAGGCGTCCGTCGCCCCCCACACCGACACATCACGCAGCTCGGCGGTCCCGTCGGTCCCGGTGAAGGTCTGATAGCCGTGGTTGTACGGGCCGCGGATCGTCGGGTCGGTGCCGGGGAAGTACGTGTCCTTCAGGTGCAGAGGCTTCAGGATGCGGCGGGAGACCTCCCCCGCGTACGTGTGACCGGTGACCTCCTCGATCAGGAGGCCTGCCACGGTGTAGCCGATGTTGTCGTAGTGCTGCTGCGTACCGGGCGCGAAGTCCGGCTCGTGGGAAGTGGCCTCGCGTACCGTGTCCGCCGCGTCGTGCAGGTCGAAGCGGTGCGCGTACCACTCGTCCAGGGTGTCGCCGCCGGAGCCGACGGACGGGATGCCGCTGGTGTGGTTCAGCAGCTGCCGCACCGTGACCTGCCGGTAGCTCGCGGGGATCAGCTCCGGCAGATAGTGCCGGGCCGGACGGTTCAGGTCGAGCTTCCCCTCGCCCGCCAACTGGAGCACGACGGCGGCGGTGAAGACCTTGGTGACCGAACCGGCCCGGAAGCGGGCGTCCCGGTCCGCCGGACGGCCGGACTCCAGGTCGTGGACGCCGGAAGTGCCCCGCCAGCTGCCGGCGGTGCCCGCGACCCGTACGAGCGCGGCCGTGGCGTCGGCCTTCGGCAGCCCGGCGATCGCGGCACGCAGGGCCTCGGCGTCCGGTGCCTCCTGGGTGGTTGCGACGGCGGCCACCGGAGCGCGCGCTGCCGCGAGCGCCGGTCCGGCCGGGCCGGAGAGGATGCCGAGGACCAGGGCGGTGGCGACGAAGGTACGGGTAGCGCGGGCGTTCATGTCCGGTGCCTCCGGGGAGTGGAATCCGTAACTGCTGGTGGAGTCCATCCTGTTGATCCGCGCGCCCCGGCGGATCACCCGGGCGGGCGGTCCTCGCCATGAGGTCTTCTCGCCGGTGCGGGGGAGACGGGGGACGTCTCTCCCTCCGGCGAGGGAGTGACGAGACCGCACTCGTACGCGCAGATGACCGCCTGGATCCGGTCGCGCAGGCCCAGCTTGGACAGGACATGGCCCACATGGGTCTTCACCGTGTGCTCGCTGACGACGAGTGCGGTTGCGATCTCCGCGTTCGACAGGCCGCGTGCCAGGTGCAGCAGCGTCTCGCGTTCGCGGGCGGTCAGGACATCGAACCGTGCGGACGGCGGTACGGCCGAGGCCGCCGGGCGCGCGGTGTAGTCGGCGATCAGCCGGCGCGCCACCGACGGCGCCAGCAGCGAGTCCCCGGCCGCCACCACTCGTACCCCGTGCACCAGATCGTCGCGGCGGACGTCCTTGAGCAGAAAGCCGCTCGCACCCGCGTGCAGCGCCTCGTAGACATACTCGTCGGAGTCGAAGGTGGTGAGCATGACCGTCCGGCAGTCGGTCTCCGCGCTGATCGTGCGGCACGCCTCGATGCCGTCCGTGCCGGGCATCCGGATGTCGAGCAGCGCCACCTCCGGCGCCAGCCGGCGTACCGCGTCGACCGCCCCGGCGCCGTCGCCCGCCTCCGCGACCACCTCGATGTCCGGCTGCGCGTCCAGGATCATCGCGAAGCCGCTGCGTACCAGCTCCTGGTCGTCGGCCACCACCACACGGATCGTCAACTCTCCACCCCTGTATGCGTCTCTCCATGGGCATGTGCCTTGCCGTGCGCGTCCGTCTGCGTGGCCGCAAGCGGAATCGTCACCCGGACCCGGAATCCCCGGCCACCCGGACCCGCTCCTGTGCGGGCGGTGCCGCCGTGTGCCGAGGCGCGTTCCCGGATGCCGATCAGTCCCATTCCGGTGACGGTCCCGGGTCCGCGCCCGTCATCGGTGACAGTGAGGATCAACGCTGTCGGCTCATACGTCAGTTGTACGCAGACGGTGTCGGCGGCGGCATGCTTGACGACGTTCGTCAGGGCCTCCTGCGCGATCCGGTACACGGTGGCCTCGACGTCCAGGCCGGGCGGGCGGGCCGGACCCGTGACCTCGTACGAGATCTCCAGGCCGCTGCCGCGTACTCGCTCGACCAGGCCGGGCAGCCCGGCCAGCGCGGGCTGGGGTTCCCTGGGCGCGCCGTGCGGGCTCTCGTTCTCGCGCAGCACGCCGAGCATCCGGCGCAACTGCACCATGGCGTCCCGCCCCGTCTCCGAGATCGCGTCGAACGCCGCCTCGGCACGCTCCGGTGCCGTGCGCACGGCCACCGGACCGGCCTCCGCCTGCACGATCATCAGGCTCACCGCGTGCGAGAGGATGTCGTGCATCTCCCGTGCGATCCGGGCCCGTTCGCGGGCCGCCGCCTGCTCGGTCTCGATGCGGTGCGTCAGCTCCAGCTGCCGGGCCCGGTCCTCCAACGCCCGCAGGTAGGCCTTGCGCGTGACGGTGAACCGGCCGAAGGCATAGGCCGCGCCGAACACGAAGAAGGAGAAGAGCAGCTCCCTCATCTCGTTGCTGTTGCGTCCGGGTGAGGACAGCACCGCCGCGGTGGTGAGCGCCGCGACCCCGAGCCGCTTCACCGGTGAGGAGAGTTCGGCCACCGTGTAGAAGGCCACGAGTCCGGCGTACGGGAGCGGCTGGCCCGGCCCGTCGAGTGTGAACTTGTACAGGCCGCCGACAGCGAGCACAGCGATCAGCACGGCGACCGGAGCCCGCCGCCGCGCGACCAGCGGCACCACGGTCAGGGTGGTCAGTCCGTACGCCGCCCACGTCGCCTCCGGCAGGTCCGGGCCCCGCGGGACGACGAACGGCATGGTCACCGCGGCTTGCACCAGCAGCGCGATGAGGAGGTCCACGGTCCGGGGGCCGGCCCCGAGCGCCCTCGGGGCGATACCACGTAGATGCATGGGACCGGCGCCGTCAGGGCTTCCGGGCCACTGCGCCGAACTGGGCGACCTCGGCCCCCACCGCGGCCGGGCCGGTGCGCCAGCGAGCGCACGACACGATGCCGGGACCGATGAGCTCCAGACCCTCCAGGAACGAGGCGAACTCGGTGCGACTGCGGGCGGTGATCGGTGGTGTGGCGTTCTCGTTCCAGAACCGCATCGCCGCTTCGTTGCCCTCGCCGCCCAGCTCGAGTGTGGGGTGGGTGAGCACCAGATAGCTGCCGGACGGCATCGCGTCCATCAGCTTCCGTACGATGCCCCCGGCCTCGGCCGTGTCGAGAACGAAGTTCAGGATGCCGAGCATCAGCACCGCGACCGGCTTCTTGAGGTCCAGGGTCGGTTCGACCGCCTGCAGGATCCGTTCCGGGTGGCGGGCGTCCGCGTCGATGTAGGTGGTCGCACCCTCCGGCGAGCTGGTGAGCAGCGCGCGGGCGTGCGCCAGCACGATCGGGTCGTTGTCGACGTACACGATGCGGGCGTCCGGCGCGGTGTGCTGCGCGACCTCATGGGTGTTGTCCGCCGTCGGCAGGCCGGTGCCGATGTCCAGGAACTGGCCGATCCCCGCGTCGCCGGCCAGATGGCGGACCGCCCGTCCCAGGAAGGCCCGGTCGGCCCGGGCCACTTCACCGATGCTCGGGTACATGCCGGTGACCTGATCCCCGACCGCGCGGTCGACGGGGTAGTTGTCCTTGCCGCCCAGCCAGTAGTTCCAGACCCGGGCGTTGTGCGCGATGTCGGAACGGACACGGGGGGAAGGAGGGTTGCTCCGCGGATCGGTCACATCAGTCACATCTGCTCCTCCGGCGCCGGGGCGACATCGCGATCGATGAGGCATCGTCCATCATGCCGGATCGATCAAGGGACCTCAGTGACAGTCGAGTTGGCGAGCAGACCGTGCAGGGCGTCGACCCGGTTGGTGGTGATCGAGTCGACGCCGTGCGCGATCAGGCGGCGCATGGTGCGCCTGGTGTCGGCCGTCCAGGCCGAGACCAGCAGCCCGTCCCGGTGGACACGGTCCGTCAACTCCCGGCTCACCAGGCCGAACCGGTAGTTCAGCCAGCGCGGCTTCACCGCCTCCAGCAGACCGGCACGGGGTGGGGCGAGCGACGTCCAGGTCAGGGCGATCTCGGCGGACGGATCGGCTGCGCGCACCCGCAGCATGGCCTCGGGGCCCGCGCAGTAGTACGTACGCTCCCCGGCCCCGCACTCCCGGACCACACCGACGATCCTGCGTACCGAATCGTCGGTGGAGCCGGGCAGGTCGACCATGAGGCGATGCGTTCCGGCGGTGAGCAGCGCCTCGCGCAGCGTGGGTACACCGCCCCCGGTCACTTCGGTGAGCTCCTGATGGGTGAGCCCGTCCAGCCTGCGGTCGTGGCCCCACAGCCGTTCCAGCGTGGGGTCGTGCAGCAGGACGGGCACCCCGTCGCGGGTGACCCGGACATCGATCTCGACCGCGTCCGCCCCCCGTTCGATCGCGGAGCGGATCGACGGGAGGGTGTTCTCGCGGACACGGTACGGATCGCCGCGGTGAGCCACGGCGGTGACAGAGGTGGCCATGGGGCCATTGTCACCGCCTCCGGTCACCGGCCGGTGCGCTCCAGCCAGCTCGTCGTGTACGTGTCGATCTCGGCGGCCAGCGTCCGCTTGCCGGCCGGGTCGAGGTACGAGGCCTCCACCGCGTTCTTCGCGAGTGCGGCGAGACCCCGCTCGTCCAGGCCGAGGAGACGGGCCGCCACCCCGTACTCGTTGTTGAGGTCCGTGCCGAACATCGGCGGGTCGTCGCTGTTGATGGTGACCAGAACGCCGGCGTCCACCATCTCCTTGACCGGGTGCCGGTCGAGGTCGGTGACGGCGCGGGTCGCGATGTTCGAGGTCGGGCAGACCTCCAGCGGAATCCGGTGCTCGGCGAGGTGGTCGAGGAGCCTCGGGTCCCGGGTGGCGCTGGTGCCGTGGCCGATGCGCTCGGCGCGCAAATCGGTGAGGGCGTCCCAGATGGTCTGCGGACCCGTGGTCTCCCCGGCGTGCGGGACGGAGTGCAGGCCCTCGGCGATCGCCCGGTCGAAGTAGGGCTTGAACTGCGGGCGGGGCACGCCGATCTCCGGACCGCCGAGCCCGAACGCGACGAGCCCCTCGGGCCGCAGTCCGACCGCGAGCCGGGTGGTCTCCTCGGCGGCTTCCAGTCCGGCCTCGCCGGGGATGTCGAACGTCCAGCGCAGTACGACCCCGAGCTCGGCCTCGGCGGCCTTGCGGGCGTCCTCGATGGCCTCCATGAAGCCCTGCTCCGGGATCCCGCGCCGGGTCGAGCTGAACGGGGTGACGGTCAGCTCCGCGTACCGGATGTTCTGGCGGGCCATGTCACGGGCGACCTCGAAGGTCAGCAGCCGGACGTCCTCCGGGGTGCGGATCAGGTCCACGACGGAGAGATAGACATCGATGAAGTGGGCGAAGTCGGTGAAGGAGAAGTAGTCGGCCAGCGCCTCGGGGTCCGTGGGGACCTTGGAGTCCGGGTGGTGGGCGGCCAGTTCGGCGACGATGCGTGGCGAGGCGGATCCGACATGGTGGACATGCAGTTCGGCCTTGGGCAGCCCCGCGATGAAGGGGTGCAGATCGGTCATCGGATCCTCCGGAACGTGAGGTTCGAGCGGTCCGGGCGCATTGCGGCCCGGGGCGGGACGGGGATCATCGTAGGCCGGGGCCGGACCGGCGGGAGCGGGCCGTAGCATGACGGGACCACGATGGGGGAGGCCCATGTCAGACAACACAGAGCAGCCAGGGGGCGGGGCGGAGCCACGCGACCCATGGGCTCCGCCGGACAGCAGAGTGCCGCTGGAGAAGCCGTCCGGTGATCCTCGTCCGCCTGCTGTGCACGACCAGCCGACCGTGACCTCGATGCCGGGTGTGGGGGACGGGTCCGCACCTGCCACCGGACCGGGGTTCGGAGCTCCGACCGGTCCCGCGCCGGCCGCCGGCCCCGAGGAGGTACCGCCGCCGCCGATCGCACCGAACGGACCGGGCCAGCAGGTCCCGCCGGCCGCGGGGCAGTACGGCTACCCGGCCGCGCCGGGCCCGCAGTACGGGAGCTACCCGGGGTATACCGGCTACGGCCAGACGCCCTGGGGCAGCGCGCCTTCCAACGGCATGGGTACGGCAGCCATGGTGCTCGGCATCCTGGCCGTCTGCCTGTTCTGCATCTACGGGATACCCAGCCTGATCCTGGGCGCACTCGCCCTGATCTTCGGCATCCTGGGCCGTAAGCGGGTGCAGCGCGGCGAGGCGACCAACAGCGGTCAGGCACTCGCCGGGATCATCATGGGGTCCATCGGCATGGTCCTCGGTGTGGCGATCATCGGCTTCTTCATCTGGCTGTTCGTCACCCATGCCGATGAGTTCGACGACAACACCTACAACGACGACCCGTTCGCCTCGTCCCTGGTCGTCGACGTCACGCGCTAGGCGATGTCGGGCGGTACCGGAACCTTGCGAACCGGTGCCGTATCCCACCTGACGGCCGGGCGGGCCGGGCTCCGGCCCGCCCGGCCGTCGCGCATCCGGGCCGCCTCATGGTGTGCGCAGCTCCGCCCGCGCGTCCATCAGCGCGAACCCCAGCAGATTCAGCCCGCGCCAGCTCGCCGGGTTCTCGGCACGCGGATCGTCCGCCGCCAGCCCGATGCCCCAGATCCGGTCCACGGGGCTGGCTTCGACGAGCACCCGGTCCCCGGTGTTCACCAGGAATTCCCGCAGCTCGGCGTTCTGACCGAACTTGTGGACGCTGCCCGCCACCACCAGAGCGAACCGCTCCCGCTCCCACACGGACTCGTCGAAACCGCGGACCAGCCGGCCCGTCTTCTTCGCCGCAGCGGGGCTGCTCGCGGACACGGCCCGGTGCTCCGCCTCCTCGTCGCCGAAGAGCCGCGCCTTGCCGGCCATCATCCAGTGCTCGGCCGACGCGTACGCCACGCCGTCGACGGTGAACGGCGACGGCCACCACTGACTGAGACAGCTCGCACCGATCCGCCCGTCCGGGAGCGGGCGGTGTCCCCAGAACCGCAGGTACTTCACCTTCTCGCCGTGACGGGTCCGCGCCACAAGATCGTTCATGTGCTCCATGACATGCGAGTGTGGCATCCGCCACTGACACTCCGTACGCGGAATTCCGTATCGACGCGACACATGGTCGACAGATTCCGTCGCGTAACCAAAAGGCAACAACGGAATCACTTGTTGGGCTCAGTGTCCTCTGTCAGGATCGGCACTCAATTCGAGCAGAAGCTACGCCGCCCCGGTCGACGGGAACAGCGGCGGAGGAGAGCGTCATGGGCAACGGCTTCCAGGTGCAGGACCGCTTCGCGGACGGCGCGCAGTACATCGGCGGAAGTCTGCGGTCCGGCACATCGGGACGCAGTCACGCGGTCGTGAACCCGGCGACGGGCGAGACCGTCTACACCTACGAACTGGCGGGTACCGCCGATGTCGACGCGGCCGTCGCCGCCGCAAGGGAAGCCTTCCCCGGCTGGTCCGGCGCCACACCGGCCGAGCGGTCCGAGGCGATGCACCGCTTCGCCGCCGTACTTGCCGAGCAGGCCGACGACTTCGCGTACGCCGAGTCGCTCCAGTGCGGCAAGCCGATCAAGCTCTCCACCGAGTTCGACGTGCCGGGGACCATCGACAACACCTCCTTCTTCGCGGGCGCCGCCCGCCATCTGGAGGGCAGGTCCGCGGGCGAGTACGACGGCGACCACACCTCGTACGTACGTCGTGAGGCGATCGGTGTCGTCGGCTCCATCGCTCCCTGGAACTACCCGCTCCAGATGGCCGCCTGGAAGATCCTCCCGGCGATCGCGGCAGGCAACACGATCGTGCTGAAGCCCGCCGAGATCACCCCGCTGACCTCGTTGATGTTCGCGCAGGCGGCCACCGGGGCGGGCATCCCGGACGGCGTGATCAACATCGTCACCGGGGCGGGCAAGGACGCGGGCGAGCACCTGGTCGGCCACCCGGACGTCGTGATGACCTCCTTCACCGGGTCCACCGCGGTGGGCAAGCGGGTCGCCGAGATCGCCACCGCGACCGTCAAGCGCCTCCACCTCGAACTGGGCGGCAAGGCCCCCTTCCTGGTGTTCGACGACGCCGACCTCGACGCCGCCGTCAACGGCGCGGTCGCCGGAGCGCTCATCAACACCGGCCAGGACTGCACCGCCGCCACCCGCGCCTACGTCCAGCGCCCGCTCTACGACGCCTTCGTCAATGGGGTCGCCGAGCTGATGGCGACCGTCCGGCTCGGCGACCCCTTCGACCCGTCGACCGACCTCGGCCCGCTGATCAGCCACGCCCAGCGGGACCGGGTCGCCGGATTCGTCGAGCGCGCCCGTGCGTACGCCACCGTCGTCACCGGTGGCGAGGCGCCCGGCGGCGACCTCGAGGACGGCGCCTACTACCGGCCGACACTGGTCGCCGGAGCCGCCCAGGACAGCGAGATCGTCCAGTCGGAGATCTTCGGCCCGGTCCTGGTCGTGCTGCCCTTCGACACCGACGACGAGGGCATCGCTCTTGCCAACGACACCCCGTACGGACTTGCTGCCTCCGCCTGGAGCCGGGACGTGTACCGGGCGGGCCGCGCCACCCGCGAGATCAAGGCGGGCTGCGTCTGGGTCAACGACCACATTCCGATCATCAGCGAGATGCCACACGGCGGATACAAGGCCAGCGGCTTCGGCAAGGACATGTCGGCGTACTCCTTCGAGGAGTACACGCAGGTCAAGCACGTGATGTATGACAACACCGCGGTCGCCCGCAAGGACTGGCACCGCACGATCTTCGGGGACCGATAGCCCGGCCGACCACGGCCATTCCCACCCGAAAGGGCAACGCGCATGGAGCAGTACGAGCCGGAGCACCTCTCTGCAGCGCAGCTGGCCGCGATGCGGCGCAGTCTGACCAGTGGCAGGGGCGCCCTCACCCGGCGTTCACTCATCCGCGCCTCCGGTATGGGCGCGCTCGCGCTCGGCGGACTGGGGACGCTGAGCGCATGCGGCATTCCGCCCGCGAAGCGGGAAGGGGACGCCGCAGCGGCCTCGGACGACCATTCGGCCAAGGAGAAGCAGATCAACTTCTCCAACTGGACCGAATACATGGACGTCAGTGAGGACGAGAAGCACCGGCCCACCCTGGAGGCGTTCACGAAACGCACCGGGATCGAGGTCAAGTACACCGAGGACATCAACGACAACGTCGAATTCTTCGGCAAGATAAAGCCGCAGCTGGCCGCGGGCCAGGACACCGGCCGGGACCTCATCATCGTGACCGACTGGCTGGCCGCGCGGATCATCCGGCTCGGCTGGGCCCAGAAGCTCGACCCGGTGAACCTGCCGCACGCCTTCGCCAATCTCTCGTCCCAGTTCCGCACCCCCGACTGGGACCCGGGCCGCGCCTACTCGTACCCCTGGACCGGCATTCCGACCGTCATCGCCTACAACTCCAAGGCGACCGGCGGGCGCAAGGTCGACTCCATCACGCAGCTGCTCGACGACCCCTCCCTCAAGGGCCGGGTCGGGTTCCTCTCCGAGATGCGTGACTCAGTCGGCATGACCCTGCTCGACATGGGCAAGGACCCCGGGACGTTCACGGACGCCGACTTCGACGCGGCGATCGGCCGGATCCAGAAGGGCGTCGACAAGAAGCAGATCCGCCGCTTCACCGGCAACGACTACACCGCGGACCTCGACAAGGGTGACATCGCCGCCTGCATCGCGTGGGCCGGCGACATCATCCAGCTCCAGTCCGGAAACCCGGACATCAAGTACGCGATCCCGGCCGCCGGATACATCACGTCGAGCGACAACATGCTGGTCCCCGCCAAGGCCCGGCACAAGACCAATGCCGAGAAGCTCATCGACTACTACTACGAGCCGCCGGTCGCCGCCCAGCTCGCCGCCTACATCAACTATGTCTGTCCGGTCGACGGTGTCCGCGAGGAACTCACCAAGATCGACAAGGCGATGGCCGCCAACACACTCATCCTCCCCGACAAGGAGATGGCGGCCCGATCGCACGCCTTCCGCTCGCTGACAAGCAAGGAAGAGACGGCGTACGAGGAGAAGTTCGCCAAGCTCATCGGCGCCTGACCGCCGTACCTTTTCCCCCTCGCCCGATCTCCCCCTGACACCACTGGGACTGCGACCCATGACACAGCAGCAGACAGAAGGCGGCGACGTCCGCCTCACCGGGATCAGCAAGATGTACGGTTCCTTCGCCGCCGTCCAGCCGCTCGACCTGACCGTCCCGCAGGGCTCCTTCTTCGCCCTGCTCGGAGCGTCCGGCTGCGGCAAGACCACCACCCTGCGGATGATCGCGGGGCTGGAGGAGGCCACCACCGGCACCATCTCGCTCGGCGGCCGGGACATCACCGACCTGCCCCCGTACAAGCGGCCCGTCAACACCGTCTTTCAGAGCTACGCGCTCTTCCCGCACCTGGACATCACCGAGAACGTCGCCTTCGGTCTGCGCCGGCGCGGCATCAAGTCGGTGAAGAAGCAGGTCGACGACATGCTGGAGCTCGTTCAGCTCGGCGACTTCGCGAAGCGTAAACCGCACCAGCTCTCCGGCGGTCAGCAGCAGCGCGTCGCCGTCGCCCGCGCCCTGATCAACCACCCGCAGGTGCTCCTGCTCGACGAGCCGCTCGGCGCCCTCGACCTCAAGCTGCGCCGCCAGATGCAGCTTGAGCTCAAGCGCATCCAGACGGAGGTCGGCATCACGTTCATCCATGTCACCCACGACCAGGAGGAGGCCATGACCATGGCCGACACCGTCGCGGTGATGAACGCGGGCCGCGTCGAGCAGCTCGGCGCCCCCGCCGATCTGTACGAGAACCCGAAGACGACCTTCGTCGCCAACTTCCTCGGCACCTCCAACCTCATCGAGGGCGAGATAACCGAGTCCGGCACGGACATCCTCGTCGGCGTGGGCGGCAGCACTCTGCGACTGCCCGCCGGGCGCTGCTCGGCCCCCACCGCGCTCGGCGGGAGGATCCTGGTCGGCATCCGCCCGGAGAAGATCTCCCTCGCATCCGCCGGCGAAGCCGACACCATAGCCGCCGGACGCAACCGGGTGACCGGCCGGATCGTCGACTCCAGCTTCATCGGCGTCTCCACGCAGTACGTGGTGGAGAGCCCGGCCGGCAAGGCACTGCAGGTGTACGAGCAGAACGTCGGGCACCGCGCGGGACTCACCCGCGGCGCCGAGGTCGTCCTGCACTGGAACCCGGAGCACACCTTCGGCCTCGACGCGGCCCAGGACATCGACGCCGGTGTGGAGACGGTGGAGGACGCGACGTGACCGTCACCGAAGCGCCGCCCGCGCCGCCCCAGGACCCCGCCGAACTCCCCGTACGCAAGGCCTCCACCCGCAAGCGGCTCGTCCCGTACTGGCTGCTGCTCCCCGGCATCCTCTGGCTGGTCGTCTTCTTCGCCCTGCCGATGGTGTACCAGGCATCGACCTCCGTACAGACCGGATCCCTGGAGAAGGGGTTCGAGGTCACCTGGCACGTCCAGACCTACTGGGACGCGCTGTCCGAGTACTACCCGCAGTTCATCCGGTCCCTGCTGTACGCGGGCACCGCGACGATTCTCTGCCTGCTGCTCGGCTACCCGCTCGCGTATCTCATCGCGTTCAAGGCGGGCCGCTGGCGCAATCTGGTGCTGGTGCTGGTCATCGCGCCCTTCTTCACCAGCTTCCTGATCCGTACCCTCGCCTGGAAGACGATCCTCGCGGACGGCGGCGCGGTCGTCGACGTACTGAACGCCCTGCACGTCCTGGATGTCACCAGCTGGCTCGGCTGGACCGAGAACAACCGGGTGCTGGCCACGCCGATGGCCGTCGTCTGCGGTCTCACGTACAACTTCCTGCCGTTCATGATCCTGCCGCTCTACACCTCGCTGGAGCGGATCGACGGCAGGCTGCACGAGGCGGCCGGCGATCTGTACGCCACCCCCGCCACCACCTTCCTCAAGGTGACGTTCCCGCTCTCCATGCCGGGTGTCGTCTCGGGCACGCTGCTGACCTTCATCCCGGCCAGCGGTGACTACGTCAACGCCGAACTGCTGGGCTCCACCGATACCAAGATGGTCGGCAGCGTCATCCAGACCCAGTTCCTGCGCGTCCTCGACTACCCGATGGCCGCCGCGCTCTCCTTCATCCTCATGGCGGTCGTCCTGCTGATGGTGACCGTGTACATCCGCCGCTCCGGGACGGAGGACCTGGTCTGATGCCCGTACTGCGCTGGCTCCGCCGCCATCTGATCGTGATCGCGGGTCTGCTGACCCTCGCCTACATGATCCTTCCGAACATCGTCGTGATGGTGTTCTCCTTCAACAAGCCGAACGGGCGCTTCAACTACGCCTGGCAGCGCTTCTCGCTGGACGCCTGGACGGACCCCTGCGGCGTCGCCGACATGTGCGGCTCGCTCTCGCTCTCCCTCCAGATCGCCACCTGGGCGACGATCGGCGCGACCGCGCTCGGCACGATGATCGCCTTCGCGCTGGTCCGCTACCGCTTCCGGGCGCGCGGCGCGATCAACTCGCTGATCTTCCTGCCGATGGCGATGCCCGAGGTCGTCATGGCCGCCTCACTGCTCACGCTCTTCCTCAACATGGGCGCCCAACTGGGTTTCTGGACGATCCTCATCGCACACATCATGTTCTGCCTGAGCTTCGTCGTGACGGCGGTCAAGGCGCGCGTGATGTCGATGGACCCGCGACTGGAGGAGGCGGCCCGCGATCTGTACGCGGGACCCGTGCAGACCTTCGTCCGGGTGACCCTGCCGATCGCCGCCCCCGGAATCGCCGCGGGAGCGCTGCTCGCCTTCGCGCTCTCCTTCGACGATTTCATCATCACCAATTTCAACGCGGGCTCGACCGTGACCTTCCCCATGTACGTGTGGGGTTCGGCGCAGCGCGGCACACCCGTGCAGATCAACGTCATCGGCACGGCGATGTTCGTCATTGCCGTTCTGGTGGTTGTCGCCGGCCAACTCATCACGAACCGGCGAAAAAACAGCGCACGACCCTGAAAGTCCTGAAGGAGTTGGAAACCATGGCCCCAGCTGCCATGCGTACTGCTGCACAATCACTCTCCGGCGCACGACCGGTCTCGTTCTGGCTGGACGATCCCGGCAGGCCCGACGCGCTTCCCGCGCTCACCGGCGACGAGCACTGCGATCTGCTCGTCATCGGCGGCGGATACAGCGGACTGTGGACCGCGCTGATCGCCAAGGAACGCGATCCGGAACGGGACGTCGTACTGATCGAGGGGCACGAGGTGGGCTGGGCCGCCTCGGGCCGCAACGGCGGATTCTGCGCCGCCTCCCTCACCCACGGCCTCCCCAACGGCCTGGAACGCTGGCCGGACGAGATCAAGAAGCTGGAAGAACTGGGCGAGCAGAACCTCGACGCCATCGAGGCGGCCGTCGCCCGCTACTCCATCGACTGCGCATTCGAGCGCACCGGCGAAATCGATGTCGCCACCGAACCGCATCAGCTGGAAGAGCTGCGGGAATGGCACCAGGAAGCCGAGAAACTCGGCTTCACCGGAGTGGAATTCCTCGACCGGGAGGCACTGCGCGCGGAAGTGGACTCACCGACTTTCCTCGGCGGACTCTGGGACCGGCGCGGAGTCGCCATGCTGCACCCCGCCAAGCTGGCCTGGGGCCTCAAGCGGGCCTGCCTCGATCTGGGGGTACGGGTGTACGAGCACACCCGGGGCCTCGAACTGGCCAGGACCGCCACCGGGATGGCGGTCCGCACGCCGTACGGCAAGGTCCTCGCCCGCCGGGTCGCACTCGGCACGAACATCTTCCCGTCGCTGGTCAAGCGAGTGCGCCCGTACACCGTCCCGGTCTACGACTACGCGCTGATGACCGAGCCGCTCACCGCCGACCAGCTCGCCTCCATCGGCTGGAAGAACCGGCAGGGACTGGGCGACAGCGCCAATCAGTTCCACTACTTCCGGCTGTCCGAGGACAACCGGATCCTGTGGGGCGGCTATGACGCGATCTATCCGTACGGCGGCCGGCTGAGCGCCGATCTCGACCAGCGGCCGGAGACGTTCCTCAAGCTCGCGGGCCAGTTCTTCGACTGCTTCCCGCAGCTGGCAGGGGTACGTTTCAGTCACGCCTGGGGCGGTGCGATCGACACCTGTTCCCGCTTCTCCGCCTTCTTCGGTACGGCCCACCAGGGGCGGGTCGCCTACGCCGCCGGCTTCACCGGCCTCGGGGTCGGGGCCACCCGGTTCGGCGCCGATGTGATGCTCGATCTGCTCTCCGGTGAACGGACCGGGCGGACCGGTCTGGAGATGGTGCGCACCAAGCCGATGCCGTTCCCGCCGGAGCCGTTCGCCTGGGCCGGGATCGAACTCACGAAGAGGTCCCTGGCCAGGGCGGACAGTCATGAGGGCCGGCGCAACCTGTGGCTGCGCACGATGGACCGGCTGGGGCTCGGCTTCGACAGCTGACCCGGGTCCGGGAGAGACGCCGGTCGGGGTGTGACCCGATTCACTTCCGACCGGTGCCCCGACTCGCGTAATGATCCGGGCCGAACCCCCTCTCGCCGTGTGGACGCACCGTCGGTGCACACGGAACGGGAGGCCGGCCATGACTGGCTCGGAGGTAAGGGCGGCAGTCGAATGGCTTGCCTCGGTGGCACCGGATCCGGCTGCGTGCCGGTGGGAATGGGAGCGCGATCCCCAGGGGATTGCGCTCCTTCCCGCAGGCAGGCGCTGGGACGTACTGATTCTTCCGCGGGAGCTCGGCTATCCGACGTTCGATGTGCTCACCCGTCTCATCGACCGGCCGGGGCCGGTCCTCTCCGACTTCGGCGACGGCCGCATGGGCTTCTTCGTGCCGCCGGGTACGGTCGCCCGCTGGATCGGAACGGGGGTACGGGGAGTGGGACTCGGGACCTGGATCCTGGTGCCGTGCCCGGGGCGGGTGTCCGGCGGGGTGCGCTGGCTGATACCGCCCGACGGCTCGGGGGCGCTGACCGACGCGACTCTGCTGGAGCTGGCGATGCACGAGGCCGCGGCGGTGACGGCCCGGGGCGGCGGCCGGGGCGGAGACAGGGGCGGAGACGGGGGCGGGTGGTGGGGCTGACGGCCGGTGCGGCGGGCCCGGGATGACACCAGAGGTCTTGACAACCTGATTGGTCTGGACCATGTTGTGGCGCCACAGTCAATTCCCCCCTGCACGGAGGCCGTTGTGGACCGCACGGGACCCCCCGCCCGATTTTCCGGACTTCTGGCCGCCCTCTCGGCGGCTCTGCTCGTCGTCGGTGGCCTGGCAGCGTCGGCGCCGGCCGCCGCGGCTGCCGACACCGATCTGGCGCGCAACGGCGGTTTCGAGGCCGGTCTGGACGGCTGGAGCTGTACGGGCGGCAGCGGAGCCGTCGTCAGCACACCCACCCACGGCGGCAGTTCCGCACTCAAGGCGACGCCGGCCGGCAGTGACAACGCCGAGTGCTCCCAGACCGTCACGGTCAAGCCGGACTCCACGTACACATTGAGCGCCTGGGTGCAGGGCAGCTACGTCTACCTCGGGGCATCCGGAACCGGCACCACCGATGTGTCGACCTGGACGCCGTCCTCTCCCGGCTGGACGCAGCTCACCACCACGTTCAGGACCGGTGCCGCCACGACGTCCGTGAAGATCTACACCCACGGGTGGTACGGCACCCCCACCTACTACGCCGACGACCTCACCCTCGTCGGCCCCGGCGGCGACCCGGTCGCGATCCCCGCGACCCCCGCCGGGCTGAGGGCCGGCACGATCACCTCCTCCTCCGTCGCCCTCTCCTGGACCGGCTCCACGGGAGCCGCCGGCTACAACGTCTACCAGGGCGGTACGAAGGTCCTCTCGGTCACCGGGACGTCCGCCACCGTGACGGGTCTGGCCGCCTCGACCGCGTACAGCTTCCAGGTCACCGCGACCAACTCCGCCGGTGAGTCCGCCAAGTCCGCCGCCGTCACCGCCACCACCACGGCGGGCGGCGGAGGCGGCGGCGGCTCCGGCCTCCCCACTCACGCGCTCGTCGGCTATCTGCACTCCAGCTTCGCCAACGGCTCCGGCTACACGCGGATGGCGGACGTCCCCGACTCCTGGGACGTCATCGACCTGGCCTTCGGCGAGCCGACCTCCGTCACCTCGGGCGACATCCGGTTCTCGCTCTGCCCGGTCACCGAGTGCCCGAACGTCGAGTCCGTGGCCGAGTTCAAGGCGGCCATCAAGGCCAAGCAGGCCGCGGGCAAGAAGGTGCTGATCTCCATCGGCGGCCAGAACGGTCAGGTGCAGCTCTCCACCACGGCCGCCCGTGACACCTTCGTCTCCTCCGTCAGCAAGATCATCGACGACTACGGTCTGGACGGTCTCGACATCGACTTCGAGGGCCACTCGCTCTCGCTGAACACCGGCGACACCGACTTCCGCAGCCCGACCACCCCGGTCATCGTCAACCTGATCTCCGCGGTGAAGACCCTCAAGGCCAAGTACGGCGACAAGTTCGTGCTGACCATGGCCCCCGAGACGTTCTTCGTGCAGCTCGGCTACCAGTACTACGGGTCGGGCCCCTGGGGCGGCCAGGACCCGCGCGCCGGCGCCTACCTCCCGGTCATCCACGCCCTGCGGGACGACCTCACCCTGCTGCACGTCCAGGACTACAACTCGGGTTCCATCATGGGTCTGGACAACCAGTACCACTCGATGGGCGGCGCCGACTTCCACATCGCCATGACCGACATGCTGCTCACCGGCTTCCCGGTGGCCGGTGACACCACCAAGGTCTTCCCCGCGCTCCGCCCCGACCAGGTCTCCATCGGGCTTCCTGCCTCCACCCAGGCGGGCAACGGCTACACCTCACCCAGCGAGGTCGACAAGGCGCTGAACTGCCTGACGAAGAAGGCCGACTGCGGTTCGTACGCGACGCACGGCACCTGGCCCGGACTGCGCGGACTGATGACGTGGTCGATCAACTGGGACCGCTTCAACAACGGGGAGTTCTCGAAGAACTTCGACGCCTACTTCGGCGGCTGACGTCTCCGTGATCGACCGCTCGACCAGCTGAGCGCCACGAGCAACAGCCCGCTCAGGCACCAGCCGGCGAGCACATCCAGCGGCCAGTGATAGCCGCGCAGCACCAGACCGATGCCCGTCGCCACTGTCAGCAGGACAGCGGCGACGGGCATCATCCATGACCGCTTCGACCGTTCTGCAGGCGTTGTGCGGTACGCGATCAGCAGCGCCGCCGCCCCGTACGCCACCGCGGCCGTCGTCGCGTGGCCCGACGGGTAGTAACCGGTCTCGCCGGTCAGCGGTCCCGTCCGGCCGATCCAGTCCTTGAGCGGGACGACGAGCGCGGGCACCGCGGCCATGGCGAGAACGGCGTACAGCGGCACCCGGCGTGCGCCCCGCACCAAGGCGTAGACGACCGCGCAGCCCAGGACCGGGAGCGCGACCTGCATATTGCCGAGATCGGCGAGGAATTCGGTGAGGCGGCCGGGGCCGTGCCCGGCGACGCTCCGGCCGATCCGCTCGTCCAGCCTGCGCAGCGGGCCGTCGGCCGCGACCTGCCAGGTGAGGAGTGCGAGGACCGCGAGAAGCGGCGGCACGAGGAAGAGGAGAGGAGCCGGCCGCCCCGGAACAGGGGGGGTGGTTCCGGGGCGGCCGCCGTGATCGGTTTGCCGCGCGCCCCGGGGGGTTTGGGGCGAGCGGCCATCCGATCGGTGAGGAGTTCCGGAGCCGGAGGCTCCAGTGGTGTGCGCGATGGCACGACCAGGACGGTGCTGGGGATGCTCCGACCCGGTATCACCCGCAGTCCCCTGCGAGCGGGGTGTTTCTCTCATCTGCAGGAACCGTACGGCAGTCGACGGGGGACCGACAGCGGGAACCGGATCCCGCCATGGGCCCCCCACACGTTCTTCACAGGCCCTCACGTGGACCCGGTCAGGATCGGTGCCAGGGATCGGATCAGATCTGGGCGAAAGCCTGCTCGATGACGTCGAGGCCCTCGTTGAGCAGGTCCTCGCCGATCACCAGCGGCGGCAGGAAGCGCAGCACGTTGCCGTACGTGCCACAGGTGAGGACGAGCACGCCCTCCGCGTGGCAGGCCTTCGCGAGCGTCGCGGCGGCCTCCGGGTTCGGGTCCTTCGTGCCGGCCTTCACCAGCTCGATCGCGATCATTGCGCCACGGCCACGGATGTCACCGATGACGTCGCCGTTCGGCAGCTTCGCCTGCATCTCGGCGAGGCGGCCCTTCATGACCTCCTCGATGCGCTTCGCCTTCCCGTTCAGGTCCAGCTCGCGCATCGTCTCGATGGCGCCGAGCGCGCCCGCGCAGGCCACCGGGTTTCCGCCGTACGTACCGCCGAGGCCGCCCGCGTGCGCGGCGTCCATGATCTCGGCGCGACCCGTCACGGCGGAGAGCGGCAGACCGCCCGCGATGCCCTTGGCGGTGGTGATCAGGTCGGGGACGATGCCCTCGTCCTCGCAGGCGAACCACTGGCCGGTACGGCAGAAGCCGGACTGGATCTCGTCCGCGACGAAGACGATGCCGTTGTCCTTGGCGAACTGCGCGATCGCCGGGAGGAAGCCCTTCGCCGGCTCGATGAAGCCACCCTCGCCGAGCACCGGCTCGATGATGATCGCGGCGACGTTGTCGGCGCCGATCTGCTTCGTGATCTGGTCGATGGCCTGAGCGGATGCCTCGGCACCGGCGTTCTCCGCACCGGTCGGCCAGCGGTAGCCGTACGCCACCGGGACCCGGTAGACCTCGGGCGCGAACGGACCGAAGCCCTGCTTGTACGGCATGTTCTTGGCGGTCAGCGCCATCGTCAGGTTCGTCCGGCCGTGGTAGCCGTGGTCGAAGACGACGACCGCGGTGCGCTTGGTGTAGGCACGGGCGATCTTCACGGCGTTCTCGACGGCCTCGGCGCCCGAGTTGAACAGCGCGGACTTCTTGGCGTGGTCGCCCGGCGTCAGCTCGGCGAGCTGCTCACAGACCTCGACGTACCCCTCGTACGGCGTGACCATGAAACAGGTGTGGGTGAAGTCGGCGAGCTGCGCGGACGCGCGGCGTACGACGGCCTCGGCGGAGGCGCCGACCGACGTCACGGCGATGCCGGAGCCGAAGTCGATCAGACGGTTGCCGTCCACGTCCTCGATGATGCCGCCGCCTGCGCGGGCGGTGAACACCGGCAGGGTGGAGCCCACACCTGCGGCGACCGTCGCGAGACGGCGGGCCTGCAGCTCCACCGACTTCGGGCCGGGAATGGCAGTGACGACGCGGCGCTCCTGCGGAATTGCGGTCATGAGGGGCTCCTGGGGGTGTTTCGGACGCTTCTCTGTCTGCAGGCTAGGGGCGAGGCCGGGGGTCCGGCATGTTCCGTTCGGGAGAAGTGGCTCGACGCGGTTGTCCGTCACGGACATAGCGACGGCCTGGCGACCGGTGGCGGGACTTCCCGCCGGACAGCGTCTGACGGGGTGCTAGTGGGCACTAGATTGAGGGGATCGGGGCGCCTGCGCCCGTGGTTACCGGTCGGCGCTGGTCAGGGGACGAGGGACAGCACATGGACACCGAGGGCACGTACGACTCACGCGGCACCCGCTCCGGTCATTCGGTGCCGCGCCCGGCCGGCCCGCCACCGCCCGTACTGCCGCCCATGCCGGGCCACGCACCGGCCACCGGGCCCTCCCTCGGGGACTGGCTGCGCATCCCCAGGCCCCTCGCGGAACCGGGCGTCTGGCGGTCCGGACACACCGACCGGCCCGCCGAGGAGGCGGAGCGCACGCCCGACCGCACGCTGCTGAGCGGAGCGGTGATCTCGCTCCTTGCCTGCATCCTCGTCTGGTCGCTCTGGCGCAACGGATACATCCCGTACTGGCGGGTCCCGCTGACACTCTTCACCCCTGACGACTGGTGGGGACCGTTCGACCATCAGCCGCTGACCCACGGGGCGGTACGCGCGCTCGACATCTACCGCCTGCTGATCATCGGAGCCATCGTCTACGGGTTCGGCCGGTTGGGTAACTGGCCCGCCGCTTTCGAACGCTCGGTCGCCGGCCGGGGGCCCGGCGCCCGCGCGGCCGGTGCGGCTGCCGGCGCGCTGCTGGTCTGGATCCTCGTGTGGACGGGGACCGTGCCCGGCATGGAGCTCACCTTCAGCTTCGTGGCCGGCCCGTGGATGGGCACCGACCGCACCCTGACCACCGTGGTCACGTACACGCTGTACGCCCTGATCACCCTGGTGATCGTGTGGCCGTTCGCGAAGCTGGGCCGATGGTCCCGGCTCCGCCGCAGGAACGCCGGAGGTGCGCAGCCGCCGACGGCACAGGCCGGCACCTCGGGGAGCGCGCGCGCAACCGCGGACCGGGGCACGGCCCGCGAGGCAGGCCACGACGCGGAGGCCCGGACGGCGGGCGGCGCCGAGGGCGGCGCGGACGATCCGGCCGAGTGGCCCGACCTGCGTGCCGCCGGACAGGACCAGGCCGCCGCCAGGCTCGCCCAGGAGGCCCGGTCGGGCCGGATGAACGACGTCGACTACGCCCGTATCCGACGCGCCTGGACCTCCGTACGTGCCGACAACACCCGGCTGCCCGCCTTCACCGACACCGTGCTGCGCAACGGCGCCGCCGCCTGCACCCATCCCTCCGGCGCGCGCGATCTCCCGGTCCGCTCGGCCCGGCACGATCTGCTCGTCGACCAGGTCAGGCTCGGCACGGTCGACGACAACGAGCGCAACCCCTATGCGCGCCGCGGCAGCGGAATCGCCCTCGACCCCGGACTGCTCGGCACCTCGCTGCTCGCCGTCGGACCGCCGGGGGCGGGCAAGAGCCGCGCACTGATCCGTCCCGTCGTCGAATCCCTCGCCCTTCAGGCGCTCGCCGGGCGGGCCGCCGTCGTCGCGGTATGCGCCACCGGCACCCAGCTCGGAGCCGACGAGGGGTTCGACGTCGTGGTCAAGCTCGGCGATCCGGCCTCCGTCCACGATCTCGACCTCTACGGCGGCACCACCGACCCCGACGAAGCCGCGGCCGTCCTGGCCGAGGGGCTCGTCGGAGACCTCCCCGAAGTGGACAGCAGACGAGCCGCCACCGCCCTCGCGCAGCTCCTCGGCCCCTACCGCGCCGCCCACGGCCGCTTTCCCTCGGTCCCCGAGCTGCGGGAGCTGCTGGACGGTGTCCCGGCCGCGCTCGCGGCCCTGCGCGAGGCCGTCGACGCGGCGGGCGGGCAGAGCATGCACCGCGAACTCGACGCCCGCGCCCGTCAGTCCGGCGCTCCCGGAGACCCGGGGCCCGCACTCGCCGACCGGGTCGCGCTGCTCGACCGGCCCGCGTTCGCCGATTTCTTCGACACCACGGGCAAGGCCCGCCCCTTCTCCCTGCGGGCCCTGGAGCACCCGCTCCGGGTCCGCATCGATCTGCCCGAACGCGGCCACGCCGAGGCGTCGCGGATGCTGGCCCGTCTCGTCCTCGCCCAGTTCACGGCGAGCGCCGCCGCCCGTGCCGACCGCTCGCTCTTCGCCTGCCTGGTCCTCGACGACGCGACCCGCACCCTGACCCCCGACACCGTCCGCGGCATCCAGCGGCTGCGCTCCGCGCACGCCGGGGCCGTGCTCACGCTGCGCACCCTCGACGACGTCCCGGAGAGCCTGCACACGGCGCTGCTGGGCGCGGTCGGCTGCCGGATGGCCTTCTCCGGGATCACAACCTGGGACGGCAAGCGGTTCGCCGAGGCATGGGGTACGGAATGGGTCGAGACCCGGGACGTCACCCAGCGCACGGTCTTCGCCGACCAGCCGATGACCCGGGCCATCCACGCCTTCCGCAAGCTGGTCACCGGCAAGGCGGTGACCACGGACGCGGTGACGGTGCGCCAGGTCGAGCGCGAACGCTGGTCGGCCTCCGAACTGGCCCATCGCGTCCCGGCCGGACACGCGGTGCTGTCCCTGACGACGGTACGAGGGGAGCACGCGCCGCCCCTGCTGGTGAACCTGAACGGCTGAACCGGGGCCGGGCGGCCATGACGTGCGGGCCGGGTCCACCGCAGCGGATCCGGTGGGCCGCGGCGGTGCCGGATCACTGAGAGTGGTTACGGCGGACCCTGCCGTCCTGGCAGAATCGGGAGGAGCCGTTCGTACGGGACGGCGAAATCGACTCCGAAGGTCCCGCGGTCCCCATGCCCCCTACTCTCGCCTCGCTCGTCCAGCATTCGGCGCTCAAACTCACGGTGCGTGCGGGGGCGGACCGGCTCGACGCGCCGGTGCGCTGGGCGCACGCCAGCGAGCTGGCCGACCCCGTCCCGTACATGGAGGGCGGCGAACTCCTCCTCATCACCGCCACCAACCTCGACGCCGAGAACCCCGAAGCGATGCGCCGGTACGTGCGCCGGCTGGCCGACGCCGGAGTCGTCGGGCTCGGCTTCGCCGTGGGCGTCAACTACGACGAGGTGCCGCAGCCACTGATCGACGCCGCCGAGGAGGCGGGACTGCCGCTCCTCGAAGTCCCGCGCCGCACCGCCTTCCTCGCCATCGCCAAGGCCGTCTCCTCGGCGATCGCCGCCGACCAGTACCGGGCCGTGACAGCGGGCTTCGAGGCCCAGCGCGATCTCACCAAGGCCGCACTCGCCGGGGAGGGCCCCGGCGAACTCCTCAGCCGGCTCGCCGCCCAGGTCGACGGCTGGGCCGCGCTGTACGACGCCTCCGGCGCCGTCGTGGCCGCCGCCCCCGACTGGGCCGCCCGCAGAGCGGCCCGGCTCACCCCCGATGTGGAACGCCTGCGGGACCGCCCCGCCCCGGCGAGTGTCGTCGTCGGTGACACCGACGACCGGGTCGAGCTCCAGACCCTGGGCACCGGCCGCCGGGCCCGCGGCGCGCTGGCGGTGGGCACCGGGTCCGCCCTCGGTACCGCCGAGCGTTACGCCGTGCACTCGGCGGTCGCCCTGCTGACCCTCACCACCGCCCGCTCCCGCGCCCTCCAGGGCGCCGAACAGCGGCTGGGCGCTGCGGTACTCCGGATGCTCCTCGCCGGCCAGCCGGACCATGCGCGGGCCGTTGCCGGAGACCTGTACGGAGGGCTGCTCGACGCCCCGTTCCGCCTGCTGATCGCGGAGGCGTCCGATCCGGCGACACCGGCACCGCTCGGCGAGGCGATGGAGTCCGCGGCCGCCCGGTCCGGGGAGGCCCTGCTGATGGTCCCCGAGGGAGAACGGCTCGTCGTCCTCGCGGCGGACGGCGGTGCGGCCGTCGCGGCCTGCGCGGCATACGCGGAGGCCCAGGAGGAGCGAACCCCGCACGACCAGGCGGCGCCGGAGGACACCGAGGTGGTGGTCGGGCTGTCCGCACCGGCGGGCCCGACCGCCGTCTCCGCCGCGTACAAGCAGGCCGAACAGGCACTCTCGGTCGCCCGCCGCAGGGGCAGGGCCATGGTCGAGCACGAGGAGCTGGCGGCCGGCTCGGTCCTGCCGCTGCTCGCGGACGACGCGGTCCGGGCCTTCGCGGACGGCATGCTCCGCGCCCTGCGCGAACACGACGCGAAGGGCCGGGGCGACCTGGTCGCCTCGCTGCGCGCCTGGCTCAGCCACCACGGCCAGTGGGACGCTGCCGCGGCCGACCTGGGCGTGCACCGCCACACCCTGCGGTACCGGATGCGCCGGGTGGAGGAGATCCTGGGCCGCTCCCTGGACGACCCGGATGTGCGGATGGAGCTGTGGCTGGCGCTGAAGGCCACGAGCTCCCCGACGACGCCGTGAGATGAAGCCCGTCCGCCCCCTGGGCACGTAACTGCTTGGCGGACGGTCGTGGTGAACCGTTCCGGCGGTCCGGGTCATCCGACAAACCGGCGCATGCCTGCCCGCTTCTGCTCCGCACCGGACAAACGCCAGGCCGACCGTACGGCCCTACGGTGGGGGAGCAGGACACCCCACGACTCCGAAGGGCCGGAACCTCCATGACTTCCACCCACGCCTTCTGGCTCGCCGGCCGCCAGGCCACCGGCGAGGACAGCTTCGACGTCACCAACCCCTGGGACGGTCGTCTCGTCGGCACGGTCAGCGTGCCGACCGACGCGCAGATCGAGGAGGCCGTCGCGGCCGCGCACGCCGTGCGCGAGGAGTTCGCCGCGACGCCCGCCCATGTCCGTGCCGCCGCGCTCGACCACGTCGTACGGCGTCTCGTGGAGCGCACCGAGGAGATCGCCCAGCTGATCTCCGCCGAGAACGGCAAGCCCATCAAGTGGGCCCGCGGCGAGGTCGGCCGCGCCGTCTCCGTGTTCCGGTTCGCCTCCGAGGAAGCCCGCCGCTTCAACAGCGGCGAGGCCCAGCGCCTCGACACCGACGCCGGTGGCACCGGTCGCCTCGGGCTGACCCGCCGCTTCCCGCGCGGCACGATCCTCGGTATCGCGCCCTTCAACTTCCCGCTGAACCTGAGCGCCCACAAGGTGGCCCCGGCCATCGCCGTCGGCGCCCCGATCATCCTGAAGCCCGCCCCGGCCACCCCGATCTCGTCGCTGATCCTCGGTGAGCTGCTGGCCGAGACGGACCTTCCGGCCGGTTCGTGGTCCGTGCTCACGGTGCCCAACGACCGCATGCCCGCCCTCGTGCAGGACGAGCGGCTGCCCGTGATCTCCTTCACCGGGTCGGCGGCGGTCGGCTACTCGATCATGGAGTCGGTGCCGCGCAAGCACTGCACCCTGGAGCTCGGCGGCAACGGCGCGGCGGTCGTCCTCGGCGACTACGCCTCCGACGAGGACCTGGACTGGGCCGCGACCCGCATCGCGACCTTCTCCAACTACCAGGGCGGCCAGTCCTGCATCTCGGTGCAGCGCGTCATCGCGGACGCCGCGGTATACGACCGGCTCGTTCCGAAGATCGTCGCGGCCGTCGAGGCCCAGGTCACCGGTGACCCGTCCGACGCCGCGACCGATGTCGGCCCGCTGGTCAACGAGGACGCCGCCAAGCGCGTCGAGTCCTGGGTCGACGAGGCCGTGCAGGCCGGCGCCCAGCTCCTCGCCGGCGGCAAGCGGGACGGTGCGACCTACGCGCCGACCGTGCTGACGGAGCTCCCGGACGGCGTCACCCTCGCCTCCGAGGAGGTGTTCGGACCGGTGCTCACCGTTCAGAAGGTGGACGGCGAGGCCGAGGCCTTCGCCTCCGTCAACTCGTCCAAGTACGGCCTGCAGGCAGGTGTGTTCACACACGACCTGCAGACCGCGTTCCGCGCCCACCGCGCCCTCGAGGTCGGCGGCGTCATCATCGGTGACGTCCCGTCCTACCGCGCCGACCAGATGCCGTACGGCGGAGCCAAGCAGTCCGGCGTCGGCCGCGAGGGTGTTCGCTACGCCATGGACGACTACACCTACGAGCGCGTGCTGGTTCTCACCGGCCTCGCCCTGTAGTCCGTGAGCAGGATCGAACCGATCCATCACAGCCGCCTGTAATCCGCCTGGACAGCACGACAGCAGGCGGCGGACGAACGGCCGGAGCCCACTGTGCGGGGGCTCCGGCCGTTCCTGCATATCTGCACCCTGACCTGCAAGTATCGCTAGATCTTGGCTAGTTCAAACGGGTGGCTGGGAAAACGGTGGGAAAACGGAGCTGGTCTCCCGCCATGGCAAGCATCGTTCCGCGCAGGAACAAGGCCGGGGAGATCCTCAGCTACCAGCTGAAGTGGAAGGACGGCGGCACACGGTCCGACAGGTGGCGGTCCGAGCGCTTCGACGACGAGGACTCAGCCAAGGTCTTCAAGGCGCCGTGGAGACCGTTGTGGTCGGCGCGGGCGGCGCTGGCGGCACAGGGAATCAGCCCGGTAACGCAGGAGGCACATCCTCCTTCGGTGGCCTCGTGGTGGCCACCGGTGGTGACGGCGGTACCGCGAGCATGGCGTCAGGCTCCGGCATGACGACCACCAGCGGCATCCCCGGACCGTTCGGCGGGACGGGACAACTCGCCCAGGGCGGCGGGCCGGATAGGGCGCGATCCGCCTGAGCGGTACGTCCGGTCTCGCTGGAGTGGGAGGCGCGTCGCACCTCGGCCATGGCGGGTACGGGCGCGCGACCAACGGCCCGGGCACAACGGCACGCGGATGGGGCGGTGGGGCAGGCGGCAGCGTCTCCACCAACGGATCCGCCCAGGCCGGAGCGGACGGCGGCGGAGGACCAGTCGTTATCGAGCTCCACGGCTGACACCTGTCCGGACACCTGCCCGGACAGTGTCCAAGCAGTTCAGGCAGGTTGTCCGTGGGCACTGACCGCCGGTTGTCCGCTGATGTCCGCCGCCTGTCCGGACACGGCCGGACACGGGTCCGCTGCTCCACCGGACTTCGCAGCTCGCTGATTCGGTTCCCCGCAGGGGCTGTTTGGCGTCCGAAACCGGACCGCACCCGATACTCACGCTCAGCGTGATCGGCACCGGACATCTCGGTGCCACGCACGCTGCCGGCATTGGCTGAGCTGGGGGTCGAGATGCTGGCTCTGGACATCGACCCGCGCAGGGCCGAGAGGCTGTCGGCGGGCAGGGTCCCGATGTTCGAGCCGGGGTTGGAGGAGCTGCCGGCAAGGCATGTCACCGGGATCGAGGGGTCGAGTCGCGCGACGCGGCGGTATGTGATCGACGGCCGCAACGCGCTGGATGCCGCGCTGTGGGGCAATGCGGGCTGGACGTACCGGGCAAACGCGTAGCGCTTCCTCCCTATTGCCCTGGGTGCCTTACGTGCCACGGCTGCGGTACGCCCGCATCTTGGCGCGGCTGCCGCAGATGGACATCGTGCACCAGCGGCTGCGGCCTGCCGGGCTGCGGTCGTAGTAGACCCAGCGGCAACTGTGCGCCGCGCACGCCTTGAGCCGTGACCAGGTTCCGTCGGCCAGGCCGGTCGCGATGCCGGCGGCGATGCGGGCGGTGAGCGCGGCGGCGCCGGTCAGCCCGGGGGCGGGGCGCAGCGTGGCGGCGCCGTGGGTGTCGACGGCGAGGACGAGGGGTGCGGCGGACAGCAGCCGGTCGAGGGCGGTGGCGGACGCGTCCGGGACATCGGTGCCTGTATGGGCCTGGCAGGCGTCGCGCAGCGCTTCGCGCAGTTCGCGGACGTCAGCGAGGTCCTGCGCGTCGAAGGTCGGATCCGGCATGCCGTGGTCGCGGGCGAAGGCGGTCAGGCCGGCCTCCGTCCGTAGCTGATCGTTGTCCATTTCCAGGTCGACGGTGTTCACCAGGTCCTGGGCCAATCTGAGGGGCTCAGGAGCGGGAGCGCGTTCACCGGGTTGTCGCATGCTTGCGAGGTTACGCCTTGAGGGGCATTATCAGGTAACGCCGTTACTGGTTGAACGGGGTTAGGGGTAACGAAATTGGCGCTGTTGCACGATGCCGACTTCCGGCGGTTCTGGGCGGGACACACCGTCTCCGCGGTCGGCGCGCACGTCACCGCGGTGGCGCTGCCGCTCGCCGCAGCGCTCACCCTGGACGCGGGGGCAGCCGGCGTGAGTGCCATCGCCACCGCCACCTATTTGCCGAGCGTCGCCCTCCCGCTATTCGCCGGGCACTGGCTGGAGAGCCGCCGCCGGCGCGGCATCATGATCGCGGCCGACCTGCTGCGGGCGGTCGCGCTCGCCGCCGTCCCCGTGGCCGCGCTGCTGGGCGGGCTGTCACTGCCGCTGCTGATCGCCGTCGCGCTGACGGTGGGCGCAGCAAGCGTCGTCTTCGACATCGCGGGCTTTGCCTACGTCCCTTCCCTGGTGGGTGAGAACGACCTGCCCGCCGCCAATCGCGCCCTCCAGGGCTCGTCCACCGCCGCGCAGGTCAGCGGCCCGGGTATCGCGGGCCTTCTGGTGCAGTCACTCGGCCCGGCGGTGGCGGTGCTGGCCGACGCCGTCTCGTACGTCGCGAGTGCGCTCGGCGTGACGGGCGCGCGTCGGCCCGAGCCGCCGCCCGTACGGAACCCGGACCGGCCCGGCATGGCCGAGGGTCTGCGGCAGATCTGGGTCAGCCCTTTCCTGCGGTCGCTCACCGCGCATGCCGCGCTCTACAACGCGGGCGCGCAGATCCTCGTCGTCAATCTCGTCGTCCTCGCCGTCAAGGAACGCGGCCTTTCGGCAGGCGGCTACGGACTCGCCCTCAGCGCCGCCGGCGCCGGCGCCTTTCTCGGCGCCATGCTCGGCCTCCGCCTCGCCGCCCGCCTCGGCTACGGTCGTGCCTTCGCCGCCTCCCTCGTCCTGTCCACCGGCACCCCGCTGCTGCTGCCGCTGCTGCCCGGGCGCAGCCTGTCGTACGGAGTACTGCTCGGGCTCTGCCAGGCCCTCGCCGGCATCGGGCTGGGCAGCGCCAACGTCTTGTCGGTGACCGTCCGGCAGGTCCTGGTTCCCAAGACCTCGCTGGCCGCAGCAACGGCGCCTACCGCACCATCACCTACGGCGTGCTGCCGGTGGGCGCCGCCCTCGGCGGCCTGCTCGGGCAGTCACTGGGCAGCGTGACGGCGGTTGCCATCGGCAGCGTGGCCCTCGCCGGGTCAGCACTGCCGATGCTCACGCGGGACATCCGCACCGTGAAAGACCCCTGGACCGGGGTACGCGTTCCCGTGAACCGGACAGAAGAGAATCGGATCGAAGAGAGGCAGACATCATGATCGGCAAGCTGGGCAGCGTCGTCCTGGACTGTCCCGACCCCAAGGCCCTCGCCGAGTTCTACGCAGCCGTGGTGGGCGGCAAGGTGCGCTTGGACCCGGATAGCCCCGAGTGGGTCGACCTCGTCCGCGAGGACGGCACCAGCCTGGGCTTCCAGCAGGCGCCGCAGCTTCGGGAGCCGCGCTGGCCCGACCCCGAACGGCCGCAGCAGTTCCACATGGACGTCGTGGTGGACGACCTGGACACCGCGCAGGAGCGGGTGCTGGAGCTGGGCGCGACCCTGCTGGACGACGGTAAGGGTGAGCGCAACTGGCGAGTCTTCGCGGATCCCGTCGGGCATCCGTTCTGTCTCTGCGCCGACTAGTCCCGTACTTCCCAGGTCACCGGTTCAGGTCTGTGGCCAGCGGGTTTGGGTGACTTTGAGGCCGAGGGGTTCGGGGAGGCGGAGTTGGACGCCGCGGGCGATCTGCACTATCGGCCTGTCGGTGATGGTTCCGCGCAGGCTGGAGACCACGCGGTGCTTGGCGGCGATCTCCTCGCGGGTCCTGTAGTGCCGCCCGTCCGCCGCACCGGCGAGCTTGTCCAGATCGCGGGGCCTTGGCCAGACGCTTGGCGCGGGCGGCCCGCTGGCCGTTGGCGTCCTGCCCCACGGCACTCCGGCTCGCGCGGGCGTGGCGGAAGGCCCGGCGATGAGGATCTGTGTCGACTGCGACTGCGCCGTCGTGGGTCCATACGTCGTCGCCTCACACGGCGACTCGATGTCCGGTGCACGGCCCGACGGCTACGTACACCCGCCGCGCTCACCGGAGTGCCGGCCACGGTTTCCCGGCAAGGCCCGGTTGCGGCGTCTGCTGGACGATCCGGGCCGTCAAGTGCCGCTGCACTACTGATCTCCCGTCAGGTGAGACCAGGTCTGCCGTGGGGTCGCATGGCTGCACGCGGGACGACGGTGTGTGACATGCCGCTGGTGGAGTAATGGGGCCTTGCGCTCTCTGGCCAAGTAACTCTGTATCGCATCGGTCACGGGCGCGGCTCGTCGGTGCTGTCGTGAGAGTGGATCTTTGGGCGGATCCGGCGAGAGGAACCGGAGATGGCTGAAGGGTCTGCAGGACTGGCCGGACTGCTCGCTGCGGCAGAGGCCCGGATGCCTGTCGAGTCGGCCGAGGTGATCGCCTTCGAGCTGGCGAGGCGCCTGGAGGCCCGGTCGGTTTCCTTTTTGATCACCGACTTCACCGGCAACGCCGTTGTGCGCCTGAGCAACGCTGACGCCGGTGAGGAGCGGGAGCGCATCAGGTTGCCCGGCACCGTCTACGGGGAGGTACTGCGCGACCAACGGGTGTCCGTCCGGCGAGGCGGGCACCCCGACGGGCAGGTCCAGATCGTGGCCCCGGTGACCAACCGGGGGGATGCCATCGGGCTTCTTGAAGTCCTCCTCCCGCAAGCCCCCGAACCTTCAGCTGTGCAGGCGATCGTCGAATCGGCCCATGCCCTGGCGTACATCCTCATCGCCAACCGCCGCTTCACCGACCTGTATCAGTGGGGCCGCCGCACCCTCCCCATGACCCTGGCCGCTGAGATCCAGAACACTCTCCTTCCCGACAGCCTCACCTGTGAAGCACCGCAGTTCACGATCTCCGGCGAGCTGATCCCGAGCGAAGAGATCGCCGGCGATACCTTCGATCACTCCCTCGACCGCCACACCCTGCACGTGTCCATCACCGACGCCATGGGCCACGACGTCCGTGCCGCCCTCATCGCCACCCTGTTTGTTGGCGCTCTACGCAGCGCGCGGCGCAAAGGAGCCGACCTGGCCGACCAGGCCCATCAGGCCCATCAGGCCTTGCTCGACCACGGCCTGCATGGCCCCTTGGTCACCGGCCAGCTCTTGCGCATCGACCTGCAGACGGGAAGTGCCGGCTTCGTCAATGCCGGTCACCCGTGGCCCTGGCTACTGCGCGGGGGACGCCTCGCGCGTCTCACTCCCGAGATCGATCCGCCCTTCGGCGCCCCTTTGGTGCACCCGCACCGCGTCCAGTCGCTCCAACTGCGACCAGGTGACCGCCTCATCCTGGTCACCGATGGCATGCTCGAGCGCAACGCCGCCGCCGAGGACCTTCCGTCCCTGATCGAGGGCACTCGCGACCTGCACCCTCGCGAGACCGTTCACACCCTTACTCAGGCTGTCCTGCGTGCTCAGCAAGGTGTCCTGCATGATGACGCCACCGTGGTCTGCCTGGACTGGCAAGGCACCCGGGACCAGGAGTGCCCAGTCCGGGCGGCCGAGCGATCTTGAACCTGGCCCTCCGGCCGGTGACGCCGCTGCCAGTGACCGGCCCGGCCCAGTCCACGCGGAGGCGACCGCCCGCTTCCAGGTGAGCAGCCGTCCCGATCTGTACGTACGACCCGAGGATGATCCGCCTTCGATCCGGTCATGCACGCGCAGGCCCCGACAGCTTGGTGTCGGGGCCCGCGCGTGTGCGCGAGATTTTTGGTCAGCTTGGCGGCAGGTGCGGGCTCGTGGGGCAATGCAGTGGATAACAGCAGGTCAGGGCCTGCTTCGTTTTCGCCTCAGCCGTGGTGCTCCCGTGGGAGGACGCGGGCAAGTTGAAACGGCTTGAAGCGGGCCCGGACGGGTTGATGCGGGCCAAGGCGTTGAAAGTTTGTGCAGGTCAGAGGAAAATTGCAGGTCAGGGCGCTGCGAGGGGCCCACTGTGCGGGGGTTCCGGCCGTTCGTTTTCCTCTGGCCTCCGACCTGGGCCAAGGACCAAATCCTGACCGATTCCCATGCAGTAGTGGGAAGACCAGGGGGCGGGGCCGCTGTGGTTCAGGTCATGCCGGGGTGGCGGGAACACTCCGGTTTGATTGAAGGTTCATGCATGTGTGGGTGCGGGAAGGGACGATGTCCCCGGGCCCAACCTCAAGCCTGCAGTGGAAGATCGTTCGGCTGAAGCCCTGCAGTGCCCTCCGCCGCGAGGCGACCGCCCTTCCCGCACCCCTCTTCCCACCACCTACGAGGGGCTGAGCCTCATGGCGTACGACATCGAAAAGCCGGACGAGCAGTGGCGCGCGGAGCTGGGCCCTGACGAATACCAGGTTCTGCGCCGCGCTGCCACGGAGAGGCCGTTCACCGGCGAGTACACCGACACCGAGACCAAGGGCGTCTACTCCTGCCGTGCCTGCGGCGCCGAGCTCTTCACCTCCACGGAGAAGTTCCACTCCGGCTGCGGCTGGCCGTCCTTCTTCGACCCGAAGGACACGGACGCCGTCGAGCTGGCCGAGGACCGGTCGTACGGCACGGTACAGACCGAGGTCCGGTGCGCCCGGTGCGGATCGCATCTCGGGCACGTGTTTGAAGGTGAGGGCTTTCCCACCCCGACCGACCAGCGGTACTGCATCAACAGCATCTCGCTGCGGCTGACGCCCGACGAGAGCTGACGCACCCCGCACCCCACCCCCCGGAAGAAGGAGGCCGCTGTGGCCGGCACCTTGAAGAACGTCACCGACGCAGATTTCGACGCCGAGGTTCTGCAGAGCGACAAGCCCGTCCTGGTGGACTTCTGGGCTGCCTGGTGCGGCCCCTGCCGCCAGATCGCCCCGTCGCTGGAGGCCATCGCCGCCGAGTACGGCGACCAGATCGAGATCGTCAAGCTCAACATCGACGAGAACCCGGCCACGGCCGCCAAGTACGGCGTCATGTCCATCCCGACGCTGAACGTGTACCGGAACGGCGAGGTCGCCAGGACCATCGTCGGCGCCAAGCCGAAGGCCGCCATCCTGCGTGACCTCGACGGCTTCGTCGAGACCAAGCCGGTCGGCTGACCACACGCACACGCGCAGCAGAAGGCGAACGGGCCGCCCCCTCACCGGGGGGCGGCCCGTTCGCTCAGAACGCCCACCGGGTGCGGGTGTGGACCCCGTCGTCCCGGCCGAATTGCCCGCGTCACCGGTTTGACAGGTAACTCGCCGCGTGCAAGAGTCACCGGCGAGACAGGTGACGTCTCGGGGACTGCACGCGGAACCGGCCCGAGGCGCACGTCCCTTGCCCGGTGGTCCTCGCCGCGGGTGTCGGTCCCGAGGACATGGCGAACCGTGGCTGTTCGGGCGGCTTCGTTCTCTGGAGGTCGTATTGCTTACGTTGATACTCATCGGACTGGTCGGCGGCTTCGTCACCGCCGTCTCGCCGTGCGTCCTGCCCGTGCTGCCCCTGGTCTTCCTCTCCGGCGGGGTTCCGGCCTCCGGGACCGGAGCGGGGCCGGCGCACAAGGGCCGGTCCTATGCGGTGATGGGCGGGCTGGTCGTCAGCTTCAGCCTGATCACGCTGTTCGGCACCCTGGTGCTCGGGGCCCTGCCGCTGCCCCAGGACATCATCCGGTGGGTCGGTCTGGGGGTGCTGCTCCTGCTGGGCGTCGCCATGATGTTCCCGGCGGTGCAGGATCTGCTGGAGCGCCCGTTCGCACGCATCGGCCAACGGCAGATCGGCGGCAGGCGCAGCGGGTTCGTCCTGGGACTGGCGCTGGGCGCGGTGTACGTGCCCTGCGCCGGACCCGTCCTCGCCGCCATCACCGTCGCGGGCGCCACGCAGCGGATCGGGGTCCAGACGGCCGCGCTCGCCGTCGCCTTCGCGATCGGCACCGCGATTCCCCTGCTCTTCTTCGCGCTGGCCGGCCGGCGCATCGGCGAGCGGGTGCGGGCGTTCCGTAACCGGCAGCGGGGCGTGCGGTTCGTTGCCGGGCTGACCTTCGTGCTCCTGGCCTTCGGCCTCACCTTCAACGTCACCGACGTCCTGCAGCGCTCCGTCCCCGACTACACCGCCCGCGTCAACAAGGCGATCGCGGACTCGGGGATCGCCGAGGCGCTCGACGCGGACCGGAACCAGTCGCTGCGTCGGTGCGCCGCAGAGCCGGCGTCGGGGCTGCTCGACTGCGGCACCGCGCCGGAGATCTCCGGAATCCAACAGTGGCTCAACACGCCCCAGGGCGCGCCGCTGACCGAGAGCGCACGGGCCGGCAAGGTTGTCCTGGTCGATTTCTGGGCCTACTCCTGCATCAACTGCCACCGCAGCATCCAGCACGTCAACGCCTGGTACGAGAAGTACCGGTCGGCCGGCCTGGAGGTGATCGGCGTGCACACTCCCGAGTACGCGTTCGAGCACGTGCCCGGGAACGTCAGGGCCGGTGCCGAACGGCTCGACATCACGTACCCGGTCGCGCTGGACAACGACTTCAGGACCTGGGAGAACTTCGACAACTACGCCTGGCCGACCGAGTACCTCATCGACGCCCGGGGCCAGGTGCGGCACGTTGCCGTCGGCGAGGGCAACTACGGCCATCGCGAGTCGCTGATCCGGAAACTGCTGGCCGACGCACGCCCCGGCATCGCCCTGCCGCCCCCCACCGGTCTCCCGGACGCCACTCCGACCGACCCGAACCTGACCCGGGAGGTCGCCCTGGGCGCCGGGCGCAGCGGCCCCGTCGCCAACGGATCCCTGGACGAAGGCACCGACACCTTCACCTACCCGGCGGAGATCGGGTCCGGCGAGGCCGCCCTGGACGGCACCTGGAGCGCCGACCGGGAGTCGGTGACCAGCGGGCCCGACGCGGGCATCAAGCTGAACTTCTCCGCGAGCGAGGTCCACATCGACGTCGGCGGCACCGGCACCATCACCGCGACCCTCGACGGGAAGACCACTACCCACACCATCTCCGGAGCACCCAACATCCACCGGCTGGTGAGCGGTACGAAGCCTCGGCAGGGTCTCCTGACCCTGACCCTCACGCCAGGGCTCAAGGTCCACTCCTTCACGTTCGGCTGACCCCGGTGCCGACGCCGCTGATGAGCCGTAGGCGCAAGTTCCTCGAGGAGCTGCGCGCGGCGCTGCCGTCGGGCGAGACCGGCGCGCGGCCGGTCCCCGGTGACTTCGACATCCCGGAGCCCGACCACCCCCCGCGGTACCGGGTTCTTCCAGGACCGGGAGTACGCGAGTTCTGCACCGGCCCCGGCGCGGCCGGGTACCAGGACGCGTTACGGCTGCTGTCCCCGGACGCCCTGGAGTACTCCTGGGTGGGCCGCACCGGGGACGGCTCCTTTCCCTCGCCCGCGCCCGGCCACAGGACGCTCGTTGAACGTGCCACTGGAGTGGCTCGCTACCCGATCGGCGTCCGAGGGCTGGTGAGGGCGGCAGGAATCGGGTACATACGGACGAGTAGCACCGGTTGGTATGCCTCGGCAGGCGCGCGCATGCGCGCTCCGCGCGGACCGGCCGGGTCCGCCCACCGACAACGCGGCGAGGTGAGCTCCTCATGACCGCACCATCCGCTCCGAAGAACACGCCCAAGGTCACCGAGCGTGAAGCGCGCCAAGTGGCCGAAGCCGCACGCGAGCAGGACTGGCGCAAGCCCAGTTTCGCCAAGGAACTCTTCCTCGGCCGCTTCCGGCTGGACCTGATCCATCCGCATCCACAGCCGGCCGCCGACGACGTCCGGCGAGGCGAGGCGTTCCTCGCCCGGTTGCGCGACTTCTGCGAAACCAAGATCGACGGCGCCCTGATCGAGCGTGAGGCGAAGATCCCCGACGAGGTCATCAACGGCCTCAAGGAGCTCGGCGCCCTCGGGATGAAGATCGACCCGAAGTACGGCGGCCTGGGACTGACCCAGGTCTACTACAACAGAGCCCTCTCCCTGGTCGGCTCCGCCAACCCGGCGATCGGCGCGCTGCTCTCCGCCCACCAGTCCATCGGCGTACCGCAGCCGTTGAAGCTCTTCGGCACCCAGGAGCAGAAGGACACGTTCCTGCCCCGGCTCGCCCGTACCGACATCTCGGCGTTCCTTCTCACCGAACCGGATGTCGGCTCCGACCCTGCCCGGCTCGCCACCTCGGCCGTTCCGGACGGTCCCGACTACATCCTCGACGGTGTGAAGCTGTGGACGACCAACGGTGTCGTTGCCGACCTGCTGGTCGTCATGGCCCGCGTCCCGAAGTCGGTCGGCCACAAGGGCGGCATCACCGCGTTCGTCGTGGAGGCGAACGCCCCGGGCATCACCGTGGAGAACCGCAACGCCTTCATGGGGCTGCGCGGGATCGAGAACGGCGTGACCCGCTTCCACCGCGTCCGGGTCCCCGCCGCCAACCGCATCGGCCCCGAAGGCGCTGGGCTCAAGATCGCCCTCACCACCCTCAACACGGGACGGCTGTCCTTGCCCGCCATGTGTGTCGGCGCCGGCAAGTGGTGTCTGAAGATCGCCCGCGAATGGTCGGCGGTCCGCGAGCAGTGGGGCAGGCCGGTTGCCCGGCACGAAGCTGTCGGCGCCAAGATCTCCTTCATCGCCGCCACCACCTTCGCCCTGGAGGCCGTCGTCGATCTCGCCTCCCAGATGGCGGACGAAGACCGCAACGACATCCGGATCGAAGCGGCCCTGGCCAAGCTGTACGGCTCCGAGATGGGCTGTCTGATGGCCGACGAACTGGTCCAGATCCGCGGCGGCCGGGGCTTCGAGACCGCCGACTCCCTCGCCGCCCGGGGCGAGCGTGCCGTCCCTGCCGAACAACTCCTTCGGGACCTGCGGATCAACCGGATCTTCGAGGGCTCGACGGAGATCATGCATCTGCTGATCGCCCGTGAGGCCGTCGACGCCCATCTGAAGGTCGCGGGTGACTTGATCGACCCCGACAAACCACTCTCCGCCAAGGCGAAGGCGGGAGCGAACGCGGCCGGCTTCTACGCCCGCTGGCTGCCCAAACTGGTCGCGGGCCCAGGACAACTCCCGCGCACCTACAACGAGTTCCATCCGTCCGGCCACCCGGACCTCTCCACCCATCTGCGTTACGTCGAACGCTCCGCACGCAAGCTGGCCCGCTCCACCTTCTACGCGATGTCGCGCTGGCAGGGCCGCATGGAGACCAAGCAGGGCTTTCTCGGCAGGATCGTCGACATCGGAGCGGAACTCTTCGCGATGAGCGCCGCCTGCGTCCGCGCCGAGCACCTGCGCACCACCGGTGATCACGGCCGAGAGGCCTACCAACTCGCCGACGCCTTCTGCCACCAGTCCCGCATCCGGACCGAGGAACTCTTCAACCGTCTCTGGTCCAACACGGACGACCTCGACCGGCGTGTGGTCGACGCCGTCCTGAACGGTGCGTACACCTGGCTGGAGGAGGGGGTCGTCGACCCGAGCGGCGAAGGCCCCTGGATCGCCGACGCCACCCCCGGCCCGGCCACCAGGGAAAACGTTCACCGCACCATCCGCTGACCGTCGGAGAGCCGGGCCGGCCGGGCGGGGTGCGTCCACTCGCTGGACGCACCCCGCCCGGTAGTGCGCCGCACGGCAGGATGGGGACCCGTGACCGTCATCCACATCCCCGGCTCCAAGTCCGTCACCGCACGCGCCCTCTTCCTGGCCGCTGCCGCGGAAGGCACCAGCACCCTCGTACGTCCCCTGTGCTCGGACGACACCGAGGGCTTCGCCGAGGGCCTCGCGCGCCTTGGCTACGACGTCGCGAAGGAAGCGGACCGCTGGCACATCGAGGGCCGCCCGGCCGGACCCGCCGCCACCGAGGCCGACGTCTACTGCCGCGACGGCGCCACCACGGCACGCTTCCTGCCCACCCTCGCCGCGGCCGCAGCCTCCGGTACGTACCGCTTCGACGCCTCCGCGCAGATGCGCCGCCGGCCCCTTGCCCCGCTCACCCAGGCCCTGCGCACGCTCGGCGTCGATCTGCGCCACGAGGCAGCCGAGGGCCACCATCCGCTGACGGTCACCGCGTCCGGGATCAAGGGCGGCGAACTCACCCTGGACGCGGGGGAGTCCTCCCAGTACCTCACCGCACTGCTGATGCTCGGGCCGCTGACGGCGGAAGGGCTCCGGATCACCGTTACCGACCTGGTCTCCGCTCCGTACGTCGAGATCACCCTCGCGATGATGCGCAGCTTCGGCGTCGAGGTGACCCGCGGCGGCCACGACAGCAACGTCTTCACCGTGCCGCCCGGCGGCTACCGGGCCACGCCGTACGCCATCGAGCCCGACGCATCCACCGCGAGCTACTTCTTCGCCGCGGCAGCCCTCACCGGCCACGAGGTCACCGTCGCCGGCCTCGGCAAGGACGCGCTCCAGGGCGACCTGCGGTTCGTCGACGTACTACGCCGCATGGGCGCCGATGTGCGCAGCTCCCCGGATTCCACCACCGTCCGATCCAGTGGCACGCTCCGCGGACTCACGGTCAACATGCGCGACATCTCCGACACCATGCCGACGCTGGCCGCACTCGCGCCCTTCGCCTCGGGCCCGGTACGCATCGAGGACGTCGGCAACACCCGGGTGAAGGAGTGCGACCGGCTGGAGGCCTGTGCGCAGAACCTCCGGAGGATGGGCATCACCGTCGAGACCGGTCCGGACTGGATCCGGATCCACCCCGGTACACCGCGCCCCACCGAGATCGTCACCCACGGCGACCACCGCATCGTGATGTCGTTCGCCGTCGCGGGTCTGAGGGTTCCCGGCATCACCTACGACGATCCCGGCTGCGTACGGAAGACGTTCCCGCAGTTTCACGAAGCATTCGCCGAGTTCGCGGAACTCACGAACCGTTAGGGTTCCTGGGCCCACGCCGTCCCCGGGAGTTCTCATGTCCACGCCGCCCCACCACCCTCTTCCTTCGTTCGGATCCGTCGTGTCGTGCCACATCTGCGGTGCGATACCCGCCGTCCACACCGTCGTTCGTGGACACCAGGGTCTCGTCATCACGCTCCGCTTCCTGACCGAGGAAGGCACCTTCTGCCGTACCTGCGGAACCGCGACCTACCGCCGGATGACGTCCGACACCCTGTGGCAGGGCTGGTGGGGCCTGCTGTCCGTGTTCGCCGCTCCGGTCACCATGCTGATGAACATCGGTGCCCGCTCCCGGATCCGCGCCCTGCCGCACCCGGTGGGGAATCTGCGTCCTCAACTCGCCCCCGGCCGCCGTGTCCTGGCCCGCCCGCCCGCGCTCGCCATCATGACCGTCCTGGTCCTGGCGCTCGCCACTGTCGTCGTACCCGGGCTGATCCCCGACACCCGGCCCACGTTCACGGCCGGAGACTGTGTCCGTAACAACGCGGAGTGGCCCGACCAGGACTTGGAAGAGGTCGGATGCAGCTCGTCCGAGGCCGAGTTCTGGATCTCGGACGGAGACAAGTGCTGGGGCAAGGACTGGCTGCTGTACCTGGAATACAGCGCCCGGAACAAGGCCCTGTGCGCGCACCCGATGTCGAAGTAGGCGCGCTCGGCGGAACCGGAACTGCGGGCACGCAGTGGGCATGCAGCACAATCGGGCGTCGGTCAAGAACGACGGACTCCAGCACGGCCTGAAGAGCCTGCAGAAGAACCAGCATCACCAACAGCGAAATGGGGGCAGGGATGTTCGGGGTGGGTATCCAGCGCGGACAGTGGCGCCGGGCCGCGGCCATGACGATTGCAGTCGTGATGGCTCTGGGAGCAACCGCGTGCAGCAGTGACAAGGACAGTTCGGGTGGTCCGGGCGGGTCCGGGCGCTCAGGGAAGGACGGCAAGGCCTCGGCGGCGGCCCACGGGCCCAAGGCGCTCAGCGAGGCACAGCTCAAGGCGGCTTCGTTCACCGACGGGCAGACCGTCGGCAAGTACACGGCCTCCGAGTACGCCCTCGACGGTCCACTCGGCGACGCCTACACCGCAGATCCCGTCGGCTGCCAGCCGCTCGTCAGTCTCGCCGGTGATGTCAGCGACCACGACCCCGCCGCGCAGGTCCAACGCAAGGTCGACATCCCCGACGAGATGCTCGGCATCACCGTCGATGTCACCCTCCGGTCGTACCCGAACGGTCATGCGGCCGAGGTCATGAAGGCGCTCGACAAGGCAGGCAAGGACTGCGCCGGGGGATTCACCGAGGAGCGGGCCCTTGCGAGCGCGAAGTATCTGAAGGTCGAGCCTGCCGAGGCACCCGACTTCGCGGCCGAGGCCGACGAGGCCAAGGCCTACCGCTTCACCGTCCTCGACGTGAAGGGGAAGCTGAAGCTGTACGAATACCTCACGGTCGTCCGCTCCGGCTCCACCACCCTCGCCTTCCGCGGCGAGATCCCCGGCACCAAGGACATCGGCGGCATCCCGCAGGAGATCATGACCGCGCAGTGGACCAAGTTCCGCGCAGCATGATCGCCGCGCTCGCCCAGCCGCTCCGGAACGCCCCGTAGGCGATCGCCCCCGTCCGGCCGGCCCGGCTCGTGCAGCAGCGCGACGAACTCCTCGCGGACCGGGCCCGGTGGGCCGTGGCCCGGCGGCTGCCGACATTCACAGGAAAGCCGCCGGAGCTGCTCCGCCCGGAATTCTCCGGGACGCGCTGTCAACCCGCTGGGCCGATGCGGCAACAATGGGGGGCATGAGCGACAGCCCTGCCCCCCTTGCCGACCCGCATCTCGTCTTCGACGCAGCGGACGGCCGCCGGGATCTCGTCATCCTCGGCTCCACCGGGTCCATCGGCACCCAGGCCATCGACCTGGTGCTGCGCAACCCCGACCGCTTCCGCGTCACCGCGCTCTCCGCCGCAGGCGGCCGGGTTGCCCTCCTCGCCGAGCAGGCGCGGCGACTGAAGGTGCGCACCGTGGCCGTCGCCGCACCGGAAGCCGTGCCGGCCCTTCGCGAGGCGCTGCGCGAGCAGTACGGGGCCGGGGAGCCGCTGCCCGAGATCCTGGCGGGTTCCGACGCCGCCACGCAGCTCGCCGGCAGCGACTGCCACACCGTGCTCAACGGAATCACCGGCTCGATCGGCCTCGCCCCGACGCTCGCCGCGCTGGAGGCGGGCCGTACGCTCGCCCTCGCCAACAAGGAGTCGCTGATCGTCGGCGGCCCGCTGGTGAAGGCACTGGCCAAGCCGGGCCAGATCATCCCGGTCGACTCCGAGCACGCCGCGCTCTTCCAGGCGCTCGCCGCCGGTAGCCGTGCCGACGTGCGCAAGCTTGTCGTCACCGCCTCCGGCGGCCCCTTCCGGGGACGGACGAAGAGCGAGCTGGCGAACGTCACGCGCGAGCAGGCCCTCGCGCACCCGACCTGGGCCATGGGCCCGGTCATCACGATCAATTCCGCCACCCTCGTCAACAAGGGGCTGGAGGTCATCGAGGCTCATCTCCTCTACGACATCCCGTTCGACCGGATCGAGGTCGTCGTCCACCCTCAGTCGTACGTTCACTCCATGGTGGAGTTCACCGACGGCTCCACCCTCGCCCAGGCCACCCCGCCGGACATGCGCGGACCGATCGCCATCGGCCTCGGCTGGCCGGAGCGCGTCCCGGACGCGGCACCCGCATTCGACTGGTCGAAGGCCTCCACCTGGGAGTTCTTCCCGCTCGACAACGACGCCTTCCCGTCCGTGGGACTGGCCAGGCACGTGGGCACGCTCGGCGGCACCGCCCCGGCGGTGTTCAACGCCGCGAACGAGGAGTGCGTGGACGCTTTCCTGGCAGGACAGCTGCCGTTCAACGGAATCATGGATACGGTCACGGCGGTGGTGGCCGAACACGGCACACCGCCGACGGGAACTTCACTCACGGTCGCAGACGTCCTGGAAGCGGAGACCTGGGCGCGGGCCCGGGCTCGGGAACTCTCGGCGAAAGCGACAGCGGAGGCGCGCGCATGAGTATTACGACGGTCCTGTTGACGATTCTGGGCATCGTCGTCTTCGCCATCGGCCTGCTGTTCTCGATCGCCTGGCACGAGCTGGGTCACCTGTCGACCGCGAAGCTCTTCGGCATCCGCGTCCCGCAGTACATGGTCGGCTTCGGACCGACCATCTGGTCGCGCAAGAAGGGCGACACCGAGTACGGGTTCAAGGCGATTCCGGCCGGTGGCTACATCCGCATGATCGGCATGTTCCCGCCGGGTCCGGACGGGCGGCTGGAAGCGCGCTCCACCTCGCCGTGGCGCGGCATGATCGAGGACGCCAGAGAGGCCGCCTTCGAGGAGATCGAACCGGGTGACGAGAAGCGTCTCTTCTACACGCGCAAGCCGTGGAAGCGCGTGATCGTGATGTTCGCCGGACCGTTCATGAACCTGATCCTGGCCGTCGCGATCTTCCTCGGGGTCGCGATGAGCTTCGGCTTCCAGACCCAGACCACCGAGGTCGCGGGTGTCCAGAAGTGCGTGATCGCACAGAGCGAGAAGCGCGACACCTGCAAGAAGAGCGACCCGGTCTCGCCCGCGCAGGCCGCCGGACTGCAGAAGGGCGACAAGATCGTCGCCTTCGACGGCCGGAAGGTGGACGACTGGGCCACCCTCTCCGACCGGATCCGCGAGACCATCGGCCCCGCCACCATCACCGTCCAGCGCGACGGCCAGGAGAAGACCCTCCACGCCGTGCTGCAGAAGAACTCGGTGGCCGAGAAGGACTCCAACGGCGAGGTGGTCCCCGGCAAGTTCGTGCCGGCCGGATACCTCGGCTTCGCCGCTCGGACGGACATCGTCCCGCTCTCCTTCGGTGACTCGGTCGTCCGCATGGGTGACATGATCGAGAACGGCGTCGACTCGATCATCGCCCTTCCGTCCAAGATCCCGAGCCTGTGGAACGCGGCCTTCGGCGACGGGGAGCGAGCAGCGGATTCCCCGGTCGGCGTGGTCGGTGCGGCCAGGATCGGCGGCGAGGTGATGACGCTGGACGTCCCTGCGACGAACCAGATCGCGATGATGCTGTTCCTGCTCGCGGGCTTCAACCTCTCGCTGTTCCTCTTCAACATGCTGCCCCTGCTGCCGCTCGACGGCGGGCACATCGCCGGAGCGCTCTGGGAGTCCGTGCGGCGCAACGTGGCGCGGGTCTTCAAGCGCCCCGACCCCGGACCCTTCGACGTGGCCAAGCTGATGCCGGTCGCCTACGTCGTCGCCGGCGTCTTCATCTGCTTCACACTGCTGGTCCTGGTGGCCGACATCGTGAACCCGGTGAAGATTTCCTGACCGGCCGGGTGCGCGGATCGCGCCCTGCGCGCCGCCCGCATCGCGTGCACCACAGGTGGCGGCCGGACATACACCCGGTGTCCGGCCGACCACCTTTGTGCTCACTCGGGGATGCGGTGTGCTCCGGGATCTCACCCGTGGCGTAACCTCGAAGGTCGGAGCCCGCCGATCTCGGGACCTTGATCCACACCTTGGGGATGCTCAGCGCATGACTGCGATTTCTCTCGGAATGCCGTCCGTTCCGACCAAGCTCGCCGACCGGAGGGTCAGCCGCAAGATCCAGGTCGGGTCGGTGGCGGTCGGTGGGGATGCGCCGGTGTCGGTGCAGTCGATGACCACGACCCGGACGTCGGACATCGGTGCGACGTTGCAGCAGATCGCGGAGCTGACGGCGTCGGGCTGTCAGATCGTGCGGGTTGCGTGTCCGACTCAGGATGATGCGGATGCGCTTGCGACGATTGCGCGGAAGTCGCAGATTCCGGTGATCGCGGATATTCATTTCCAGCCGAAGTATGTGTTCGCGGCGATTGATGCGGGCTGTGCTGCGGTGCGGGTGAATCCGGGGAACATCAAGCAGTTCGATGACAAGGTGAAGGAGATCGCGCGGGCGGCGAACGATGCGGGGACGCCGATCCGGATCGGTGTGAATGCGGGTTCGTTGGATGCGCGGTTGTTGAAGAAGTACGGGAAGGCGACTCCTGAGGCTCTGGTGGAGTCGGCGTTGTGGGAGGCGTCGCTGTTCGAGGAGCACGGGTTCCGGGACATCAAGATCTCGGTGAAGCACAACGATCCGGTGGTGATGGTGAATGCGTACCGTCAGTTGGCGGCTCAGTGTGATTACCCGTTGCATCTGGGGGTGACGGAGGCGGGGCCGGCGTTCCAGGGGACGATCAAGTCTGCGGTGGCGTTCGGTGCGTTGTTGAGTGAGGGGATCGGGGACACGATCCGGGTGTCGTTGTCGGCGCCGCCGGCCGAGGAGGTCAAGGTCGGTCTGCAGATTCTGGAGTCGTTGAATCTGAAGCAGCGGCGGTTGGAGATCGTGTCGTGTCCGTCGTGCGGTCGTGCGCAGGTGGATGTGTACAAGCTGGCGGATCAGGTGTCTGCGGGTCTTGAGGGCATGGAGGTGCCGTTGCGGGTTGCCGTGATGGGCTGTGTCGTCAATGGTCCGGGTGAGGCCCGTGAGGCGGATCTGGGTGTGGCGTCGGGTAACGGCAAGGGGCAGATCTTCGTCAAGGGCGAGATCATCAAGACGGTTCCCGAGTCGAAGATCGTCGAGACGCTCATCGAGGAAGCCCTGAAGATCGCCGAGCAGATGGAGAAGGACGGCATCGCCTCCGGCGAGCCCGAGGTCTCCATCAGCTGAGGTCGATCCCCACTTCATGACGGTGCCCCGCCCGGCGAACGAACCGCCCGGCGGGGCACCGTCGTGAGAGACCTCACGGTGGGCCGAAGATACCGGTGACAGCCATGGGGCGGCGTCTCCCAGCCTCTTTGGGTACAGTGCGGAAATCAGCAGACCGCATGGTGAGGCCCCCTCGTGTTGACGCAGACCACCACCCGGGTCCTCGAACCCAGCGACCTCGGCGCAGCGCTCGCCATCCTGGAGAGCGAGCCCGTCGCCAACGCTTTTGTGACGTCCCGGGTTCAGATCGCAGGACTCGACCCATGGCGCCTCGGCGGCGAAATGTGGGGCTGGTACGCCGACGGCCGACTGCGGTCGCTCTGCTACTCCGGCGCCAATCTCGTCCCCATCTGCGCCACCCCCGAGGCCATCAGGGCCTTCGCCGACCGGGCCCGCCGGGCGGGTCGCCGCTGCTCCTCCATCGTCGGTCCCGCCGAAGCGACCGCACAGCTGTGGCGGCTCCTCGAACCCGGCTGGGGCCCCGCCCGAGAGGTCAGGGCCAACCAGCCGCTCATGGTCACCGAGAGCCCCGCCGCCGAAGTGACACCCGACCCTCTCGTACGTCGCATCCGCAAGGACGAGATAGACGTCCTGATGCCGGCCTGCGTCGCGATGTTCACCGAGGAAGTGGGCATCTCTCCGATGGCCGGTGACGGCGGACTCCTCTACCAGGCACGCGTCGCCGAGCTCATCGGCGCCGGCCGCTCCTTCGCCCGTATCGAGGACGGCAAGGTCGTATTCAAGGCGGAGATCGGCGCGGCCACCCCGCAGGCCTGCCAGGTCCAGGGTGTCTGGGTCGCCCCCGAACACCGCGGCCGCGGCTTGTCCGAGACCGGCATGGCGGCGGTCCTGCGCTACGCACTCGCCGACGTCGCACCGGTCGTCAGCCTGTATGTGAACGACTACAACACCGCGGCCCGCAAGGCCTACACCCGGGTGGGCTTCCGTGAGGTCGGCGCGTTCATGAGTGTGCTCTTCTGACCTCGCCGGAAGGAGCCGCTCCGGGCGGGTCCCCACGCACCGTTCAGGCCCGTCCGAAGGTCATCCGGCCGCCCCGGGCACGTATCCCGCAGCCCGGCGCGGACAGTAGGGTTCGGCGCATGGCAGCAGTTTCCGGGGGCGGTGCCCACACTCCGAGTGTCCTGGTCGGGCCGATCGATCTCGCCGCACGCGTGGACGAGGCGCTTGCCGTGCAGGCGGTCGCCTTCGGCCTCGGGCGGAACGAGGTCGACGTACGTCGGCACATCGTCCTCAGACACCTGGAGCACCCGTGTGCCCGCGCCCTCGGAGCCACCACCGCGACCGGCCGGCTCATCGGGTTCGTGTACGGCATGCCGAACGAGCGCGGCCACTGGTGGTCCACCGTCGTCGAGCCCTATCTGCGCGCCACCGGCTCCGAGGACTGGCTCGACGACTCGTTCGTGATCACCGAACTGCACGTCCACCCGGAGTTCCAGAACCAGGGCATCGGCCGCTCGCTGATCACCACCATCACGGACGCCGTCGACCAGCCCCGTTCCATCCTCTCCGCCATCGACACGGAGAGCCCGGCGCGTGGTCTGTATCGCACGCTCGGCTATCGGGACCTGGCCCGACACGTGCTGTTTCCCAGCGCTCCCAAGCCGTACGCGGTGATGGGAGCGCCTCTTCCGCTGCGCCGCCGGGCCTAGGACCGGGTCAATCGATTTCCGCCCGCCCGTACCACCCGGCTAACCTCCTGCACATCACCCTTCCGAGCAGGAGTTCATCATGGCCCAGGTCCAGCGCATGTCCCGATTGATGATCAAGACACTGCGCGACGACCCGGCGGACGCCGAGACGCTCAACCACAAGCTGCTCGTCCGGGCCGGTTACGTACGCCGCACCGCCGCCGGAATCTGGACCTGGCTGCCCCTGGGCAAGAAGGTCCTGGAGAACATCACGCGCGTCGTGCGCGAGGAGATGGACGCCATCGGCGGCCAGGAGGTCCTGCTGCCGGCGTTGCTCCCCAAGGAGTCGTACGACGCGAGCGGCCGCTACGACGAGTACGGCGACCTGCTCTTCAGGCTCAAGGACCGCAAGGGCGCCGAGTACCTCCTCGGCCCCACCCACGAAGAGATCTTCACCCAGGTCGTCAAGGATCAGATCACGTCCTACAAGGACCTGCCCGTGATCCTGTACCAGATCCAGACCAAGTACCGCGACGAGGCCCGCCCCCGCGCCGGTGTGCTGCGCGGCCGCGAGTTCCAGATGAAGGACTCGTACTCCTTCGACACCACCGACGAGGGCCTCATCGAGGCCTACCAGCTGCACCGCGCCGCCTACATCCGCATCTTCGAGCGGCTCGGCCTCGACCACCGCATCGTCTCCGCGGTCTCCGGCGCGATGGGCGGCTCGGCGTCCGAGGAGTTCCTGGCGCCCGCCCCGGCCGGCGAGGACACCTTCGTCGACTGCCCCGCCTGCGACTACGCGGCCAACACGGAGGCTGTGACCTTCAAGGCCACCCCCGTGGACGGCTCGGCGCACGGCCCTGTCGAGGAGCTGGACACCCCGGACACCCCGACCATCGAGACGCTCGCCGCCCACCTCGGGATCCCGGCCTCCGCGACGCTGAAGAACCTTCTGGTCAAGGTCGACGGCGAGATCGTGGCCGTGGGCGTCCCCGGCGACCGCGAGGTCGACCTCGGCAAGCTCGGCGAGCACCTGGCCCCGGCCGTCGTCGAGCTGGTCACCGGTGAGGACTTCGTGGGCCGTACCGACCTGGTACGCGGCTACGTCGGCCCGCAGGGCCTGGAGAAGGTCCGCTACATCGCCGACCCGCGCATCGCCCCCGGCACCGCCTGGGTCACCGGCGCCAACAAGCCCGACACCCACGCCAAGAACGTCGTCTGCGGCCGCGACTTCGAGGTCGACGACTACCTCGACGTCGTTGTCGTCGAGGCGGGCGACCCGTGTCCCAAGTGCGGCGCCGGCCTCAAGCTGGACCGTGCCATCGAGATCGGCCACATCTTCCAGCTGGGCCGCAAGTTCGCGGACGCCTTCCAGCTCGATGTGCTCGGCCAGAACGGCAAGCCCGTCCGCGTCACCATGGGCTCGTACGGCATCGGCGTCTCCCGTGCGGTCGCCGCACTCGCCGAGCAGACCGCCGACGAGCAGGGCCTGTGCTGGCCGCGTGAGATCGCCCCGGCCGACGTCCACCTCGTCGCCGCGGGCAAGGCGCTGCAGACCGAGCTGGCCCTCGATGTCGCCGAGAAGCTCGGCGCCGCGGGCGTCCGGGTGCTGGTCGACGACCGCGCCGGTGTCTCGCCCGGTGTGAAGTTCACCGATGCCGAGCTGATCGGTGTGCCGAAGATCCTGGTCGCGGGCCGCCGTTCGGCCGAGGGCGTCCTCGAGCTCAAGGACCGCCGTACGGGCGAGCGCGAGGAGCTCACGGTCGACGAGGCGATCGCCCGTCTCACCGTGCAGGGCTGACCTCCGCTCAGACCGACGAGGGCCCCCGCGCTGTCCGACAGCGCGGGGGCCCTCGCCCGTTCGTGACAGGGCGGCTCCGCCGTGACGGCTACAGCCAGTCCGCGAACTCCAGGGTCAGCTCGCCTTCCCGACGACGGCCGACCGCCAGCGCGCGGGTGCCCGACTCCACCGCACGGAACAGCGTCCAGCCATGGAGCCTCTCCCGGTCCACATCCAGCGAATCCGCGAGCTTGTTGACCCGGCGACGGGCGGTCGCCGCCCCGCCGGGGGACGCGATCAGGTCCTCCACCCGGTCACGTACCAGTCGCGCCAGGTCGTAGGCGCGCTCGCCGACCAGCGGCTCCGGCCCGACCGTCAGCCAGGGCGCCCGTTCGCCCGCCAGCACCTTGCTCTGGCGGAAGTTGCCGTGCAGCAGCAGGACTTCGGGGGAGTGGGCGACGAGCTCCTCGCGAGCCGCCAGGGCCGCGGAGACCAGCGGTTCCAGCATCGGGTCGGCCTTCGCGGCAGCCCGCATCGGTTCCGTTTGCCGGCCCGTCCGCTCCTCGACGGTCTCGAAGGAGTGTCCGGCGGGCGGCTCGACCCACAGCCGCCGCACCGTCCCCGCCGCCTCCAGCAGCGCCTTCGCCTCCGGCAGCGAACGCAGCGACACCTCGGGATGCAGCCGCTCCAGCAGCAGCGCGCCGCCATCGGCGCCGACGAGCTGCACCGCACCCCAGCCGTTCCAGTGCGCCAGCGCCGCCCTTTCCAGCTCGGGTGCGGCCCCGGACGGAGCGATCTTCAGTGCCGCCGGGGTGCCGTCGGAGCGCCGCACCAGCAGAACCAGGCTGCTGCGCCCACCGGGCGCGGCCACCCGCTCCACGGTCAGCTCCGGCCCGTTCGCGGACAGCGCCTCGGCGGTCAGTGCGGGAAGTCGCGCGAGCCAGTCGGCGGCGGCCGGTTCCCCGTACACCTCGCCGAGCGCTCGCACCAGACGCTGCGGCGGTTCAAAACCCATACGTGCTGTGTTCCCTTTCAGAGCCTTCTTCAGTGCGTCGGACCTGCCCCGGCCTTCGCAGTGGTCCCTGCCGTCGCATCGGTCCCGGTCGGCCGGTGCGTCCCGGTGGTTCCGTCGGCGGACCGCTCGGCAAGCCCGGGAAAGGCTACGCCGCTGCCCCGCCAGCGGACCGCACGCACCGCGGCCTCCCGCAGCGCATCCGCCGCCGCTCGCCTGAGCGGCCCTCCGGCAGCCCGTACGAGATCGGAGTAGACGTCCGCGATCCGGTCCTCCAGCAGTGCGGCGAGCTTCACCGCCGCCGCCGAGTCCGGCACCGCGAACGGCAGAGCGTACGCGGAATCCGCGGCGACCGGTTCACCGCCCAGGTCCTGCACGGTCCGCACCAGCGCGTCGCGCCGGGCCCGGTGCGCGTGGTAAGCCGCCGTGGCCTCCGCCCGGCGGCCGTCGGAGACCCGGCCGCCGACCACCCCGTACCCGTACACCGCCGCATGTTCGGCGGCCAGCGATGCCTGCGCCGCCTGCAGCGTCTGCGCGCTCATGACGAGGTCTCCTTGGCCAGCTCGGTCAGCAGGTAGGCATGGGCGGCGCCCGCCGCGGCGATCGACGCCAGCAGCCGGGCCAGCTCCGGAGGGGCCTTGAGGAGCGTCGCCGTATGGGCGTCGGCGGTACGGCGCTCCGCCGCGGCCAGTTCTTTGACGGCGGCCTTCGCATCGGCGGCGGGCGGGCGCGAGAGGGCGAGCGCCCCGCCTTCGCCCTGCGCCAGCGCCGTCGTGTGTGCCCGTACGGCGTCCCGCAGCGGTGTGAGTCCGGCCTCGGTCTTCGGATGCGCCTTGACGACCTGGTCGTACTGGACGAGCAGGTTCCGGCTCGTCGTGGCGGCCGTCATCCGCAAGGTCTTCTCCACCTGGGCCGCAGCGGCCTGCGCGTCGGCAATCGTGGTGTCCTCCCTGCCGCCGCCGTCCCCGCAGCCGGCCAGCGCCGCCCCCAGGGCGATCGCCCCCGTCGCGGTGAGCGCACCCCTGCGCGTCGTCCCCGTGCGCCGCACCTGTTCTCCTTCGGGTGTCGATCTGTCCTGACAGGTTCTGTCCTGAAGTGATCACCGCAGGCGAGCGTACCCGCGGCTGAGCGGTCGGCGGACGGCAACACCCCTCGGGACCGGATACCCTTTGACCTGACACGCGACGAACCACACAACAGCACACGCGGCCGAGGAGTCACCCGGATGAGCACCACCCAGAGCGAGAGGCTGCGCGGGCTGCTCGAACCGCTCGTCAGCGCCAAGGAGCTGGATCTCGAGGAGATCGAGGTGTCCCGGGCCGGCCGCCGCCGTGTGCTGCGCATCATCGTGGATTCGGACGAGGGCGTGGAGCTCGACGCCTGCGCCGAGCTGAGCCGCGCGATCTCCGAGAAGCTCGACGAGACCGACGCGATGGGCGAGGACGAGTACGTCCTCGAAGTGAGCTCTCCCGGTGCCGACCGTCCGCTGACGGAGCACCGCCACTACGTACGCGCCACCGGCCGCCTGGTCAAGTTGCAGCTGACCGCCGAGGGAGCCGCCGGCGAACTGGTGGCCCGCATCATCGCGGTCGACGACGACGGACTGGACCTCGAGGTGCCTGGCGTCAAGGGCCGCAGGCCCACCTCCCGCCGGGTCGCCTTCGACGAGATCGCCAAGGCGCGCGTGGAGATCGAATTCAACCGCAAGGACAAGAAGGAAGAGGAGGCGTAGCCGTGGACATCGATGTGAAGCTCTTGAAGGGCTTGGCACAGGACAAGGAGATCCCCTTCGACGTGCTCGTCGAGGCGATCGAGTCGGCCCTCCTCATCGCCTACCACCGCACCGACGGGAGCTACCGCCGCGCGCGTGTGGAGCTCAACGAGCGTGGCCATGTGACGGTGTGGGCGAAGGAGGACCCGGCCGACCTCGAAGAGGGCCAGGAGCCCAAGGAGTTCGACGACACCCCGTCCGGCTTCGGCCGGATCGCCGCGACGACCGCCAAGCAGGTCATCCTGCAGCGGCTGCGTGACGCCGAGGACGACAAGACGTTCGGCGAGTACGCGGGCCACGAGGGCGATGTCGTCACCGGCGTCGTCCAGCAGGGCAAGGACCCGAAGAACGTCCTGGTCGACATCGGCAAGCTGGAAGCGATCCTGCCGGTGCAGGAGCAGGTGCCGGGCGAGGAGTACACGCACGGTCTGCGGCTTCGTTCGTATGTCGTACGGGTCGCCAAGGGTGTGCGCGGTCCGTCCGTGACCCTGTCCCGGACCCACCCCAGCCTGGTCAAGAAGCTCTTCGCGCTGGAGGTCCCGGAGATCGCCGACGGTTCCGTCGAGATCTGCGCGATCGCCCGCGAGGCAGGCCACCGCACCAAGATCGCGGTTCGCTCGACCCGCTCGGGCCTGAACGCCAAGGGTGCCTGCATCGGCCCGATGGGTGGCCGTGTCCGCAATGTCATGGCCGAACTGCACGGCGAGAAGATCGACATCGTGGACTGGTCGGACGACCCGGCAGAGATGGTCGCCAACGCGCTGTCGCCCGCCCGGGTGAGCAAGGTCGAGGTCGTGGACCTCGGGGCACGGTCCGCCCGGGTCACCGTCCCCGACTACCAGCTGTCCCTGGCGATCGGCAAGGAGGGGCAGAACGCCCGCCTCGCCGCCCGCCTCACCGGCTGGCGTATCGACATCCGCCCGGACACCGAGACCGACGCCGAGCGGGACATCGCCGACCGGGAGCGGGCCGAGCGCGCCCGCGAGCGGTCCGACCGGCTCTGATCCGGTACGGAATCGGCCGGCGCCGGTCCGAGGAGTGGACCGGCGCCCGTCCGGACGGTGGACCCGTCCGGTCCGGGAAATGGACCCGAAACGGTCAGGAGCACGGGGCCGACATGGGTCCCGGGGGAATAGACCCACGCTTCATGCCGCTGAGAACACGACAACATCCGTTCGATTTTTGCCCCAAAGGGGTGAGGTCGGTGCGGGGAGGTAGACTTAACCGTGTCTGGCCGGACGCACGCCCGCGCTTGCCCTGAGCGAACCTGTGTGGGATGCCGGGAGCGAGCGGCCAAGAGCGAGCTGCTGCGCATCGCGGTGGACGAGGATGCATGCGTCCCCGATCCTCGCGGTACGCTGCCCGGCCGGGGTGCATATGTGCACCCCGTCACTGTCTGTCTGGACCTGGCGGTTCGCCGCCGGGCATTCCCCCGGGCCTTCAAGGCCAAGGGGCCGCTCGATTCCGCGGAAGTGCAGCGGTACGTCGAGCGGGTGACACCGTAAGAAACGAGAACGGCACGGGACCCCGTGCGGTCAGGTACCTCGCGAGTTGGAAGTAGGTCGAGATTGCGATGAGCACTCGATGAGTACGCGATGAGTACGCCCATGAAGTAGCGACGGTCCGGCGGTAACCCGGACCTAAAAGGAGCGAAGTGGCTAAGGTCCGGGTATACGAACTCGCCAAGGAGTTCGGCGTCGAGAGCAAGGTCGTCATGGCCAAGCTCCAAGAACTCGGTGAATTCGTCCGTTCGGCGTCCTCGACGATCGAGGCGCCGGTTGTACGCAAGTTGACTGACGCACTGCAGGGGCCCGGCGGCAACGCCGGCAAGTCCGCTGCGAAGCCTGGCGCGCCTCGCAAGGCCGCGCCCGTAAAGCCCGCAGCGCCCTCCCCGGCTGCTGCGGCACGTCCCGCTGCCCCGAAGCCCGGCGCCCCGGCCCCCAAGCCGGCCGCAGCCGAGGCCCCCGGCAGCACCCCTTCCGCTGCCGCGCCTTCCGCGCCGTCGGCGGGCCCGCGTCCGGGTCCCAAGCCCGCGCCGAAGCCCGCTCCGGTCACCCCGGTGCCCGCAGCAGAGTTCTCCGCTCCGGCCCCGGCCCAGCCGGCCGCGCCGCAGCAGGCCCCGCGTCCCGCGGGTGCCACCCCCGGTCCTCGCCCCGCCCGTCCGGCTCCGGCCGGCGGTCAGCGTGACGGTGGCCGTGGCGGCGAGCGTGACGGTGGCCGTGGCGGCGACCGTCCGGCCCGTCCCGCAGGCCAGGGCGCCCCGCGCCCCGGCGGCTCCCGTCCGGCGGGTCCCCGTCCGGGCAACAACCCCTTCACCTCCGGTGGCTCGACGGGCATGGCCCGTCCGCAGGCACCCCGTCCCGGTGGCGCCCCGCGTCCCGGTGGCGGCCAGGAGCGTCCGGGCGCCTCGCGTCCGCAGGGCGGCCCCGGTGGCGCCCCGCGTCCGCAGGGGCAGGGCGGTGCCCGTCCGACTCCGGGCGGCATGCCCCGTCCGCAGGCTCCGCGTCCGGGCGGTGCGCCCGGTGGTAACCGTCCGAACCCCGGCATGATGCCGCAGCGTCCCGCTGCCGGCCCGCGTCCCGGTGGTGGCCCCGGCGGTGGCCGTGGTCCCGGTGGCGGCGCAGGCCGTCCCGGTGGCGGTGGCGGCGGTGCAGGTCGTCCCGGCGGCGGCTTCGCCGGTCGTCCGGCCGGTCCCGGTGGCGGTGGCGGCGGTTTCGCCGGTCGTCCCGGTGGCGGCGGTGGCGGTGGCGGCGCAGGCCGTCCCGGTGGTGGCGGCGGCTTCGGCGGTCGTCCCGGCTTCGGTGGACGCCCCGGCGGCCCCGGTGGCCGTGGTGGCACACAGGGTGCGTTCGGCCGTCCCGGCGGTCCCGCGCGTCGTGGTCGCAAGTCGAAGCGGCAGAGGCGCCAGGAGTACGAGGCCATGCAGGCCCCGTCGGTGGGCGGCGTCATGCTGCCTCGCGGCAACGGACAGGCTGTCCGGCTGTCGCGCGGTGCCTCCCTCACCGACTTCGCGGAGAAGATCAACGCCAACCCGGCGTCGCTCGTCGCCGTGATGATGAACCTCGGCGAGATGGTCACTGCCACGCAGTCCGTCTCCGACGAGACTCTGAAGCTGCTGGCCGACGAGATGAACTACATCCTCGAGATCGTCAGCCCGGAGGAGGAGGACCGCGAGCTGCTCGAGTCCTTCGACATCGAGTTCGGCGAGGACGAGGGCGGCGAAGAGGCTCTGGTCTCGCGTCCGCCGGTCGTGACCGTCATGGGTCACGTCGACCACGGTAAGACCCGACTGCTGGACGCGATCCGCAAGACGAACGTCGTTGCGGGCGAGGCCGGCGGCATCACGCAGCACATCGGTGCGTACCAGGTCTCCTCCGAGGTCAACGGTGAGGACCGCAGGATCACCTTCATCGACACCCCGGGTCACGAGGCGTTCACCGCCATGCGTGCCCGTGGTGCGAAGTCCACCGACATCGCGATCCTCGTGGTGGCGGCGAACGACGGTGTGATGCCCCAGACGATCGAGGCGCTGAACCACGCCAAGGCGGCCGACGTGCCGATCGTGGTCGCGGTCAACAAGATCGACGTCGAGGGTGCCGACCCGACCAAGGTGCGCGGTCAGCTCACCGAGTTCGGTCTGGTGGCCGAGGAGTACGGCGGCGACACGATGTTCGTCGACATCTCCGCCAAGCAGGGCCTCAACATCGAGGCTCTTCTGGAGGCCGTCGTCCTCACCGCCGACGCCTCGCTCGACCTGCGGGCCAACCCGGAGCAGGACGCGCAGGGTATTGCGATCGAGTCCCACCTCGACCGCGGCCGCGGTGCCGTTGCGACCGTCCTGGTCCAGCGAGGCACCCTGCGGGTCGGCGACACGATGGTGGTCGGCGACGCGTACGGCCGAGTCCGCGCGATGCTCGACGACAAGGGTGAGAACGTCGAGGAAGCGGGTCCGTCGACCCCCGTCCTCGTCCTCGGTCTCACCAACGTCCCGGGCGCCGGTGACAACTTCCTGGTGGTCGACGAGGACCGTACGGCCCGTCAGATCGCCGAGAAGCGTGCCGCTCGTGAGCGCAACGCCAACTTCGCCCGCAAGGGCGTCCGGTTCTCCCTGGAGAACCTGGACGAGGCGCTCAAGGCCGGTCTGGTCCAGGAACTCAACCTCATCATCAAGGGCGACGCGTCCGGTTCGGTGGAGGCTCTCGAGTCCTCGCTGCTCCAGCTCGACGTCGGTGACGAGGTCGACATCCGGGTCCTGCACCGCGGTGTGGGTGCGGTCACCGAGTCGGACATCGACCTGGCGACCGGCTCCGACGCCATCGTGATCGGCTTCAATGTGCGCGCCGCAGGGCGTGCGCAGCAGATGGCCGAGCGCGAAGGCGTGGACGTCCGGTACTACTCGGTCATCTACCAGGCGATCGAAGAGATCGAAGCGGCCCTCAAGGGCATGCTCAAGCCGGAGTACGAAGAGGTCGAGCTCGGCACGGCGGAGATCCGCGAGATCTTCCGCTCGTCCAAGCTGGGCAACATCGCCGGTGTGCTGGTCCGGTCCGGCGAGGTCAAGCGCAACACCAAGGCGCGCCTGCTGCGCGATGGCAAGGTCATCGCGGAGAACCTCAACATCTCCGGTCTGCGCCGCTTCAAGGACGACGTCACCGAGATCCGCGAAGGCTTCGAGGGCGGTATCAACCTCGGAAACTTCAACGACATCAAGATCGACGACGTCATTGCGACGTACGAGATGCGCGAGAAGCCGCGAGGCTGACCCGTACCTCAACAGTCGGGGCCGGTCGACGGGTCGTATTCCCGTCGATCGGCCCCGGCCGTTCCGTGTACGGTTCTTGTGTCCCTGCCAAGCACTGGCAGGGCGCGAACCCGAACCGGCGGGACATCCGGACATACATGTATGTGGGGACACTGTCCTTCGATCTGCTCCTCGGCGACGTACGGTCGTTGAAGGAGAAGCGCTCCATCGTCCGGCCGATCGTCGCCGAGCTCCAGCGCAAGTACGCGGTGAGTGCGGCGGAGACGGGCGGACAGGATCTCCATCGCAGGGCAGAGATCGGCCTTGCCGTGGTTTCCGGGGACACCAAACACCTCACAGACGTACTGGACCGGTGCGAGCGGCTGGTTGCCGCCCGGCCCGAGGTGGAGCTGCTGTCGGTTCGACGGCGGCTGCACAGCGACGAAGACTGAACAACGTCAGAACTGTTCGACGCGGCACCGTCCGACGCGCATGCGTCGGACCCCGGAAGCGTCGGACCGTAAGCAACCCAGAAGGAAGAGTGACGGACCGGTGACCGACAACGCGCGGGCCCGCAAGCTGGCCGATCGCATCCAGGTCGTGGTCGCGGAGACCCTGGACCGGCGTATCAAGGATCCGCGGCTCGGATTCGTGACCATCACGGACGCCCGGGTCACCGGCGACCTGCGGGAGGCCACGGTCTTCTACACGGTCTACGGCGACGACGAGGAGCGGGCGGCTTCCGCCGCCGCGCTGGAGAGCGCCAAGGGCGTGCTCCGCTCCGAGGTCGGCCGGCAGACCGGGGTCCGGTTCACGCCGACCCTGGCCTTCGTCCCGGACGCCCTGCCGGACAACGCCCGCACCATCGAGGACCTCCTCGACAAGGCGCGGGCCAAGGACGCGGAGGTTCGCGAGGTGTCCACCGGTGCGAAGTATGCGGGCGACGCCGACCCGTACCGTAAGCCGGAGGACGAAACGGACGAGTCCGACGAGAACGAGGGCTCAGCCTCCGAATGACACAGCAGAACAGGACGCCGGACGGCCTTGTCATTGTCGACAAGCCGTCCGGCTTCACTTCGCACGACGTCGTGGCCAAGATGCGCGGCATCGCCCGCACCCGCCGCGTCGGGCACGCCGGCACGTTGGACCCGATGGCGACCGGCGTTCTCGTGCTCGGTGTCGAGAAGGCCACCAAGCTCCTCGGCCATCTCGCACTGACCGAGAAGGAATACCTCGGCACGATCCGGCTCGGCCAGGACACGGTCACGGACGACGCCGAGGGCGAGATCACCTCGTCCACCGATGCGTCGGGTGTCACGCGTGAGGGCATCGACGCCGGTGTCGCTGCGCTGACCGGGGCGATCATGCAGGTGCCGTCCAAGGTCAGCGCCATCAAGATCGACGGCAAGCGGTCGTACGCGCGGGTGCGCGGCGGCGAGGAGTTCGAGATCCCGGCCCGGCCGGTCACGATCTCGTCCTTCAACGTCTACGACGTCCGCGAGGCGGTCGCGGAGGACGGGACCCCGGTCGTCGACCTGGTCGTCTCCGTCGTCTGCTCCTCCGGTACCTACATCCGCGCCCTGGCCCGCGACCTCGGCGCCGGACTGGGTGTCGGCGGGCATCTGACCGCACTGCGGCGCACTCGCGTCGGTCCGTACGGCATCGATGCGGCGCGGACGCTGGATCAGCACCAGGAGGAGCTGACCGTGATGCCGGTCGCGGAGGCCGCCGCCGCCGCGTTCCCGCGCTGGGACGTGGACGAGAAGCGGGCCAAGCTGCTGCTGAACGGGGTGCGGCTGGACATGCCCTCGTACCCGCCGGGACCGGTCGCGGTCTTCGGGCCCGACGGAACCTTCCTGGTGCTGGTCGAGGAGCAGAAGGGCAAGGCCAAGAGCCTCGCCGTCTTCGGCTGACGGCCGTCGGCGCCGGGATCGCCACCGGACGCCGGATCCCCATCGTGGAGCGGGCAGCCCCCCGTGCCCGCTCCACGATCCCCCTCGGGTGTCTGTCCACCGGAACCCGCGAATTCACCCCCACGAGCAGGCGCTCGGAGTGATTCAGGGGTGCACTTGGGGGCGCGTTTGCTCCGAGTGGTTCTCGCGCTGATCACTGCCGACCTAACGTCGGACCATGGGAAGCGGGGACCGGTCGACGCTGGTGCGTATCTGCGATCCGGCCGGCCGGCCGCGAGGGACGGGGTTCGTCGCGGATGACCGCGGCACGGTCGTCACCAGTCACGAAGCCGTCGACGGCCTGCTGCGACTCGTCCTGCACGGGACAGGTGATCGCAGCTGCCGCGTCGAGGCCGATGCGATCACCGCGCTCCCGGAGCTGGACCTCGCGCTGGTACGCACCGGGGGACTCGATGTGCTCGGCGTGGAGCCGCTGCCGATCGTGCTGCGGGACCGGATCGAGGCCGGTACGTACGTACGTATCGCCGCCCACGGCTGGCGTGAGGCGCGCGTGCTGGGCGTGGCCCCGGTGACGTACACCGCGACCGACCGCTCCTACCGGGTCGGCGCCGCGATGGAGCTGGCGCTCGGCACGGACGGCAGAGACGCACTGCGGCTGCGCGGGGCGGCGGTCGGCGGGCCGGTGCTCGATCCGGACAGCGGTGCGGTGATCGCCGTGGTCGGTACCGCGCTGCGCGGCGAACACCCCGCCGCCGGGTTCGCGGTGCCGCTGGTGGGCGTCGGCACCGACGCACCGCTGGGCGCGCTGCTGCGGCGCAATGCGACGACCGTCCCCGGATACGGACGCGACCTCAACCTTGCCGGTGCCCTGCAGCTCGCCGCGATGTCCATCGGGGCCGCGGGCGGTCCTGGGGCCCGGCCCGATCCGGTCGAACGCCCGGACGTCACCGCGGAGTTCACGGCGTTCGCGGCCGCCGGGGAACGCCCTGCGGTCGTGCTCGGCCTCGTCGCGGAGCCCGGCACCGGCCGCACCACCGAACTCGCCGCGCTCGCCGCCCGCCGGGCCCGCGGCTGCGACCCCGCCCTCACCCTCTGGCTGCGCGGCGCCGATCTGCTGGCCGCCGATGCCTCGGTCGCCGACGCGATCGCCCGCACGCTCGGGCAGGCCGGGCGGATCGTCACGGCGGCCGGGGCCGGCGGTGACATGGCGACGGCCACCCCCGAGCGGGTGGCCCGGCTCGCTGCCGATTCCGGGCGCCCGTTGCTCGTTCTGCTGGACGGCCCCGAGGAGATGCCGCCCGTACTCGCTCACCGGCTGGACCGGTGGACGGCGGGAACGGTCGACTGGCTGCGGAGCAACGGGGCACGGCTGGTGATCGCCTGCCGGCCCGAACACTGGGAGACGGCCGGTGCGCTCTGCCCGCCCGGAGCGCTGCACCGCCCCGCCAGGCCGGCCCGTCGGCTGCCGGCCGCCGTCCGGCTCGCCGGCCTCACCGCGAGCCAGGCCGAGCGTGCCAGGGAACGGTACGCCATTCCGGCCGACGCCCTGGCCCCCGGCTACGACCGGCATCCGCTCACCCTGCGCCTGCTCGCAGAGGTACGGGCGGCGCTCCCCGGAGACGTGGCCGGACAGCCGGACACGGACGACGTCTTCGGCGCCCACCTGGACCTGATGTGCCTGCGCATCGCGGTCCGGATCGCCGCGGCGTCCCGTCCGGCGCTCAGGGGCACGGCGGTGCGGCGGCTGGCCACCCGGGTGACGGGGCAGGTCCACGAGGCTGCGCGGCGCTGTCTCGGGCCGGGGCAGGGGGAGCTGGACCGCGCGGCGTTCGAGGAAATCTTCCCCTGGCGCACGGGATGGGCGTCGGCGGTCCTCACCGAGGGCCTGCTGGTCCCGGCGGGCGCGGGCTACCGCTTCGCGCACGAGGAGCTGGGGGACTGGGTGCAGGGCGCCCACCTGGACCTGGACACGGCGCTGCGGTCGCTGGTGCACCGATGGCACGAGGAGGATCCGGGCGGTGGGGGCAGGGCGGCGGAGGCACGCGTTCCGGCCCAGCGGAGCCCGCGGACGAGCCGCCGGGCGTCGACTGCCTCCGAGCGGGGGCAGGGGGCCGACGCGGCTTCGGGAGCGATGCCCTCGCGCGAGCCCCACACGCTCCCCGTACCGCGCCATCGGATCGGCCCGGTGATCCAGGCACTCCTGCTCCTGGGCCGCAGGCAAGGCGCTGCCGCCCTGTCCCATCGCCTGGCGGATCTGATCGAGGCCATGGACCGGTTGTCCACGAGGACGGACGGCCCGGCCACAGCCGCCCGGGGGCAGGGCACCGGGATCCCGACGGCTGCGGCCGGTCCGGACGGCGGCGCTGCCCGGCCCGGCGGGGCCGAGGGCGCCGGCCCGCTGCGCGACGCCTCCTGGTGGGCCGCTCACCTCCTGTCGCAGACACTGCTCCGGGTGCCCGATGCCGGGCGGTACGTCGAAGTGCTGCGGCTTCTCGCAGGTCTCATCGTCCGGCGGTCCGGCGCCGAGGGAGGGACAGGAGAGCGAGAGGGCGCCCGCGATGTCCCGCCCGGTCCGGGGTGTCACCGACACCCGCTGGGGGCGTACGCCGAGTTCGGACCGTGGTTCTGGCTGCGGCTGCGGCTGTCCGAGGCGGACCGGATCGACCTGCTGCGGCGGCTGGTGCCTGCGGACGGCCCGCCGCGCGGAGACGGATGGGACGGCGACCGCCACAGCCGACGGGGCGGGGCCGCCGCATGTCGTGACGAGGGCGGGGACAGCGGCGGGGAGCGGTTCCTGGATGTGGTGGCCAGGCGGCTCGTCGCCCGGCCCCGGATCGTGCAGCCCCTGCTCTGCCGCTGGTTCACCGATGAGCGCCCGCTGCCCGCCGAGGACGGTGTGGCGATGCGGCCGACCGTCGCCGCCGCCGCGCAGGCGCTCCTGTACGCCCGTCGTGACCTGGCCGTCGACGATCTGACCGACGCCCTCGTCGCGACCGTCCACCCGCGCGCCGACGAGCTGCTCGTCGCGCTGGCCGAGGACGAGCCGGCCGCCCTGTGCCGGGCTGTCGAGCGCTGGGCACGCGATGGCGACCGGCGGGCCCGACGGGGCGCCGCCGCTTCGTACGGGCTCGTCACCGCACCGCACGCCACTGCCGAAGCCGACCGTGCACTGCTGCGCCGCTCCGCGCTCGCCCTGCTGGCCCACCCCGCCGACGTCGACCTGCACGGAGCCGCGCTGACCCTCCTCGTACGCGATCCGCAGACCCGGGACCGCTATCTGCCGCAGGCCCTGCGGGTCTTCGTGCAGGGCGATCCGCATCTGACCGCGGCCGAGCTCGTCGTCGCCCTGCCGACCCATCGCGAGCCGGTGATCGCCGCGTTGCGGGAGGCGCTCACCCGGCCCGGGGACGGCGCGGGCGAGGTGCTGCGCTCGCTCGCCGGGATCGACGCCCCGGCGCTCGCCCTGCACGCGGCCGGTCTGGTGCGGGCGTACGTCGACAGCCATCCTGAGGGCGGCGCACATGCTGCCGCGTACATCGACCGCAGACTGGAGCACGGGCCCGTCGCCCGCGCGCTGCTGCTGCCTCTGATGAGCGGCCTGCTGCGGGACCGTCCGGCCCCCGCACCCGTGCGTGGCGCGCTCGCCCGGGTGCTGGCCGCGCCCGGCACCCCGGCTTCCGGGGCCCTGCGCGCCGAGCTGCTGGAGGTCCTGCTGGAGTTCGAACAGGGCGCCCACCGCGACCCGGTCGTGCTCGACGCACTGCTCTGTGCAGCGGCGACGGAATCCGCCCGGCGTGCGCCGGTCCGTACCCGAGCGCTGGTGCACCGCACCGGGATGCTGCTCGTCCGCACCCCCGAAGGAGCGGCCCGCTTCGACCGCAGGCTGGTCGAACTGGCCCGCGACGTGCCCGGATTCGCCCAGCTGGTCACCGGATGGCTGGCCGATGCGCCGCAGGAGTGGACAGCCGTCGTCGGCCCCAGTACGCGGCGGACCGTGGAGACCCTGTCCACCGCGATGACGATGCCGATGCAGGCCCCGGGGCGGGGGCATGGCAGTCTTAGACCTGCATAAGAGGTAAACCCACGTACACAGGTTCGGGCGAGGAGCGGTCACAGTGCAGCGCTGGCGTGGCTTGGAGGACATCCCCCAGGACTGGGGACGCAGCGTCGTCACCATCGGCTCCTACGACGGGGTGCACCGCGGACACCAGCTGATCATCGGCAGGGCCGTGGACCGCGCGCGCGAGCTGGGCGTGCCCTCGGTCGTCGTGACCTTCGACCCGCACCCCAGCGAGGTCGTACGGCCCGGCAGCCATCCGCCGCTGCTGGCCCCGCACCACCGGCGCGCCGAGCTGATGGCCGACCTGGGAGTGGACGCGCTGCTGATCCTGCCGTTCACGACCGAGTTCTCGAAGCTGACGCCGGCCGACTTCATCGTGAAGGTGCTGGTCGACAAGTTGCACGCGCAGCTCGTCATCGAGGGCCCCAACTTCCGTTTCGGCCACAAGGCCGCGGGGAACGTGCAGCTTCTCACCGAGTTCGGTGCGACCTACGACTACAGCGTCGAGGTCATCGATCTGTATGTGAGGGGCGAGGCGGGCGGCGGCGAGCCGTTCTCGTCCACCCTCACCCGCCGGCTCGTCGCCGAGGGCGATGTGGCGGGCGCCGCCGAGATCCTGGGCCGTCCGCACCGTGTCGAGGGCATCGTGGTGCGCGGCGCACAGCGCGGCCGCGAGATGGGCTTCCCGACGGCGAACGTGGAGACCCTGCCGCACACCGCGATCCCCGCCGACGGCGTGTACGCGGGCTGGCTGAACGCGAACGGCGAGACGATGCCCGCCGCGATCTCGGTCGGCACGAACCCGCAGTTCGACGGCACGGAGCGGACGGTGGAGGCCTACGCGATCGACCGTGTGGGTCTTGATCTGTACGGACTCCATGTCTCCGTCGACTTCCTCGCGTACGTCCGCGGGATGGCGAAGTTCGACTCGCTCGACGACCTGCTGGTGGCGATCGCCGCCGATGTGAAGCGGGCGAGCGAGCTGGTCGCGGCGTACGACCGCGGCTGATCCTTCTCTCACCTACGGCTCCGGCCGGGACCGCGCAGAGCGGTCCCGGCCGGAGCCGTAGGTGTATCGGGAGGCGGCTCAGGAGTTGAGCTCCTCCAGCGTCTTCCCCTTGGTCTCCACCGCGAACAGTGCGATCACCGCACCCACCACGGCCATGCAGCCCAGCTGGGCGAAGACCATCGTCAGGCTGCCCCCCGAGCCGATGATGGCGCCGACCACGATCGGTCCGAGGATGACACCGAGCCTGTTCCACACCCCGCCGAACGACGCCCCGCGCGCACGGCTGCGGGTCGGGTACAGCTCCGGTGTGTAGAGGTACAGGCTGACATTGGTCGCGAAGACGAAGAGCGTCGCGACCGACGCCCAGACCGCGACCTGTCCGCCCGAGGTGGCACCGGAGACGGCCAGCGAGAGCAGGGCGACCGCCGCGCCGCCGAGCCCGATGGTGAGCGAGATCCGGCGGCCCACCCGGTCGATGATCAGGGCCACGAGGAGACAGCCGATGAGCCCGGTCACATTGCTCAGCAGCGAGTAGTTCAGCGCGGTGCGCAGATCGAGGCCGAACGTCTTGGTGTAGAGCGAGGGCAGCCACGTCGCGATGCCGTGGTTGACGTAGTACGCGACGAACCACAGACCCGAGACGACCACCGTGCGCCGCAGATAGCGGCCGGTGAACAGGTCGCGCAGGCCGCCACGGGCCGTCTCGACGGCTGTCGCCGGGCCGGGCTCCGGCAGCTGTGCGCCGATGGACTTTTCGACGTCCTGCTCGATCCGGGCGATGACCTGCTCGGCCTCCTCGACCCGGCCGCGGGAGAGCAGCCAGCGTGGCGACTCGGGAACCTGGCGGCGCAGGACGACCACCAGCAGCACGGGCAGGGCGCCGATCAGGAACATCACACGCCAGCCGAAGCTGGGCACCACCCAGCTGGCGACCAGCGTCGCCGAGGCCAGACCGGCCGGGAAGATGAGCTCGTACAGCAGCACGAACCGGCCGCGGTGGTCGGCGCGCGCTATCTCGTTGATGTACGTGGCGGCGACGGGTACGACGCCGCCGATGCCGAGCCCCTGGACGAACCGGAAGGCGGTGAACAGGGCGAAGCCGGGCGAGACGGCGACGGCGAGGCTGGCCAGCGCGGTCACGGCCACGCCGAGCGCGACGGTACGGACCCGGCCGATGCGGTCGCCGAGCCAGCCGGCGACGAGTGCGCCGAGCAGCATGCCGACCGAACCGCTGGTGACGATCAGCGTGCCCTGGCCGGTGCTCAGCTTCCACTGTTCGGTCAGGACGGGCAGTGCGGAGGCGGTCAGCAACTGGTCGAACGCCTCGAAGAACGTGACGGCGCCGATGAGCGTGCGGACCTTGATGTGCCAGCGAGAGCTCGGCAGGCGTTCGAGCCTGGCCGAGATGGAGCTCACGGTGGGGCCGGTGGCCACGATTGACATGGGGATCCTTCCGCGAACAGAGGAGTTGCGGTGACCTTAGAAAGAAGTGTCTTAGGGGTCAACAACTAAGCACTTAAATTTCATAACGAAGTGAACCCCGCCTGAACAGGCATTTTGATGGTGAGCGAGGCACGGGCATGACTCACCGACCTATGGCGGATGAGCCATGGGCCGGTTGGGGCGGTGCGGGTCAGCGCAGCTGTGTGCGCTCCCGCGGCAGTGCCTGCAGCGCGTCGAAGACCCGCTCGGGGGAGAGCGGCAGGGTGGTCACCCGCGCACCGGTGGCGTCCTGCACCGCATTGGCGATGGCCGCCGCGACCGGGACCATCGCGCCCTCGCCGGCCCCCTTGGCGCCGAACGGGCCGGGTCCGTGCCCCTGCTCCTGGGTGATCGACACGAAACGCTCGGGGAGGTCCTCGGCCATGGGCACCCGGTAGTCCAGCGCCTCACCGTTGAGCAGTGCGCCGTCCTCGTACCGCATCTCCTCGAACATCGCCTGCGCCAGCCCCATCACGGCAGCGCCCTCGTCCTGACCACGGCAGAGCAGCTTGTTGACGGCCCGGCCGACATCGCCGCTCGCCACCAGCTGCAGGACCGTCACTTTTCCGGTGTCCGGGTCGACCTCGACCTCCGCGCCCGCCCAGCCGATCTCCCAGAAGAGGCAGGGGGACTCCAGCGGGGCGTCGGAGGAGAGCGGCGCCTTGAAGAAGCCCTCGCCGTGGAACTCGTACCCCGTACCGCCGAAGACCCTCGCCACCAGGCCCGGCAGCGGAACCGGTGCGTCTTCCCCGCGGCGTACCGTCCAATCCTGCAGGGTCAGTTCGGCCGGATCGCAGCGGAGCTGCTCGGCTGCGAAAGCGAGCACCTTCGACCTGGCGTCCTGGGCCGCCCTGAGTACCGCGGTGCCCATCACCGTCATCCCGGACGAGGCGTTGGTGCCCTGGTCGTAAGGAGTGACATCGGTGTCGACCGGTGCGTATCGCACCCGCTCCAGATCCGTGCCGAGCACCTCGGCTGCGACCTGGCAGAGCGAGGTGGAGGCGCCCTGGCCGATCTCGACAGTGCCGGAGCTGACGTAGACCGAGCCGGTGGCCGTGATCTTCACCCGGGCCTGCGCGGGCTTGTTCACCCCTCCGCCGTCCTTGAAACCGATGGCCAGCCCCATACCGCGATGGGGTACGCGCTCGCGCCCCTGATAGCCGAGCGCATCGGCGACCGCGTCCAGGCCTTCGGCGAGATCGCTGTCGATCCCGCTCTCGCCCGGCACGAACGGCTCCCCGAGCTGCTTGAGGTTCTTCATGCGCAGCTCGTACGGGTCCATCCCGAGCCGCTCGGCGATCATGTCGACCTGGCTCTCGGACGCCCAGGTGGCCTGCGTCGCCCCGAAGCCGCGGAACGGACCCGCCGGTGTGGTCGTCGTCATCACGCACGACGAGGAGGAACGGATGTGCTGCCAGCGGTACGGCCCCGGCATCCGGTAGCAGGCCTTCTCCGCGACCAGCGGGCTGCCGTCGGAGTACGCTCCCGCGTCCAGCAGCACCTCGCTCTCGCGCGCGACGAACGTCCCGTCCGCCATGACGCCCGTCCTCACCTTCAGGACGGCGGCGTGCTGGCTGAGCGTGAGGAAACCTTCCTCCGTCGTCAGGCAGTAGCGCACCGGCCGGCCGGCCGCCCGCGACAGCAGGATGGCGATCGGCTCGGTCTTGCAGTTGTGCTTCGAGCCGAACCCGCCGCCCACATACGGCACATGGATATGGATCCGGCTCTCCGGGGTGCGCAGCACCCGTGCCAGCTCCTTGCGCAGCGGGAACGGGTTCTGGGTCGAGGCCCAGATCTCGATCTCCTCGCCGCGCACATCCGCGACCGTCACGAACGGCTCCAGATGGAAGTGATTCATCCGGGAGAAGGTGAAGGAGTCCTCGAAGATGTGGTCGCAGTCGTCCCAGACGGAGTCCGGGCCGGTCTCGTACCGGAACTCGTAACAGACGTTGGGCCGCGGCCGGAGCTGACCGGAGGCCCCTGTCCCATAGGGAGGGACGATGCCGGGCGGAGCCTGTTCGAACAGCTCAGGGGCGTCGGGTGCGAGAGCGGCCTCGATGTCGGGGACGGCCGGCAGCGGCTCGTACACCACCTCGATCAGCTCCAGCGCGTGCAGCGCCACCGCCTCTGACTCGGCGGCGACGGCCGCCACCACATCGCCCGCGTACCGCACCCGGTCCAGGGCGACGACCGGCTGGTCCTTGATGAAGTAGCCGTAGGTGGGGTCGAGTCCGTCGAGCTCGTCGCGGGTCAGTACGGCGTGCACGCCCGGCAGCGCGCGGGCCTTGGCGCTGTCGACCGACACCAGGCGGGCGTGGGCGTGCGGGCTGCGGAGCACCTTGGCGTGCAGCATGCCGGGGAGCCGGATGTCGGCGGTGTACTGCGCGGCGCCGGTGACCTTGAGGGTCGCGTCGGTGCGGCGGTCGCGGGTTCCGATGCGGGATCCGGTCATCGGGCGTCCTCGGTGTCACGGGCCGGCTCGTCGTCACGGGACAGCTCGGCCGCCCTGCGTACCGAGTCGATGATCATCTGATAGCCGGTGCAGCGGCACACATTGGAGGAGATCCAGGAACGGATCGTCTCGTCGTCCGGCTCCGGGTCCTCCCTCAGCAGGGCGGTGGTCAGCATGATCATGCCGGGGGTGCAGTAGCCGCACTGGAAGCCCCCGCACTCCGCGAAGGCGCGCTGCACCGGACTCAGTTCCCCGCCCGTGGCCTGTCCCGCGACGGTCTCCACCGCACGGCCGTCGACGCTGAACGCGAAGACGCTGCAGGAGGCGGAGGGGGTCCCGTCGATCAGCGTGGTGCAGGCGCCGCAGACGCCGCGCTCGCAGGACGCCTTGACACCGGTCATGCCGTAGCGGTCGCGGAGCAGGTCGAGCAGAACGGTGTTGGGTGCGATCCGCTCGGTGCGCGGCCGGCCGTCGACGGCGAAGTCGATCGTGAGTCGGGTGCCCATGTCGCTGGTCATGTCGCTGTTCATCGGGGTGTTCCCTCTCCGGTGGTGCGTCGTTCCAGCAGCCGTCCGAGGAGTACCGCGGCGACATGGCGCCGGTAGCGGGCGCTCCCGGCCGCGTCGCCGATCGCCTCGGGCAGTGCGGCCGCGATCTCGGTGGGGTCGGTGCCCAGCGGGGCGCCGACGGTGTACGGACGGGTGTACTCGGAGCCCACCGCCATCGTGACCGTCCCCGCACGGACCGCTGCGGCCACCGTCATCAGCGGGCGCATCGAGCGCTCGTACCCGAACCACACCTGACGTACGTCCGTGATCCTGACCGCCCGCAGCAGACCGCCCGGCGGCTCCGCCCGGTCCCACAGTGCGGCCGGCGAGACGGTGACCGTCCCGTCGAATGTCAGGAAGTCCAGCTCCGCGTCGAGCGCGCCCAGCATCACCGACATCTCGTACCGGGTACGTCGCGCCATCAGATTCCCGCCGAGGGTGGCCCGCCGCCGGATCCGCTGGGTGGCGATGCTGCCCCAGCCCGCGGCCAGACCCGGCAGGGCGGCCCGCACCCGGGCGTCGTGCGAGCCGGCATGATGATCGACCCCGGCGCCGATCTCCAGCGTCGAGCCGTCCCACTCGACCGCGCCGAGCTCGGGTACGCGCTCCAGCGACACGAGGGTCCGGCAGTCGAGACCCTCGCGGAACTGTGCGAAGAGATCGCTGCAGCCCTGCGCATAGACCGCACCGCGGGTTGCCCCCGCCGCCACGGCCTCGGCCGCCGTCACGGGACGTTCCAGGACGAAGTCGGGGATGGTGCGCTGGGTGGGCGCCACCATCCCGGTGGGGAGCAGGAGCATGCGGACCGTGCCTCCTGGAGCGGCGCAGCGGTCGATCACCGATGTCACCACGGAGAGTTATCTAAGAACTGAAACAGCTAATGCTGAGATTTCTAGCACTTGGAGATAGCCACCACAAGGGTCCGGCTCCGGGTGCCGGTTGTATCGTGGGCGGTCACTACCGCACCGCACGCTCCATTCCCGGAAGGAGGCGCGGGGTCCCGGCGCCGGCGCCGTCCTCCCACCGCACATGACTCGTAGAGCTTCCAGCAGCCCCGACGCGGTCGACCTCATTCTGGAGCAGTGGAAGCGGGAGCTGCCGAGTCTCGACGCCTCCCCGATGGAGGTGCTCGGCCGGCTGCACCGCAGCTTCCTGCGCTACCAGGGGCTGCTGTCCGACCTCTTCGACTGCTTCGACCTGAACATGGCGGCCTTCGATGTGCTCGCTGCTCTGCGCAGGTCAGGACCGCCCTACCGACGGACCGCCGGTGAACTCGCCCACATATCCCTGGTCACCACCGGCGGCATCACGCTGCGTCTGGACCGGCTGGAGAAGGCCGGTCTGGTGACCCGGGAGCGCGATCCCGGCGACCGCAGGGTCGTGTACGCGCGGCTCACCGACCGGGGGATCGAGATCGCCGATGTGGTCGCGGTCGCGCACTTCGCCAACGAGGAGCGGATGCTGGCGGAGCTGACGGGGGCCGAGCGACGTCAACTGGGCCGGCTCCTCGGCAAGCTGGAACGCTCCCTGGAGACGGCGGAACGGACACCGCCCGACCCCGGGACGGCCACCGGGGTGGCCGGGCGGCCGGCCCGGGTCGAAAAGCCGCCGACAGTCAGTATCTGAGCACTGAGGCATCGACCGGGACGGGGCCGCGTCCGACCCGGAGCGGTCGGCCGGACGCCCGGCCGACCGGAGGGCCACCGCCCTACGACTGCGCGCCCACCACCGCGTTCGCCCAGTGGCACGCCACCTGTGTCTCCCCGCCCCCGGCGAGCACCGGAAGATCCTTCGTACGGCACGCGTCCGCCACTCCTGCCTGCTCCGCCTCGCCCGAGGCGAGGATCTGGCAACGCGCGTGGAAGCGGCATCCGGACGGCACCTTCGACGGGTCCGGCGGTTCACCCGTGAGGATCACCGGATCGCCCTCGGCCTCCGGCAGCACCGACAGCAGTGCCTGGGTGTAGGGATGCTGCGGGGCCGTCAGGATCTGCTCGACCTCGCCCGTCTCGACGATCCGGCCGAGATACATCACCGCGACCCGGTCGGCGATGTTCCACGCCAGACCGAGGTCGTGCGTGACCACCAGGGCCGACAGGCCCAGTTCGTCCCTCAGCCGCAGCAGCAGGGCCAGGATCTCGCCGCGCACCGACGCGTCCAACGAGGCCACCGGCTCGTCGGCCACGATGAGTTCCGGTTCCAGGACGAGGGCGCCCGCGATCACAACGCGCTGACGCTGGCCGCCCGACAGCTCGTGCGGGTAGCGCAGGAAGAACCGCTCGGGGGGCCGCAGCCCGGCCCGCGACAGGGCCTCCGCGACGGCGGCCCGTTCGTCACCGGCGTACCCGTGGATCCGTAGGCCCTCCGCCACCGCCTCGTACACCGTGTGCCGCGGGTTGAGCGAACCACTGGGGTCCTGGAGAACCAGCTGCACCCGCTTGCGGTACGCCTTAAGCGCGCGGCCCGCATAGTCGAGCGGCTTGCCGTCGAAGGTGACCGCCCCGGACGTCGGGGGCACCAGCCCCAGCAGGGAGCGGGCCAGCGTCGTCTTCCCGCACCCGGACTCGCCGACCAGTGCGACGATCTCGCCGGGCCGGATGTCCAGGTCGACGCCGTCCACCGCGCGAGCCGTGGCCGCACCGCGCCGGCCGGGGAAGGTGACCTTCAGTCCCTCTGCGCTGAGCAGAGGAGTGGTGGTGGTCATGATGTGCTCCTTGCTTCCTCGGCGCCCTGCCGGAGCGAGGCGTCGGCCGCCCCCGGCTCCACCAGCACGCAGGCCGCCCGCCGCGCCGCGCCGGCGTCCCGCAGCTCCTGGTCCTGTGTGGTGCAGGAGTCCAGTGCCACCGGACAGCGCGGATGGAACGTGCAGCCGGCCGGCAGCGCCGACGGGTCCGGCGGGTCACCGGGCAGCCCGCGGGGCGCGAACCGGGAGGACCGGTCGCCGATCCGCGGGAAGGCGCCCGACAGGGCCTTGCTGTAGGGGTGTTGGGCGTCCTCGAAGACCGCGGCGGAGGGGCCCTCCTCCACGACCCGGCCCGCGTACATCACCGCGAGCCGGTCACAGGTGTCCGAGAGCACCGCCAGGTCGTGGCTGATCATGATCAGACCGAGGTCCTGCTGGGACACCAGCTGCTCGATCAGCCGCAGGATCTGAGCCTGGATCATCACATCGAGAGCCGTCGTCGGCTCGTCCGCGATGATCAGGTCCGGGTCGCAGGCCAGCGCCATCGCGATCATCACGCGCTGCCGCTGACCGCCGGAGAGCTCGTGCGGATACGCGTTCGCGCGCGCGGCCGGCAGCCCCACGTGCTCAAGGAGTTCACCGGCCTTCTTCTTCGCGCCGGCCGGTGTCGCCTTCTTGTGCAGCAGGATCGGCTCGGCGATCTGGTCACCGATGCGGTGCACGGCGTTGAGCGAGTGCATGGCCCCCTGGAAGACGATCGAGGCACCCGCCCAGCGCACGGCCCTGACCTGGCCCCACTTCATGGCGAGGACGTCCTCGCCGTTCAGCAGGATCTCGCCGGTGACCTTCGTCCGGGCGGGCAGCAGCCGCAGCAGCGCGAGCGCGAGCGTCGACTTGCCGCACCCGGACTCACCGGCGATGCCGAGCTTCCGGCCCGCGTCGACGGTGAGGTTCACGCCCCGGACCGCCTGCGCTCCGCCGGCGTACGTCACCGAGAGGTCGCGCACCTCCAGCAGGGGGCTCCTCTGTGTGCTCGGTGTACTCAACGGGCCACCCCCAGCTTGGGATTGAGGACGGACTCGATGGCACGCCCGCACAGTGTGAACGACAGCGCCACCAGGGCGATGGCGATGCCGGGCGGTGCCAGGTACCACCAGTCGCCGGCGCTCACGGCGCCCGCCTCGCGCGCGTCCTGAAGCATGCCGCCCCAGGAGGTGATGGTCGGGTCGCCGAGGCCGAGGAAGGCGAGCGTGGCCTCTGTGAGAATCGCGCTGGAGATCACGAGCGTGGTCTGCGCGAGCACCAGCGGCATCACGTTCGGCAGGACGTGGCGGGCCATGATGTGCCCGTGGCCGCCGCCCAGGGCGCGGGCGCGCTCGATGTAGGGACGGGACTCCACGGCGAGCGTCTGGGCGCGGACCAGACGGGCCGTGGTCGGCCAGGTCGTCACGCCGATGGCGAGGATGACCGTCCAGATGGAGCGGTCCATCACCGTGGCGAGCGCGATCGCGAGAACGAGGGTCGGCATCACCAGGAACCAGTCGGTGACGCGCATCAGCACCGTCGAGTACCAGCCGTGGAAGTGGCCCGCGACGATTCCGACGACCGTGCCGATCGCCACGCACAGGAACGCGGCGAGCAGTCCCACCGTGAGCGAGACGCGGGCGCCCCATACCAGCAGTGCCAGGACGCTGCGTCCGAACTGGTCGGTACCGAGCGGAAATTCACCGCTGGGCGATTCGAGCGCGCCCCCCGGTGCGTCGGTGACGCTCTGCGAGTCGGCGCCGGCCAGCGTGGGCGCGAACACCGCGATCAGTGCGATCAGGATGAGCCCGGCCAGCCCCCACAGGCCGCCCCGGTGTGTCCGGTACTCCCGCCAGAAGCGGGCCAGTGACTGGCGCTTGCGGGCCCGGGCCAGGGCGCGCGGGGTCTTGGTCACGCCCGCTTCGTTCTGCACGGGCAACGGTTCGGTCGTCATCGGCCCACCCGGGGATCGAGCAGCGGATACAGCACGTCGGCGAGGGTGTTCGCCAGGATCACCGCGGTGGCGAAGACGAAGAACAGCCCTTGGACGAGGGGAAGGTCGGGCACGCTCAGCGCCTGGTAGAAGAGACCGCCGAGTCCCGGCCAGGAGAACACCGTCTCGACCAGGATCTGGCCCGCCACCACATGACCAAGGTTCACGAACATCAGTGTGAACGTGGGCAGCATCGCGTTCGGGACGGCGTGCTTGCGCCGTACGACATCGTCACGGAGCCCCTTCGCGCGGGCTGTCGTCAGATAGTCGCTGCCCATCTCGTCGAGGAGCGAGGAACGCATCACGAGGAGTGTCTGCGCATAGCCGACCGCGACCAGTGTGATCACGGGAAGCACCAGGTGATGGGCGACGTCGAGGACATAGGCGAGGCCTGTCTCGCCGCCCGACTCCAGGCCGCCCGTCGGGAACATGCCGGGGATCGGGCCGATGCCCACCGAGAAGACAATGATCAGGAGCAGGCCCAGCCAGAACGACGGCACCGAGTAGAGCGTGAGCGCGAACGCGGTGTTGAAGCGGTCGCTGCGGGAGCCGTTGCGCCAGGCGGTACGGGTGCCCAGCCAGATGCCGAGCGCCGTGTAGAGGACGTATGCCGTGCCGGTGAGCAGCAGCGTCGCCGGGAGCGCCTCGGTGATCTTGTCGATGACGGGGCTGTGGAACTGGAACGAGGTACCGAAGTCCCCGGTCAGCGCATCACCCACGTAGCTCGTGAACTGCTTCCAGAGCGGCTGGTCGAGGCCGAACTGGTGTCTGAGCGACTGGAGCTGCTCGGCGGAGACGCGGCGGCCGCCGGTCATCTGCTTCACGGGGTCGCTGGGGATGAGGCGGAAGAGGAAGAAGCTGGTGACCAGAACGGCGAACAGGGAGACGACCGCTCCCGCGATCTTTGCCGCCACGTACTGGAGATAGACCTTGATGTTGCGCGCCCGTGCGTCGCGGGCGACCGTCGGCCCGGCCGGAGCCCGGCCGTCGATGTCCGCATCCGCGTTCTGCACGAGCGCCGGAGTGCTGTCAGCTGTCATGGGGGAACTCTCGTTACTCGTGCTGCACTTGGAGGGACCGGCAGGGGGATGCGATGTCGTGGCCCCCTGCCGGTCCCTCTCATCCCGTTCGCGTGATTATTCGCGTTCCTCCGCCGTGCTGCGGCGGCGCCGCGCGAGGAGGAACCCGCCACCGGCGACCACCACCACGGCGACGACGATGCCGATGACGACACCGGTCGAGCTGCCACCGCTGTCGGCGGCCGAACCGTTCTTGCCGTCGGCGGCCGCCGGAACGGCCGACCACCAACTCCAGTACCCGTCCTGGCCGTAGATGTTGCCGGCCGCCTCGGGCATGGTGGTGATGGACTTGATCTGGTCGGTGCGGTACGCCTCGACCGCGTTCGGGTACGCGATGATGTTCATGTACCCGGAGTCGTACATCCACGACTCCATCTGCTTGACGATGTCCGCCCGCTTGGCCGGGTCGTACTCGGCGAGCTGCTTCTTGTACAGCTCGTCGTACGTCTTGTCGCAGATGAAGTTGTCCGTGGCTGCGCTCTCCTTGGCCTTGGCGGGCAGGGCCGAGCAGGTGTGGATGCCCAGGACGAAGTCCGGGTCCGGGTTGACGGACCAGCCGTCGAAGGCGAGGTCGTACTCACCGGCGTACCAGGGCACCGAGACGTCGTCGCGGCAGTCGACCTTCAGGCCGATGCCGAGCTTGCCCCACCACTCCTTGAGGTACTTGCCGATCGCCTTGTCGTTCGGGTCCGTGGCGTGGCACAGGATGCGCAGGTCGAGCGGCTTGCCGTCCTTGCCGACGCGCTGGTCGCCCTTGAGCTTGTACCCCGCCTGGTCGAGGAGCTTGCCCGCCCGGTCGGGGTCGTACGACAGCTTCTGGCTGTCGGACGGCTGCCAGAAGTAGTCCGAGAAACGCGGCGGAATGTAGCCCTGGCCCTCGACGGCGTGGCCCTGGAAGACCTTGTCGATGATGGTCTTGCGGTCGATCGACAGGAAGAGCGCCTGACGGACCTTCTGGTCGAGCAGGGCCTTGTTGCCGTCGCCGAACTTCTTGCCGTCCTTGGTCTGCGCACCCGGGTTGGTGGCCAGCGCGAAGAAGCGGCGGCCCGGACCCTCGTTGACCTTGATGTTCTTGTCGCCCTTGAGGGACGCGGCCTGGGCGGGCGTGAGCGCGGGGGCGCCCGCGACGAACGAGACCTCACCCTTGCGCAGGGCGGCGACCGCGGCGTCCTGGTCCTTGTACGTCTTGAAGACCAGTTCGTCGAACTTGGGGGCGCCGCGCCAGAAGCTCTTGTTGGCCTTGAGCTTCACATACTGGTCGACCTTGTAGTCGGTCAGGATGTACGGCCCGTTGCCCACGATCGGGAACTTGGTGTCGTTGTTGAACTTCGAGAAGTCCCCGACCTTCTCCCAGACATGCTTCGGCACGATCGGCACATCGAGTGCGGCCATGGTGGCCTGAGGCTGCTTCAGCTCGATGACCAGCTTCTCCGGGCTGGGCGCCGTCACCTTCTTGAAGTTCGCGACGAAGCTGCCGTTCGCGGTGGCGGCACCTTCGTCGGTCATCATCTTGTTGAAGGTCCACGCCGCGTCCTCGGCGGTGGCCTGCTGCCCGTCCGACCACTTGGAGTTGGGCCGTATGGTGTACGTCCAGGTCAGCTTGTCGGCGGACGGCTCCCACTTGGTGGCGAGCCCAGGGACCGTGTGGTTGTCCTTGGGGTCGTAGTTGGTGAGGAAGTCGTACATGAGCCGGTGGACGCTGGTGCTCATCAGCCGCTGAGCGAGGAACGGGCTCAGTGAGTCGACGCTCTGTGCGACCGCGACGGTCAGCGTCGTCTTGCCGTTGTCGGCTGCCTGCGCCTGCTGCGGGGCGGCGCCGACGGGCATCCCGGGGACGATCGATCCGGCCGCCAATGCGAGGGCCGCGGCACCGGATGCCAGGAGGGTACGCATACGTGAGCGTGGCTGAGCGGAGGGTGGTGGGACTCTTGTGACCATGAACAGGGACCTCGCGTCATGACTCGCACGGAGAAGGCGGGTTGATCTCTGGTTCGCCAACTGGTGAAGCGAAGGTCTACCAGCGCCGGTCGAGTCGCGTCAACGGTGCCCCAAACGGCGTGTGGGCTGCAGGAATGCCCAGAGGGCCCGCACCGTCGGGACGGTGCGGGCCCTCATTGGTTTAGACCTCTGATGCCTTACTGCTGAGGCGCTGGCGGTGGCTGCGGAGGGTGCTGCTGCCAGCCCGCGGGCGGGACGGGGCCTTGCAGTTCGGGGTGGTCCTGCTGTGCCGGCAAGCCGGGCTGACCGCCGTGCTGCTGCGGCGCGGGCGGGCCGGCCGGGCTCGCCGGGGACTGGGCCTGGGACGGCAACGACTGCTGCCAGCCGTTCTGCTGTGCACCGGGACCGGGGTGCGGGGGATACGGCTGCTGTCCCCCGTACGGCTGATGGGGCGGGTAGGGCTGCTGGGGCTGCTGAGGCGGATACGGCTGGCCCGTCTGCTGTGGTGCGTACGGCTGCTGACCGGGCGTCTGGTGTCCGGGCATCGGCGGGGCGAACTGCGGCGGCGGGTTGTTGCCGTCCGACGTCCACAGGCCCTGCTGCTGCTGGGCGCGCGGGAAGTCCTCGGCGACCAGCGCGGAGAGGTTGAAGTACGCCTCGCGGGTCTTCGGGCGCATCATGTCCAGGTCGACCTCGGCGCCGGCCGACAGATGCTCGTCGAACGGTACGACGATCACGCCCCGGCAGCGCGTCTCGAAGTGCTGCACGATGTCATCGACCTTGATCATCTTCCCGGTCTCGCGGACCCCGGAAATGACGGTGATCGAGCGCTGCACCAGTTCCGCGTACCCGTGCGCCGACAGCCAGTCCAGCGTCGTGGAGGCACTCGAGGCACCGTCGACCGACGGCGTCGAGATGATGATCAACTGGTCGGCGAGGTCCAGCACTCCGCGCATCGCGCTGTAGAGCAGACCGGTACCCGAGTCGGTGAGGATGATCGGGTACTGCTTGCCGAGGACATCGATCGCGCGCCGGTAGTCCTCGTCGTTGAAGGTCGTCGAGACCGCCGGGTCCACGTCGTTGGCGATGATCTCCAGACCGGAGGGCGCCTGCGAGGTGAAGCGGCGGATGTCCATGTACGAGTTGAGGTACGGGATCGCCTGGACCAGGTCACGGATGGTGGCCCCGGTCTCGCGACGCACGCGGCGGCCGAGCGTACCGGCGTCCGGGTTGGCGTCGATGGCGAGGATCTTGTCCTGGCGCTCGGTGGCCAGGGTCGCGCCGAGTGCGGTGGTCGTCGTGGTCTTGCCGACACCGCCCTTGAGGCTGATGACCGCGATCCGGTAGCACGACAGCACGGGCGTACGGATCAGGTCGAGCTTGCGCTGCCGCTCGGCCTCCTCCTTCTTGTTGCCCAGCTTGAAGCGGGACGCGGCGGACGGCGCACGGCTGCTCTTGGCCTTCTGCTTGCCCCGGACCAGGCGGTCGGAGGACAGCTCCACAGCCGCCGTGTAACCGAGGGGTGCGCCGGGCACGGAACGCTCGCGCTGGTCATGGGTGACCGGGGTGGGCCAGGCCGCGCCGGTGCGCGGGTCGACGGGCGGACCCTGCGGCGGCTGCTGTTGCGGGTGCAGGTGTTGGGGTTGCTGGGGCTGTTGCTGGTGGGCGGGCGGCTGGGGCGCGACCGGCGCGGGCAGATTGGGCGCGCCCTGGACCGGCGGCTGGGGCGCCTGGTGGGCCTGGGGCGGCTGCGGGGCGCTCTGCTGTGCGGGCCACTGCGGTGGCTGCGGCACCTGAGGCGGTTGCGGGAACCCGTATGCGCCCTGCACCGGCGGCGCGGGGGGAGCGGGGTGCTGCGGAACCTGCGGCGGCAGCGGCACTCCCTGGGCGGGCGCCTGCGGCTGCGGCGGGAATCCGTAACCGCCCTGCGGCGCCGGGGCGTTCCGCTGGGCAGGCAGCTGAGGCGCTTGCGGTGCCTGAGGCGTGTGCGGCGCCTGCGCGGGGTTCGGGAACCCGTAACCGCCGGGCGCCTGGTTCGTCTGGGCAGGCCCCGTCGCCGGCCACTGCGGCGCCGGCTGGGGCGCGTCGGGCTGCGGCGCGGCGGGCTGGAAGGCGGGCGGCAGCGGCGGCAGAGTGCCCTGCGCGGGCGGTGCCGGGGTCCAAGGGGTCGGCGGCGCAGCGGCCGGCGGGGCGTTCGGCGGCACCGCGTCCGAAATGGCGTCCGAGGGCGCAGGGCCGACAGGCTCGTCGGCGTCGGCAGGAACGTCGGCCGGAACCTCGTCCGTAACGGAGTCCCTGACCGCATCGGTCACCGGTCCCGCATCGCCGTCGCCGTCGCCGGTCGCCACGTCGGAAGGCTGTCCCGAATCGGATCCGGCGGTCGCGCCAGAATCGGCAGCGCCACCGTCCCCGCCACGATCACCGGCACCGGCCCCGTCTGCCGGCGGGGCAGTTGTCGCGGCCGCAGTCGCGGCCACAGCGGCGTCCGCGGCCTCCGCGGCCGCAGCCTCCCGCTCCGCGATCTCCCGCTTCAGCGCGGCCGGCGAGAACCGCATGGTCGCGCCGCTCTCCAGGTCTCCGCCTCCGAAAGGAGCCGGCGCACCACTTGCCTCCCCTGCCCCGGGCGCGGGGGAGGAAGAGGAATCAGCGGCAGCGGCAGCAGCAGGGGGTGTCGGCGCGACCGGTGCCACCGGCGGTGCGGCTGCGGGCGGTGCCGGAGCCCAGGTGGGCTCGAAGCCGCCCCCGGCCGGCAGCCCGGGCACGGACACCGGCGCCCCGTTGGGCGGCGGAGGCGGCGCCAGGTGCGATCCGGCCCCGCCCGACGAGTCCCCGGACGCGTTCTGCGTGTACCAGGCGGGCGGGGTGTAGTCGATGGTGAACTCACCCGTCATCTCGGCGGGCTCCGCGTCGGACGACTCGTCGACGGGCCTGCTCCAGCCCTCTCGGATTTCGTCCCGATCGCCGTTCACTTTGCCTCCTGGTGTGGTCGAGCACCCTTGTGCCGTGGTGGGTGGGGGCGACCGTTCCCGTATTCCGAACCGCCCGGCTCTCCCCCTTGGGACGCGCACTGCCTGCCCGCAGGTTCTACTGCCGCGCCCCTACCCACCCTAATCGTCATCGGGCCCCCTCCGGCAGGCCGTAGGGCACCGCAAGAGCTGTCCAGTACGTCACGCGTAGCCCCCAAGTGAACCGAGTAGGTCAGAGCATGACGAGCGAAGCGGTCAAACTCATACATCTGCACACGGATATGTGAACATTCCGTGCGCCTTGCCCGGACCGGTACGTACCTCGCGCGCGTGCGACGGTCAGTCCATCCGTCGTGCGCCGCCCAGCAGCCCCGTCTCCGCATCGGTGGCCTGCGTCATCACGAACTGCCGGTCCCGTTCCGTGCACCAGAGGGTGACCCCGTCCGCCAGCGTCGACAGCGCCTGCGTCGCGGCGACCGGCAGATGAGCGATTCGCCCGATCTGCGCGGCCTCGTCGGGAGATACCCGCTGAATCCCCACCAGGGACGCCTTCTTCATCAATCCGGGGGCCACCGGACTCAGATACGGCAGCAGCGTCATCACCGACTGCCAGGGCCCGGACACCACTCGCCCGCGCGGCGGCCGCATCCCGCAGTCCCGCACCACGACCACCGGGCTGCCGGCCGAGGCGCCCTGCGGTGGCACCCGTCCCACGTCGTGCAGCGAAATGCACGGCTGGCCACCCCCGGCCGCCTGTGCGAGCCCCGTCCAGGCGTGGGCCCGGCCGGTCTCCACGACGATCCGGGCGCCGGTCGCGGCCGCCCGCAGGGCCAGCACCTGCGCCGTCCACAGCCCGCCGATCAGTGTGACGTCGTACGGCGTCGGCCGGTTGATGCCGAGCACGGCGGGCCGCCCCTCGGCGTCCACACCGATCACCATGCCGTCGTCGCCGAGCGGCAGGGCCATCGAGGCCAGTTGCTCGACGGAGACCGTGTGCCGGCTGCGACGCGGTCCGATCAGCCCGAAGCCCAGCCGGGCGCGGGCACTGGTGGGTACGGACATCAGCGGGTACCCCCGAGCGGCAGCGTGGCGAGCACACCGGGCAGCTGCTCGCGGTCGAGTCGCACCAGCGATGTCTTCACGCCACGCGCGGTGCGCTCCAACTCGTGCCGGGCGGTGAGCAGTTCCTCGTCGCTGCGTCCGGTGATCCGGACATGGCCGGCGATCGAGACCTCCTGCCGGTCGCCGTGTCCCAGCGTCAGGCTGAAGGTCGTGGCGAGCGCCGGGAGCGAGGTGAGCAGTGCGACCAGCTGCGGCATCGACGCCCCGCCACCGCTCGTCGCCCCGCCGAACTGCGGCCAGCGTCCCACCCAGTAGGTGGTGTGCCACCGGTCGTCGCAGCGCCACGTCCGCGCGTTCTCCTGGGTGCGCCGCGCCGGTGTGTGGGTCCGGCCCGCCTGCTCCATCGCCGACGGGCTGACGCAGGCCGAGGTCGCGATCGCCGACGTCAACTCCTGCTCGGTCAGCACCGTCGCGCGGAAACCGGCCCCCGTCAGTCTGCTGGCCAGCTGATCGGCAGCGCGTACGAGACACTTCTGCGCTCCCTCGACCCCGCCGCCGCGCGCCTGCACGGCCTCCGGGCAGAGCTCCGGGTCCAGCTTGAGCGCGATCCAGGTGATCCGGACCGCGGGCGATCCCGTCCGGGCCTGCAGCGGTGCGTAGTTGCGTGCCGCGACGGACTGCGGGGGCAGATGCGGAGCGGGCGCGGGCTGGGTGTGCTGCACGATCTGCGCCGACTCCAGGCGGATGCCGTCGACGTCGAGGACATCCCGGACCAGGGTCAGCGGCAACGGCTGTGCGGACCGGTCGGGCCGCAGGGCCGTGGCGTCCGACTCGATCTGCAGTACGGCCGTGAGGAACGTACCGTCGCCGATCATCCCGACCGGCCGCCGGTCACGGTCGCTGAACGAGTACGTGCGCAGCGCCGGGTCGCACTCGACGGCGGGCGCGATCCCCGGCTCAGTACCTGCGGGCAGCACCAGCGACGCGGCCCTGCGGGTACGCGCGCGCAGCGCGATCGCGGTGCCCAGCCATTCGGGCAGCGAACGGCGGTGCCTGCGGAGGACGGCGAGCAGCACCAGCGCAGTGGCGACCGCGCCGGCCGGAACCAGCAGCAGAGGCTCGATCACCCAGGACACGAGCAGCAGCGCAGCCGCGATCTCGATCAGTACGAGTTGTTGCAATCGGAACGAACCGAAGTGTCCGGGGCGTCCGTTCAGCCGCGGGACGGCTTGTCGGCCGGGGCCGGAGGAGCCGCGCGCCGGTCCGCCGGGCGGGTACGGGGAGGACGCCGCTCCGGTGGGTGTACGGGCTGCGGGGGGTGGTGCGTTCCCGGCCGGACGTGTCCGCGTCGCGGAAGACATCATTCCGGCATTCCCCCGTTCATAAGGCCCCCGTTTCGACCCGATCACCCCTGTCCCGCCGGGGCTTTGGCGGCTGGATCACCCTACCCGCCCCGCAGTCGCCCGGGGTCAGCAGGCATAGTAGGGGCCTGTCCGGCAGCGCGGTCCGGCATCCGGGGGGCCGGCGCAGGGGTCGGGGGACGCGAACTCCTGGAGCCGCGCGGGGAGACACGGGAGACACGCAGACTCATGACATCACGGCGGGATGAACTCAACGCGTACACCTTTGCGAAGAAACGCACGGTGGCGGCATTTCTCCAACCCTCGCCCACCGGCACCGAGGAGGGCGCGCCGCGCCCCCTGCGCGCCGTCCTCCCGAGCATGGTGGCCGGGGCGCTGATCCTCGCGGGCTTCGGGGCCTACGGCATGTTCAAGCCCACCGCACCCAAGGACTGGGACAAGCCCTTCACCAACGTGATCGTCGGCAAGCAGTCCACCACCCGCTATGTCGTGCTCACCACCGGCAAGGGCACGAAGAAGAAGACCCTGCTGCATCCCGTACTGAACCTCGCCTCCGCCCGACTGCTCCTCACCCCGCAGCAGTACGACGTCATCCAGGTACCCGACGACATCCTCGACGCGGGCAGCCCGCCGCGCGGACCGGTCCTCGGCATCCCGTACGCCCCCGACCGGCTGCCCGAGGCGAACGACGCGGGCACGGCCAAGCGGTGGGCCGTCTGCGAACAGCCCGGAGGCAAGGGCAACACCGTGCAGAAGGCCGCCTTCGTCTTCGCCGAACGCGACAACAGGCGGACCGACGGCGCCAACAGGCTCAGCGGTGGCGAGGTCCTGTACGTCAAGGGCCAGACCGGAGCCCGCTATCTCGTCGATGCGAGCGGCACCAAATACCGCATCGACGAGACCGCCGCCGACAACGGCCACCTGACCGGCGCCCTCGTCGGCAGCCGGCAGCCGCAGTCCGTCACCGACGACTGGCTGGCCACCCTGAACGACGGCAGCCCGATCGTCTTCCCGCAGATTCCCGGCACCGTCGGCGCGAACGCGCACATCCAAGGACAGCTCTCCACGGAGGAGAACAGGGTCGGCATGGTCCTGCGGACCCGTAACGGCGAAGGCACCACCCACTACGTGGTCCTCGACGGCAAGGTCCAGCCGGTCTCCGAGTTCACCGCCTGGCTGCTGATCAACTCCCCGCGGACCGCCGGCCTCGACCTGAACAGCGAGGCGCGCGCCGTCGGACTCCAGAAGTTCGTCCCGGACCCCGCTGCCTTCACCGGCCAGGCAGCACACTGGCCCACGCGGAAGACCGTCCAGGTGAACGCCGCCGACGGTGGCAGCGGCGACCACGACACCATCTGCAGCGTGCTGCGCAAGGTCGACGGCAACGGCCGCCCGACGCTCAGCACCTGGGCGGGCACCGCGTACCCCGCCTCCATCAGCGCCGGTGGCACCAGCACGTACGTCACCCCCGGCAGCGGCCTCCTCTACACCCAGTTCCGAGGGCAGCAGGCCAGCCCCGACGGCTCACTCTTCCTGGTGACCGACACCGGACTGCGGTACGCCGTTCAGGCGAACGGCGACAGCGACGCCGAGCGTTCCGACATCGGGGCGGGCGAGCAGCAGAACGGGACGGACGGCCGCCCCGAACCCAGCCAGGCGCAGATCAGGCTCGGATACGAGAAGGTGACGCCCGCTCTCGTCCCGCTCGCCTGGTCCGAGTTCCTGTCCAAGGGCCCGCGGCTCGACACCAACAGCGCTCGCCAGCCCCAGGGTTCGTGACCACGGCATTCGCGAAGGGCTCGTAGAAGTCGGGGGAGAGGAACAGATGTTGTACCGGAAGACGGCCCTGCTGACGGTGGCGGCCACCGCCGCGCTGGCCGCACTGGCGGCACCCTGGGCGGCGTACGCCGAGGAACACCCCGGCGACCGGGGCGACGTCGGGATAGACGGCAGCGGCGAATGCGCCTTCCCGATGAAGAAGCAGTACGAGGGACGCCCCTGGTCGCTGCAGCGGGTCCTGCTCGACGAACTGTGGCAGGACACCAAGGGCAGGGGCGTCCGCGTCGCGGTCATCGACACCGGCGTCGACAACACCAACCCGCAGCTGCAGACCGCCGTCGACGCCTCCGCGGGCGCCGACTACCTCAAGGGCGGCCGGAGCGACGGCACCGTCGACGAGGTCGGCCACGGCACCAAGGTCGCCGGCATCATCGCCGCCCGCCCCCGCAAGGGCACCGGCTTCGTCGGCCTGGCGCCCGAGGCCACGATCATCCCGATCCGCCAGAACGACGAGAAGAACAGCGGCAAGGACACCACCATGGCCGCCGCGATCGGCCACGCGATCGCCGAGGGCGCCCAGGTCATCAACATCTCCCAGGACACGACGAAGTCGCTGACCCCGGATTCCCCGCTGGGGAAGGCAGTGGCCAGGGCGCTCGCCAAGGACGTCGTCGTGGTCGCCTCCGCGGGCAACGACGGCATGGACGGCAAGCTGAGGAACACCTATCCGGCGGCCTTCGACGGCGTCCTCGCCGTCGCCTCGTCGGACCGCAACAACGAGCGCGCCGCCTTCTCCCAGGCCGGTACGTTCGTCGGCGTCGCAGCACCCGGCGTCGACATCGTCTCCACCGTTCCCGGCAACGGCCAGTGCACCGACAACGGCACCAGCTTCTCCGCGCCGTACGTCGCCGGGGTAGCCGCCCTGATGCGCGCCAAGTACCCGAAATGGACCGCGCCCCAGATCGTCGCCCGGATCGAGCAGACCGCCGAACGCTCCGTCACCGGCCACGACGACTTCGTCGGCTGGGGCGTCGTCGACCCGGTCCGCGCACTCTCCGGCGACGACACCCCGCAGGACACCCCGCACCCCGACCCGGCCCCGCCCCGGGCCCAGGCCCCCTCGCCCGCGCATCTGTCGCTGTCGGAGACCTCGCAGGAACGCAGCGAGCGGTACGCGACCTACGCCCTGGCCATAGCGGCCGTACTGATCTCCGTGGTCGCCGGTACCGCGACGGTCGTCCGCGATGTCCGGCGGCGACGCGGTTTGCGATGACAGCACCGCCCGGTGAAGTGGATCCCTCCCCATAAAGCGCAGTTGGGGAGAGATGACGAAGTGACTAGGGTGGTAGCTGACTTCACGTGTGTGACGGGGGAACGAGAAGTGGTCGCATCCGATTCAGAGGCGTGGGAACACTGCCATGCCCTTCCCCGTCCCCGCACTTCCCCGACTCCGCGACCGGAGCACACGGGGCAGGCAGGAACCCTGGCCGCGATGGGCGGACAGGACCGGGAACTCAGAGATAGGACCTCCGGATGACCAACCCCGCAGGTGGTTTCGGACTTGCCGACGATCCGATCGTCCAGGCGAAGAACAAGATCATCGAAACCGCGGAGCAGGTGTCCAAGCAGTCCAGGGAGTTGGCCGACATCCTCGCGACGGTCAGCGCGGGGTGGACGGGTGTCGGCGCCTCGGGATTCACATCCGCACAGATCGTGATCAACGAGGACCACGACGAGATCCGCCGGCTCCTCAACGTGCTCCTCAACGCGGTCGGCCAGACCAAGAACCTCAGCAACGCCAACGACGACGAGGTCCGCGCGGCCTTCAACGCGGTGAAGGAGCCGGCGTCGTCCGGCAACACCTCCGGGCTGAACGGCATCTGAGCCGCGCCGCAGCACCCTTCCGTACACACGCCGAGCACCGAGGAGCAGACAGATGGCGACCGACCCGAACACCAAGGTCAGGTACGAGAGCGTCCAGGAGATGGCGAACCGCATCCGTGTGGTCTCGCAGAACATCATCAAGGACCTCCAGGAGATGGATGCGGCACTGAAGGTCGTCACCGACACCTGGGACGGTGAGGCGCACGGGGAGTACGTGCACCTCCAGTCCAAGTACAAGGGCAAGGCGGAGCACATGAAGACCCGCCTGGAGCACGTCGCGAAGATCATCGAGTCCGGCAAGGACAGCTACCGCTCGACGGACGTGAAGGCCTCGCGCCTGTTCACCGAGGCGTACTGACCGCGGCACCGCACAGGCGGAAGGGGCACGCTCGTCGCAGCGTGCCCCTTCTCCCGTCCGTACGGTGTCCTACGTCAGGTCGAACTCGCCGTCCCGCGCACCCAGTACGAACGCCCGCCACTCGGCCTCCGTGTACCGCAGCACCGTCTCCGGATCCAGCGAGGACCGCATCGCCACGGCCCCGCCCGGCAGATGCGCGATCTCGACGCGCTCCTCGGCCTCTTCCGTACCGGGCGCACTCAGCCACTCGACCCCCGAGATGTCGAGTGCGTACAGCTCGTCCTTCTCCTGCTGCGTGCCCATCAGATGCCCTTCCTCTCCTGCGGCGGAACACGTTCGTCGCCCGCGTGCAGACTATCCCCGCTCCCACGGCCCACAGGCCCGGTATGGACAGCTTCCGACCGGCGGTGGTACGGACCGCGCGCCCCACACGGAAGCCGCGTCGCAGCATGTACGCGACGCGGCTGCGGTTGCCCGCGACGTTGCTGAGGCACTGGCCCACACCGTCGTCGGCCGGGAACCACTCCCGGTCCCCGCGGTTCAGCGCTGCTCCGGCAGCCGCCCGATCTGCACCAGCGGGTTCCCCCGCCGTCGGGAGGCGAAGTACCCGCGCCCGGGCGGCATCGGATGCCCCCGTACCGGCCCGATCAGATCGCCCTCGGACGGATCGCCGGACAGCACCACGCCCTGCGCCCCCAGCTCCTTGATGCGCTGCATGAACGACTCGTACATCGATCGCGAGGCTCCCGCCGAGTTGCGCGCGATGATGAACCGGACGCCCGTGTCCCGGGCGAACGGCAGATACTCCGCGAGCGGGGCGAGCGGGTTGCCCGCGTTCGTCGCCACCAGGTCGTAGTCGTCGACGACGATGAAGATCTGCGGCCCGGTCCACCAGCTGCGGTCGCGCAACTGCTGCGGGGTGACGTCCGTCGGCGGCTGCCGCCGCGAGAACACACCGGCCAGCGCCTCCATGTGCATCTGCATGGAGCTCGCCATCGGCGCGTACTCCAGCAGATGGCTCTCCGGCAGCGCGCCCAGCAGGGCCCGCCGGTAGTCGCCGACGACGAGCTTCGCCTCGTCGGGCGAGTAGCGCTCCGCGATCTGCTTCGCGATCAGACGCAGCAGATTCGTCTTCCCCGATTCGCTCTCGCCGAAGATCAGGAAGAACGGATCGGTCTCGAAGTCGACGAACACCGGTTCCAGGTCGGTCTCGTCGATACCGATCGCGATCCCGCGCTGCGGGAACTCGAAGCCCTTCGGCAGCTGCTCGGCGGGCAGTTTCCGCGGCAGCAGCCGTACGGCGGGCGCCGATGGACCCGCCCAGTTGGACTTCACCGTCTCGACGAAGCCCGCCGTGCCGTCGGAGAGATCCGCCGCGCTGCTCGTGGAGTCGATACGCGGCAGTGCACCCATGAAGTGCAGCTTCTCCGGGACCTGGCCACGTCCCGGCACTCCCTGCGGAACGTTCACCGCGACCCTGCGGTCGAACTCGGAGTCCATGACGTCGCCGAGCCGCAGTTCGAGCCGGCCGAGGATCTGGTCCTTGAGCGCGGCGCGCACCTCCATGTACCGGGCGGCCGTGATCACCACGTGGACGCCGTACCCGAGACCGCGCGAGGCGATGTCGGTGACGACCTGCTCCAGCATCTCGTACTCGGCCCGGAAGCCGCCCCAGCCGTCGACGACCAGGAACACGTCGCCCCACGGCTCGCCCGGCAGTTCACCGAGAGCGCGCCTGCGCCGGTACGTGGCGACGGAGTCGATGGAGTGGGCTCGGAAGAACTCCTCGCGCCGGTTCAGCACCCCTGCGACCTCGGCGACCGTACGCCGCACCCGCTCCGGATCCAGCCGCGACGCCATCCCGCCCACATGCGGCAGCTCCGCCAGTGAGACCAGTCCGCCACCGCCGAAGTCGAGTCCGTAGAACTGCACTTCGTGCGGGGTGTGGGTGAGCGCGAACGACGAGATCAGCGTCCGCATCATCGTCGACTTGCCGGACTGCGGACCGCCGATCACCATCATGTGGCCCGCCGCACCGGAGAAGTCCCGGTACAGCACCTCACGCCGCTGCTCGAACGGCTTGTCGATGAGACCGAGCGGAACGGTCAGCCCACCCGGCCGTGTGTACTCCGTCGCCGTGAACCCCCGGTCCGCGGTCGGCGCGAGCCCCGGCAGCAGCTGGTCCAGCGTCGGCGCCCGGTCCAGCGGTGGCAGCCACACCTGATGGGCGGGCACCCCCTGCCCCTCGAGGCGCCGCACGATCACATCGAGGACCGTGTCCGCGAGCGCGTCGTCCTCCGTACTCGTCCGCGAGGCGACCACATGCGCCGGGTCCGGCGCCGCGTACACCACCGGCACCGGCAGTGCGCTGAACACCGCGGGCCGCCGCTCGACCGGCAGCGTCCCCACCGACAGATCGGGCCCACCTGTGCGGTACGTCCCCGACACGTACGCCGCCTTGAACCGGGTCATCTCGTCCGTACCGAACTTGAGATAACCGGAACCCGGCACCGACGGCAGGTGATACGCGTCGGGCACCCCCAGCGCCGTACGCGACTCGGCGGCCGAGAAGGTCCGCAGCCCGATCCGGTACGAGAGATAGGTGTCCAGACCGCGCAGCTTGCCCTCCTCCAGGCGCTGCGAGGCGAGCAGCAGATGCACACCCAGCGAGCGGCCGATGCGACCGATCTGGATGAACATGTCGATGAAGTCCGGCTTGGCTGCCAGCAGTTCGGAGAACTCGTCGATGACCAGGACCAGCGAGGCCAGCGGCTCCAGCGCCGCGCCCGCCGCCCGCGCCTTCTCGTAGTCGTGGATGTTGGCGTAGTTGCCGGCCGACCGCAGCAGTTCCTGCCGCCGCTGCAGCTCACCGCGGATCGCATCACCCATGCGGTCGACGAGCGTCAGATCGTCCGCCAGGTTGGTGATGACCGCCGCCACGTGCGGCATGTGCGACATCCCGGCGAACGTCGCACCACCCTTGAAGTCCGCCAGCACGAAGTTGAGCGTCTCCGAGGAGTGCGTGACCGCGAGCCCCAGGACCAGCGTCCGCAGCAGCTCCGACTTGCCGGAACCGGTCGCACCGACACACAGTCCGTGCGGACCCATGCCCTCCTGCGCGGCCTCCTTCAGATCCAGCATCACCGGCTGACCGTCCTCACCGACCCCGATCGGCACCCGCAGCCGCTCGGAGACCGACCGCGGCCGCCAGGTGCGCGCCACATCGACCGCCCCCGCGTCGCCGAGGTTCAGCAGGTCCGTGAAGTCCAGGTTGGCGAGCAGCGGTTCGTCGTCGTCGCCCCCGCCCATCCGCAGCGGTGCGAGCTGCCGGGCCAGCGCCTCGGCCGCGGGCAGCGACATCCCGTCCGGCACACCCTCGTACGCCAGTCCCGCCCCCGACTCCAGCCGCAGCAGTCCCGGCCGCACCACCACCGACAGCCCGCCGCGCGGCTCGTCCAGCTCACCCGGGACGACCTCGACGATCGTCACACCCTGCAGCCCCTCGGCCGCCGCGAACAACGAATCCGGCGGCACCATCCCGCCGTCGAGGACCACCACGATGTGCGGCTGGTCCAGCAGCGGCTGACTCTCCCGCCCGAACCGCGGCCGCCCCTCCAGCCGGCTCGCCAGCAACTGCTCCAGCTCACCCAGATCGTCGCCGAACAACCGCTTCGTACCTGCCCCGTCGAGCTGCCCGGGCACCTGCGCGTGCGGAAGCCACTTCGTCCAGTCCCAGCGTGCCACCGCACCCGGTGCGGCCACCACGGCGACCATCAGATCCTCGGGGGAGTGCAGCGTCACCAGCTGCGCGACCAGCGCCCGCGCCGCCGACTGCGCCGCCTCCGGCTGACCGGAGACCGTCACGTGATAGAAGGCCCGCATCGACACGGCCATCGGCAGTCCGTCCAACGACCCGTGCACCGCGAGGAATTGCTGCATCGCCCCCGCACACATCGGCTCCAGCTCATCCACCGGCGCGGTGTCCGGGGCGATCAGCGGAGTCGACAGCTGCTGCGCCCCGAGCCCGACCCGCACCTGCCCGAAGTCGTTGTCCCCGACCCGCCGTTCCCACACCCGGCTGCCCTCGGCGACCACCGACCACAACTGCTCAGGAGCGGGCTGCAGATACAGCTGCACGTCGCGCTGGGCGCGCGCGGTCCGGCGCACCGTACGCCGCGTCTGCGCCAGGTATTTGAGGTAGTCGCGCCGCACATCTGCCATTTGCCCCTGCGTACCGCGGCGGTGGCGGACGAGCTGGGCGATCACCATGCCGACGGTCGAGACAAGCATCAGAACGCCCATGATGCGCATGAACGGAGGAGCCTGCGGCGAGAAGAAGAAGACCACCGACGAGCCCATGCCGAGCACCGGCAGGATCTGCATCAGCATGCCCTCCTGCTGCCCGCGCGGCAGTTCGGGAGGGGCCTCCAACGTCAGTTCGTCCGTGGGCACTTCGGGCGGCAGGGACCGCGGAGGTCGTTTCACGACGATCTGGCTCACCGGAACATCAATCCCTCGGTACGGACGGGCGGAAGACCGGTCGAACCCGCACCGAAGCCCCCCGTGGCTGCCTTTGCTTGCGGACGTCCCTCCGCGCGACGGTGATCCTACTTGCCGATCACCTTTCCTCCTCCCGGTAGGGTGGCGCGCGCACCGTGCGCAACCGCGAATCAGGGGGACCAGACACGTGAGTACGACTGCAGCGACGGGCTTCTGCCGCGTCACTGTCGTGGCGCCCGACAGCCGTATCGACGTCGCCCTGCCGGAGGACATCGCAGTCGCCGACATCTACCCGGAGATCCTCCGTCTCACCGGCCAGACCCAGGCAGCCGGCCACCCCACCGGCTACCACCTGGTGCGCCGCGACGGCACGGTGCTCGACGGGGCGCGCACGCTCGCCGCCCAGCAGGTGCTCGACGGCGAACTGCTCAGCCTGCGCCCGTTCGCGCAGTCACTGCCGCCCGCCGTATTCGACGACGTGTCGGACGCCGTCGCCTCGGCCGTCACCCGGGACCGCCACCTGTGGAGCGACGAACTGCTGCGCGGCGCCGGTCTGCTGGGCGGCGTACTGCTCCTCGTGCTGATGGGCTTCGTCCTCTGGTTCGCCGACCCCGTCCGGCACGACATGCACAGCCTGCCCGGCATCATCGCGGGCTCCGCCGGACTGCTGCTCACCGCGTTCGCGGGGGTACGCGCCCGGGTCTACGGGGATCGCGCCACCGCCGTCGCACTCGGCCTCGGCGCGCTGCCCCTCGTACTCATCGCAGGCTCCGGCATCATCGGCCCGGACGCCGGCCAGGGCCCCGGACGGCTGCAGTTCCTGCTCGGCTGCGTGGCCGTCCTGGTCGCGTCCGTCGTCCTGGTCGCTCTGACCCCGAGCGGCGACGCCCCGTTCGTCGCGGCGACCTTCGTCGCCACCGTCGGCACCCTCGCCACCTTCGTCGCGATCCTCACCGGGGTCTCCGCCACCGGGACCGCCGCGGTCTGCGCCCCGGTCGCCCTCGGCCTCGTCGCCTTCCTGCCCGGCCTCTCCGCCCGCTTCGCCCGGCTGCCCATCGGTTACGCATCGCCACGCACCGCCCCGGGGGGTTACGACGACAGCTTCGCGGACCCGAACGCCTCCCCGGAGCCCGAAGGCGTCCCCGTCGACGCCGACCGCATCGCCGCCCAGGCCCGCCGCGGCCACGAGATGCTGCTCGGTCTGGTCGGCGGCTGCGCGGCCGTCGTCGTCGGGTCCGCCGCCGTCCTGGGCTTCTCCGGCAACGTCTGGGGCCGGCTCCTCGCCCTCGCCGCCGGACTCGCGATGCTGCTGCGCGCCCGCCTCTTCCGCTACACCTCGCAGGTCGCCTGCGTCCTGGTGGCGGGCATCGGCGCGGTCGCCCTGCTGGTCCTCGGCCTCTCCCTGAAACCGCCGGCCGACCTGGTGAGGGAGCTGGCCCGGTACGGGGACAGCGGCTCCCTGGACATCCGAACGGTCTGGCTCTCCGCGGCCGTGGCCGCGGGCGCCGCACTGCTGACGGCGATCGGTCTGATCATTCCCCGTAAGGGGCTCTCCCCGTTCTGGGGCCGCCTCCTCGACCTCACGGAGAGCGCCCTCCTCCTCTCCCCGGTCCCGCTCTGCCTGGCAGTACTGGACGTCTTCGCCAGGGCGCGAGCCCTCACCGGCTGAACCGAGCTCGGCCGGGCACAATCAAGCCCGTCCGGCGATGGAGGACAAACCGGCACCCGGACGTCTCTCACCAGCCCCCGGCAACCCGGCTCTGCCGGCCTGGTACGCTGTGTGACGGCCGTTTGTGTACGCGCTCCCGGATCATCCTGAGGGCTGCGCTCATCGGACCTTCGTCCTCGAGTAACGGAAGACCCCCTGAGATCAAGACCAGGGGCACTCGTGGGCGCATCGAACATCAAAGAGGAGTACCGCGTGTCGCTCGACGCCGCTACGAAGAAGCAGATCATGTCCGAGTTCGCCACCAAGGAGGGTGACACCGGTTCCCCCGAGGTCCAGGTGGCCATGCTCTCCCGTCGCATCTCGGACCTGACGGAGCACCTCAAGACGCACAAGCACGACCACCACTCCCGTCGTGGTCTGCTGATCCTGGTCGGCCAGCGTCGCCGCCTCCTGCAGTACCTGGCCAAGAAGGACATCCAGCGCTTCCGTGCCCTGGTCGACCGCCTCGGCATCCGCCGCGGTGCGGCCGGCGGTGCCAAGTAAGACGCCGTGAAGGGAGCGGTTCCCACGACTGAGGGAACCGCTCCCTTTGTTGTACGTACAGGTGTGCGTGCAACAGCTTGTACGGGACGTGACCGGCTCGCCCGGTCGACCGGAATGCCAAGCTGAGCCGAATCTCAGTAACCTGGTCCCGGAACGTCCCGCAGACGAGCGGAAGAAGCAGGCTCCCCGCCGCCGGTCCTCGGTAGTGGCCCCCGGACAGAGCAACCCGGGTGCTTCGATCGAAGACCGGCCCGCCGATGGAGCGCTTCTCCGCACCGTCCCCCGCCACACGGGCGTGGGGGCGAGAAGACGATATGTATCGGAGAAAACGCTAGTGGAGAACGAGACCCACTACGCCGAGGCCGTTATCGACAACGGAACCTTCGGCACCCGCACCATCCGCTTCGAGACGGGCCGCCTGGCCAAGCAGGCCGCCGGCTCCGCCGTTGCGTACCTGGACGACGACACCATGGTGCTGTCGGCCACCACGGCTTCCAAGAAGCCGAAGGACCAGCTCGACTTCTTCCCCCTCACGGTGGACGTCGAGGAGCGGCAGTACGCCGCGGGCAAGATCCCCGGCTCCTTCTTCCGCCGCGAGGGCCGCCCCTCCGAGGACGCGATCCTCACCTGCCGTCTGATCGACCGGCCGCTGCGCCCCTCCTTCAAGAAGGGCCTGCGCAACGAGATCCAGATCGTCGAGACGATCATGGCGCTCAACCCCGATCACCTGTACGACGTGATCGCGATCAACGCCGCCTCCTGCTCCACGCAGCTGGCCGGCCTGCCCTTCTCCGGCCCGATCGGTGGCACCCGTGTCGCCCTGATCAAGGGCCAGTGGGTCGCCTTCCCGACGCACACCGAGCTCGAGGACGCCGTCTTCGACATGGTCGTCGCCGGTCGCGTCCTGGAGGACGGCGACGTCGCGATCATGATGGTCGAGGCCGAGGCCACCGAGAAGACCATCCAGCTCGTCAAGGACGGCGCCGAGGCCCCGACCGAAGAGGTCGTCGCCGCCGGTCTCGAGGCCGCGAAGCCGTTCATCAAGGCCCTCTGCAAGGCCCAGTCGGAGCTCGCCGCCAAGGCTGCCAAGCCCACCGGCGAGTTCCCGGTCTTCCTCGACTACCAGGACGACGTCCTGGAGGCGCTCACCGCCGCCGTCAGCACCGAGCTCGCCAAGGCGCTCACCATCGCCGGCAAGCAGGAGCGCGAGGCCGAGCTGGACCGCATCAAGGAGATCGCCGGCGAGAAGCTGCTCCCGCAGTTCGAGGGCCGCGAGAAGGAGATCTCCGGTGCCTACCGCGCGCTGACCAAGAAGCTGGTCCGCGAGCGCGTCATCAAGGACAAGGTCCGCATCGACGGCCGTGGCGTCACGGACATCCGTACGCTCGCCGCCGAGGTCGAGGCCATCCCGCGCGTGCACGGCTCGGCGCTGTTCGAGCGTGGCGAGACCCAGATCCTGGGCGTCACCACCCTGAACATGCTCCGCATGGAGCAGCAGCTGGACACCCTCTCCCCGGTGACCCGCAAGCGCTACATGCACAACTACAACTTCCCGCCGTACTCCGTCGGTGAGACCGGCCGCGTGGGCTCGCCCAAGCGCCGCGAGATCGGCCACGGTGCGCTCGCCGAGCGCGCCATCGTGCCGGTGCTGCCGTCGCGCGAGGAGTTCCCCTACGCGATCCGCCAGGTCTCCGAGGCGCTGGGCTCCAACGGCTCGACGTCCATGGGCTCGGTCTGCGCCTCCACCATGTCGCTGCTGAACGCCGGTGTGCCCCTCAAGGCCGCCGTCGCCGGTATCGCCATGGGTCTGATCTCCCAGGAGATCGACGGCAAGACCCACTACGTCGCCCTGACCGACATCCTCGGTGCCGAGGACGCGTTCGGTGACATGGACTTCAAGGTCGCCGGTACGAAGCAGTTCGTCACCGCGCTCCAGCTCGACACCAAGCTCGACGGCATCCCCGCCTCGGTCCTGGCCGCCGCGCTGAAGCAGGCCCGCGACGCCCGCCTCCACATCCTCGATGTGATGAACGAGGCCATCGACGTCCCGGACGAGATGTCCCCGAACGCCCCGCGGATCATCACCGTCAAGATCCCGGTGGACAAGATCGGTGAGGTCATCGGCCCCAAGGGCAAGATGATCAACCAGATCCAGGAGGACACCGGCGCCGACATCACGATCGAGGACGACGGCACCATCTACATCGGTGCCCAGCAGGGCTCGCAGGCCGAGGCCGCCCGCGCCACGATCAACGCGATCGCCAACCCGACCATGCCGGAGGTCGGCGAGCGTTACCTGGGTACGGTCGTCAAGACCACCACCTTCGGTGCGTTCGTCTCGCTCATGCCGGGCAAGGACGGCCTGCTGCACATCTCGCAGATCCGCAAGCTCGCCGGTGGCAAGCGCGTGGAGAACGTCGAGGACGTGGTTGCGGTCGGAGCCAAGGTCCAGGTCGAGATCGCCGAGATCGACTCCCGCGGCAAGCTCTCCCTCATCCCCGTGATCGAGGGCGAAGAGGACGAGAAGAAGGACGACGCTGCCAAGTGACGTCCCGTAGTTCCGTGACGACGGCCCGCACCTCTTCGGAGGCGCGGGCCGTCGCCCGTACCCAAACGCTTCTCAAGGGCACCAATGGCATCGGCACCGTTCGCCGTACCGTTCTCCCCGGCGGTCTCCGGATCGTCACCGAGACCCTGCCCTCCGTACGCTCCGCCACCTTCGGTATCTGGGCCAATGTCGGATCACGCGACGAGACGCCCAGCCTGAACGGCGCGACGCACTACCTCGAGCACCTCCTCTTCAAGGGCACGGCCAAGCGCAGCGCCCTCGACATCTCGTCCGCGATCGACGCGGTCGGCGGCGAGATGAACGCCTTCACGGCGAAGGAGTACACCTGCTACTACGCGCGGGTCCTCGACACCGACCTGCCACTGGCCATCGATGTCGTCTGCGACATGCTGACCGGCTCGCTGATCGCCGCCGAGGACGTCGACGCCGAGCGCGGCGTCATCCTCGAAGAGATCGCGATGACCGAGGACGACCCGGGCGACTGCGTGCACGACCTGTTCGCGCACACGATGCTCGGCGACACGCCCCTCGGCCGCCCGGTCCTCGGCACCGTCGACACGATCAACGCACTGAACCGCGGCCAGATCGCCCGCTTCTACAAGAAGCACTACGACCCCACCCACCTGGTCGTCGCCGCCGCCGGCAACGTCGACCACGCCACGGTGGTACGCCAGGTCCGCAAGGCCTTCGAGCGCGCGGGTGCCCTGTCCCGTACCGAAGCCGTCCCGGTCGCACCCCGCGAAGGCTCTCGCACCCTGCGCACGGCGGGCCGGGTCGAGCTGCTCAACCGCAAGACCGAGCAGGCCCATGTCGTCCTCGGCGTTCCGGGCCTCGCCCGCACCGACGACCGTCGCTGGGCACTCGGCGTACTCAACACCGCCCTGGGCGGCGGAATGAGCTCCCGCCTCTTCCAGGAGGTGCGTGAGAAGCGCGGCCTCGCCTACAGCGTGTACTCGTACACCTCGGGCTTCGCCGACTGCGGACTCTTCGGCGTGTACGCGGGATGCCGGCCCAGCCAGGTCCACGACGTCCTGAAGATCTGCCGCGACGAACTCGACCGGGTAGCGTCCGACGGACTGAGCGACGAAGAGATCGGGCGTGCCATCGGCCAGCTCTCCGGCTCCACCGTCCTCGGCCTGGAGGACACCGGCGCCCTGATGAACCGTATCGGCAAGAGCGAGCTGTGCTGGGGCGAGCAGATGTCGGTCGACGACATGCTGAGCCGGATAGCGCAGGTCACCCCGGACGACGTCCGGGCAGTGGCAGGCGAGGTACTCGGACAGCGCCCCTCGCTCTCCGTCATCGGTCCGCTCAAGGACAAGCAGGCCGGCCGCCTCGACGAAGCGGTCTCCTAATCCACCCGTAAGGAAGCAGAGCAATGAGCAAGCTGCGCGTGGCCGTTCTCGGCGCCAAGGGCCGCATCGGATCCGAAGCGGTGCGAGCCGTCGAGGCCGCCGACGACATGGAACTGGTGGCCGCACTCAGCCGCGGCGACAAGCTGGAGACGCTCGCGGAAACCGGCGCCCAGGTCGCGGTCGAACTCACCACACCCGCGTCGGTGATGGGGAACCTCGACTTCTGCATCCGGCACGGAATCAACGCGGTCGTCGGCACCACCGGCTGGACCGACGAACGGCTCGCGCAGCTGAACACCTGGCTCTCCGGCTCCCCGGAGACCGGTGTGCTCATCGCGCCGAACTTCTCCATCGGCGCCGTCCTCACCATGAAGTTCGCGGAGCAGGCCGCCCGCTACTTCGAGTCGGTCGAGGTCGTCGAACTGCACCACCCCAACAAGGTCGACGCCCCCTCCGGCACCGCCACCCGCACCGCCCAGCTGATCGCCGAAGCCCGGAAGAAGGCCGGCTGCGCCCCGCAGCCCGACGCCACGGCCACGGCGCTCGACGGCGCCCGCGGCGCGAACGTCGACGGGGTCCCGGTCCACGCGATCAGGCTCCGTGGCCTCCTCGCCCACCAGGAGGTGCTGCTCGGCGGCGAGGGCGAGACCCTCACCATCCGCCACGACTCCCTGCACCACAGCAGCTTCATGCCGGGCATCCTGCTGGGTGCACGCCGTGTGGTGACCACTCCGGGCCTCACCTTCGGCCTGGAAAACTTCCTCGACCTGAACTGACTGAGCCCACCGCCATGCGCGCAAAGATCACTTACCTCGTCACCGCTGCCGTCCTGGTCTTCTACTTCGCCCTGGTCGGCAGCCGTGGCCTGCTGCTCATCAAGCACGGCACGCTGCTCACGGTCACCTTCGGGGTCGCGGTGCTGATCCTGCCGGTGATCGGTATCTGGTTCCTCTGGAAGAACACCCAGTTCGTCCGCAGGGCCAACGCCCTCGCCGCAGAGCTGGACGCAGAGGGCGGTCTGCCCGTCGACGAGCTGGTCCGTACCCCGGCCGGTCGTATCGACCGGGACTCGGCCGACGCCGTCTTCGCACGGCGCCGCGAGGAGACCGAGGACTCCCCGGACGACTGGCGCTGCTGGTTCCGGCTCGCCGTCGCCTATCAGGACGCCCGGGACACCCCGCGCGCCCGCAAGGCCATGCAGCGCGCCATCGCCCTCCACATGAGGACATCAAGCCCGGCGGTCACATCGAGCTCGTCCGGCGACTGAGAACGTCATCCGAGTCCGTCCGGCGACCGAGGACGTAACCGGCCGCCGGGCGGGCTCGGAGCACTAGCTGAGCCGGTACTCGTCGTCCCAGGCCTCTATCGTGTCCGCGGCCCGGTCGAACGCCTCGCTGCGCCCCAAGAAGTCCGCGTTGCTGTCGGTGAGCAGGGGCGGAACGGCGTCGCCACCCAGACGTACGAGGATCAGGGCCTGCCCCTGCACCGTGCGCGGGAACCCGAGCCACTTCACCGGCTGCTGCACGGTGCGGACCGCGGTGACCCGGTTCCACGGCACGGTCGTCGTTATGAAGAAGCCCACGCGCCGCACTCCGTGGCGGCTCACCCAGGCACCGACCCGCAGCATCCGCAGGGCGCAGAGAATCACCACAAGGGCGAGCCCGAGGCATGCTGAGGCCCCGGGCAGTGCCCCGGCAAACGCGATGATCATGCCTGCGATCAGCACGTACGAGGCGAGCAACAACAAGGTGGCCGCCGCGGCGACCCGCCACGGCCCGGGGCGGTAGGGGCGCCGCCAGCTGTCGTGGTCGTCGAACGGCAGCGCGATGTCCTCAGCGCTCGCGTCAAACGCGCGGTCGGCCGTCAGAAAGGGCAGGGGCACGACTGATCCTCACTCACAAGCACGCTCGATTGCTGTGCCCGGTGAGGCTACCGAGCAGGCCACCGCCGCTACCACCCCAGGGGCCCCGTACGAGTCAGGGGCCGTGCGCGGCTTCGGTCTGCTGAGTGTGCGAGGGAGCCTGGGCCGGGGCAAGCGCGGGAAGGCCGAGGATCAATGATCCGGCAAGGCCTGCGAGCACCGTCAGTCCTACGAGAGAACGGGCCGCCAGCTGGGCGGCGGTGGCGCGTTCCCGGGGCGGCGGTGCGACGTTGCTACGGAATCGGTCGGCCTCGGCCACGAAGGCGAACGGGACGGCTTCACGCCGGCGGAACATGAGGAAACTCTCCTTGATCTCTGTTACAGGTGCTGCTACAGAGTGAGACGCGCGGCACGCCCGTTCGGTGCCCCGAATCACCTGATTGGCCGAAGAAATCCCCGGACGGGCCTTCCGTGCCTCGTTGTCAGTGGCGGCCCGTAGAGTGGGCGCCGCCCGAGCGACGCAATTGGAAGGACCCCGCCGGTGACCGAGACCCCCGAGCCCGCAAAGCCCAGCTTCCGCAGCGATGTCACCGTCGAGCTGGTGAAGCACTCCGCGGCCGACTCCGACGTCCTGTTCGCCGCCCGTGTCTCCACGGCCGGAGAGCAGTCCCTGGAGGAGGTCAGCAAGGACCCGGAGCGTTCGAAGGGGCTCATCAACTTCCTGATGCGCGACCGCCACGGGTCCCCGTTCGAGCACAACTCGATGACGTTCTTCATCAGCGCCCCGATCTTTGTGTTCCGCGAGTTCATGCGTCACCGGGTCGGCTGGTCGTACAACGAGGAATCGGGCCGCTACAGGGAGCTGGAGCCGGTCTTCTACGTCCCCGATGAGGCTCGCAAGCTGGTTCAGCAGGGCCGCCCCGGCAAATACGAGTTCGTCGAGGGCACCGCGGCCCAGCAGGAGCTCACGGGCCGTGTGATGGAGGACGCGTACCGCCAGGCGTACGAGGCCTACCAGGAGATGCTCGCCGCCGGAGTGGCCCGCGAGGTCGCCCGTGCCGTGCTCCCGGTGGGGCTGTTCTCGTCGATGTACGCCACGTGCAACGCCCGCTCGCTGATGCATTTCCTCGGCCTGCGCACCCAGCACGAGCTGGCGAAGGTGCCGTCCTTCCCCCAGCGGGAGATCGAAATGGTCGGTGAACAGATGGAGGAGCAGTGGGCGCAGCTCATGCCGCTCACCCATGCAGCCTTCAACAAAAATGGACGCGTAGCTCCGTAGGCGGTGTCCGTATTGCGGCGTTTCGTGAAGTTCATCTAGGCTGATCAAACGGACCCGGCACTGCTTGAACCCCCGAGCAGGCAGTGCCGGGCTCCTATCCCTTGTCCCCCCGAGGGGACACCGCGCGCTGAGCAACGAGTAGCGTGTTACCCATGGCTCCGATCTCCACTCCGCAGACCCCCTTCGGGCGGGTCCTCACCGCTATGGTCACGCCCTTCACGGCGGACGGCGCACTCGACCTCGACGGCGCCCAGCGGCTCGCCGCCCATCTGGTGGACGCAGGCAATGACGGCCTGATCATCAATGGCACCACCGGCGAGTCCCCGACCACCAGCGACGCGGAGAAAGACCAGCTCGTACGGGCTGTACTGGAAGCCGTGGGGGACCGGGCCCATGTCGTCGCCGGCATCGGCACGAACGACACCCGCCACAGCGTCGAGCTGGCCCGCACGGCCGAGCGCGCCGGCGTCCACGGCCTTCTCGCGGTGACGCCGTACTACAACAAGCCGCCGCAGGAAGGCCTCTTCCGTCACTTCACGGCCATCGCGGACGCCACCGGTCTACCGGTGATGCTCTACGACATTCCCGGCCGCAGCGGTGTGCCGATCGACACAGAGACGCTGGTCCGGCTCGCCGAGCATCCGCGCATCGTCGCCAACAAGGACGCCAAGGGCGACCTGGGCCGCGCCAGCTGGGCCATCGCCCGGTCCGGCCTCGCCTGGTACTCCGGCGACGACATGCTGAACCTGCCGCTGCTCTCGGTCGGCGCCATCGGCTTCGTCTCGGTCGTCGGTCACGTCGTCACCCCCGAGCTGCGCGCCCTCATCGAGGCGTACCTCGGCGGAGACGTCCAGAAGGCCACGGAGATCCATCAGAAGCTCCTGCCGGTCTTCACCGGCATGTTCCGCACCCAGGGCGTGATCACCACCAAGGCCGCGCTCGCCCTCCAGGGCCTGCCCGCCGGCCCGCTGCGCCTCCCTCTGGTGGAACTCACCGCACAGGAAACGGCGCAGCTCAAGATCGATCTCGCCGCCGGTGGGGTACAGCTGTAACCACAGACTTCACAACTGAATACGCGAAGAACATTCGCAAGAGCGACATCACAGACAACAGCAAGTGCACGAATGACATGCGCGCCACGTGCCTCAGCGGTACGTGGCGTGCGTGGTAAGGAGAGTCTTTTGAGTCATCCGCACCCCGAACTCGGCACCCCGCCGAAGCTCCCGAAGGGTGGCCTCCGCGTCACCCCTCTGGGCGGCCTCGGCGAAATCGGCCGCAACATGACGGTTTTCGAGTACGGCGGACGCCTGCTCATCGTCGACTGCGGAGTGCTCTTCCCCGAGGAGGAGCAGCCCGGAATCGACCTGATCCTGCCGGACTTCACCACGATCCGGGACCGTCTCGACGACATCGAGGGCATCGTCCTCACGCACGGACACGAGGACCACATCGGTGGTGTCCCGTATCTGCTGCGACTGAAGCCGGACATCCCGCTCATCGGCTCCAAGCTGACCCTCGCCCTGATCGAGGCGAAGCTCCAGGAGCACCGCATCCGTCCGTACACCCTCGAAGTCGCCGAGGGCCAGCGCGAGCGCATCGGCGTCTTCGACTGCGAATTCATCGCGGTCAACCACTCCATCCCGGACGCTCTCGCGGTCGCCATCCGCACGCCTGCGGGCATGGCAGTCGCGACCGGTGACTTCAAGATGGACCAGCTCCCGCTGGACGGCCGTCTCACCGACCTGCACGCTTTCGCCCGGCTGAGCGAAGAAGGCATCGACCTTCTCCTCTCCGATTCGACGAACGCAGAGGTTCCCGGCTTCGTACCGCCCGAGCGGGACATCTCCAACGTCCTGCGCACGGTCTTCGCCAACGCCCAGAAGCGCATCATCGTGGCGAGCTTCGCCAGCCACGTACACCGGATTCAGCAGATCCTCGACGCGGCACACGAGTACGGCCGCCGGGTCGCCTTCGTCGGCCGCTCGATGGTCCGCAACATGGGCATCGCCCGTGACCTCGGCTATCTGAAGGTCCCCGCGGGCCTGGTCGTCGACGTCAAGACCCTCGACGACCTGCCGGACGACGAGGTCGTGCTGGTCTGCACGGGTTCCCAGGGCGAGCCGATGGCCGCACTGTCCCGCATGGCCAACCGCGACCACCAGATCCGGATCGTCCAGGGCGACACGGTGATCCTCGCGTCGTCCCTGATCCCGGGCAACGAGAACGCGGTCTACCGCGTGATCAACGGCCTGACCCGCTGGGGTGCACACGTCGTCCACAAGGGCAACGCCAAGGTCCACGTCTCGGGCCACGCCTCGGCCGGCGAGCTGCTGTACTTCTACAACATCTGCAAGCCGAAGAACCTGATGCCGGTCCACGGCGAATGGCGCCACCTGCGGGCCAACGCCGAACTGGGTGCGCTCACCGGCGTGCCCAAGGACCACATCGTCATCGCCGAGGACGGCGTCGTCGTCGACCTCGTCGACGGCAAGGCCAAGATCGTCGGCAAGGTGCAGGCCGGTTATGTGTATGTCGACGGCCTCTCGGTCGGAGACGTCACGGAGACCTCCCTCAAGGACCGTCGCATCCTCGGCGACGAGGGCATCATCTCGGTCTTCATCGTGGTCGACAGCTCGTCCGGCAAGATCACGGGCGGTCCGTACATCCAGGCCCGGGGCTCCGGAATCGACGACGCGGCATTCACCGCCGTCGTGCCGAAGATCGAGGAAGCGCTCAACAAGTCCGCCCAGGACGGCGTGGTGGAGCCGCACCAGCTCCAGCAGCTCGTCCGTCGCTCGATGGGCAAGTGGGTCTCCGACACCTACCGCCGGCGCCCGATGATCCTTCCCGTCGTCGTCGAGGTCTGACGCCCCGACAGGCGCGAACTGCGGAGCGGGGCCCCCGATTTGCATCGGGGCGCCCCGCTCCAGTACGTTTACGGCTCCGCCTGACCGGGAAGCACCCTGCGCACTCGTGCGTGGAGGTCACCCCGCAGGGGGCGGGAATTCCGACTCAGAACTTCTGATAAAGTCGGATCCGCCGAAAGGCAAAGGCCACTCCAATCGGCCATCGGAATCAAATTCGAACCGGAAACGGTAACGAAAAAGAGTCTGGTAAGGTTGGAACCGCCGGAAAGGGAAACGCGAAAGCGAAAACCTGGAAAGCGGAACCCGCTTCGACCGGGAATCGGACACGAAAGAGTCTGATAGAGTCGGAAACGCAAGACCGAAGGGAAAGCCCGGAGGAAAGCCCGAGAGGGTGAGTACAAAGGAAGCGTCCGTTCCTTGAGAACTCAACAGCGTGCCAAAAGTCAACGCCAGATATGTTGATACCCCGGCCTGCTTCGGCAGGTTGGTGGTTCCTTTGAAAGTCCTGCCGGGCCCTTGTGGTTCCGGTAGGCAATTACACAGCGAGGACGCTGTGGACGGTCGGTCTTATTCCGGCTGATCGTCCCGCTCTCGTGATGTGTCTCCCGATTACGGGAAAACATTCACGGAGAGTTTGATCCTGGCTCAGGACGAACGCTGGCGGCGTGCTTAACACATGCAAGTCGAACGATGAAGCCCTTCGGGGTGGATTAGTGGCGAACGGGTGAGTAACACGTGGGCAATCTGCCCTTCACTCTGGGACAAGCCCTGGAAACGGGGTCTAATACCGGATAACACTCTGTCCCGCATGGGACGGGGTTGAAAGCTCCGGCGGTGAAGGATGAGCCCGCGGCCTATCAGCTTGTTGGTGGGGTGATGGCCTACCAAGGCGACGACGGGTAGCCGGCCTGAGAGGGCGACCGGCCACACTGGGACTGAGACACGGCCCAGACTCCTACGGGAGGCAGCAGTGGGGAATATTGCACAATGGGCGAAAGCCTGATGCAGCGACGCCGCGTGAGGGATGACGGCCTTCGGGTTGTAAACCTCTTTCAGCAGGGAAGAAGCGAGAGTGACGGTACCTGCAGAAGAAGCGCCGGCTAACTACGTGCCAGCAGCCGCGGTAATACGTAGGGCGCAAGCGTTGTCCGGAATTATTGGGCGTAAAGAGCTCGTAGGCGGCTTGTTGCGTCGGTTGTGAAAGCCCGGGGCTTAACCCCGGGTCTGCAGTCGATACGGGCAGGCTAGAGTGTGGTAGGGGAGATCGGAATTCCTGGTGTAGCGGTGAAATGCGCAGATATCAGGAGGAACACCGGTGGCGAAGGCGGATCTCTGGGCCATTACTGACGCTGAGGAGCGAAAGCGTGGGGAGCGAACAGGATTAGATACCCTGGTAGTCCACGCCGTAAACGTTGGGAACTAGGTGTTGGCGACATTCCACGTCGTCGGTGCCGCAGCTAACGCATTAAGTTCCCCGCCTGGGGAGTACGGCCGCAAGGCTAAAACTCAAAGGAATTGACGGGGGCCCGCACAAGCAGCGGAGCATGTGGCTTAATTCGACGCAACGCGAAGAACCTTACCAAGGCTTGACATATACCGGAAAGCATCAGAGATGGTGCCCCCCTTGTGGTCGGTATACAGGTGGTGCATGGCTGTCGTCAGCTCGTGTCGTGAGATGTTGGGTTAAGTCCCGCAACGAGCGCAACCCTTGTTCTGTGTTGCCAGCATGCCCTTCGGGGTGATGGGGACTCACAGGAGACTGCCGGGGTCAACTCGGAGGAAGGTGGGGACGACGTCAAGTCATCATGCCCCTTATGTCTTGGGCTGCACACGTGCTACAATGGCCGGTACAATGAGCTGCGATGCCGCGAGGCGGAGCGAATCTCAAAAAGCCGGTCTCAGTTCGGATTGGGGTCTGCAACTCGACCCCATGAAGTCGGAGTTGCTAGTAATCGCAGATCAGCATTGCTGCGGTGAATACGTTCCCGGGCCTTGTACACACCGCCCGTCACGTCACGAAAGTCGGTAACACCCGAAGCCGGTGGCCCAACCCCTTGTGGGAGGGAGCTGTCGAAGGTGGGACTGGCGATTGGGACGAAGTCGTAACAAGGTAGCCGTACCGGAAGGTGCGGCTGGATCACCTCCTTTCTAAGGAGCACTTCTTACCAAGCTTGCTTGGTCAGAGGCCACTACGTCGGCAAATGTTCGACGGTGGTTGCTCATGGGTGGAACGTTGACTATTCGGCACGACAGGTTGTTTTTCACTAGTACTGCTTCGGCGTGGAACGTGGAGGATGGTCGGTCGTGTCGGGCACGTTGTTGGGTATCTGAGGGTACGGCCGTGATGGTTGCCTTCAGTTGCCGGCCCCAGTGAACTCGCCCTTAGGGGTGGGGTGATGGGTGGCTGGTCGTTGTTTGAGAACTGCACAGTGGACGCGAGCATCTGTGGCCAAGTTTTTAAGGGCGCACGGTGGATGCCTTGGCACCAGGAACCGATGAAGGACGTGGGAGGCCACGATAGGCCCCGGGGAGCTGTCAACCGAGCTTTGATCCGGGGGTGTCCGAATGGGGAAACCCGGCAGTCGTCATGGGCTGTCACCCGCTGCTGAACACATAGGCAGTGTGGAGGGAACGAGGGGAAGTGAAACATCTCAGTACCCTCAGGAAGAGAAAACAACCGTGATTCCGGGAGTAGTGGCGAGCGAAACTGGATGAGGCCAAACCGTATGCGTGTGATACCCGGCAGGGGTTGCGCATGCGGGGTTGTGGGATCTCTTTTTCACAGTCTGCCGGCTGTGAGGCGAGTCAGAAACCGTTGATGTAGGCGAAGGACATGCGAAAGGTCCGGCGTAGAGGGTAAGACCCCCGTAGCTGAAACATTAACGGCTCGTTTAAGAGACACCCAAGTAGCACGGGGCCCGAGAAATCCCGTGTGAATCTGGCGGGACCACCCGCTAAGCCTAAATATTCCCTGGTGACCGATAGCGGATAGTACCGTGAGGGAATGGTGAAAAGTACCGCGGGAGCGGAGTGAAATAGTACCTGAAACCGTGTGCCTACAAGCCGTGGGAGCGTCGCATGCAAGCTTGCTTGCATGTCGTGACTGCGTGCCTTTTGAAGAATGAGCCTGCGAGTTTGCGGTGTGTTGCGAGGTTAACCCGTGTGGGGAAGCCGTAGCGAAAGCGAGTCCGAATAGGGCGTTTTAGTAGCACGCTCAAGACCCGAAGCGGAGTGATCTAGCCATGGGCAGGTTGAAGCGGAGGTAAGACTTCGTGGAGGACCGAACCCACCAGGGTTGAAAACCTGGGGGATGACCTGTGGTTAGGGGTGAAAGGCCAATCAAACTCCGTGATAGCTGGTTCTCCCCGAAATGCATTTAGGTGCAGCGTCGTGTGTTTCTTGCCGGAGGTAGAGCACTGGATAGGCGATGGGCCCTACCGGGTTACTGACCTTAGCCAAACTCCGAATGCCGGTAAGTGAGAGCACGGCAGTGAGACTGTGGGGGATAAGCTCCATGGTCGAGAGGGAAACAGCCCAGAGCATCGACTAAGGCCCCTAAGCGTACGCTAAGTGGGAAAGGATGTGGAGTCGCAGAGACAACCAGGAGGTTGGCTTAGAAGCAGCCACCCTTGAAAGAGTGCGTAATAGCTCACTGGTCAAGTGATTCCGCGCCGACAATGTAGCGGGGCTCAAGCGTACCGCCGAAGTCGTGTCATTCCAGCATATAGGGCCAACGCCTGCTGGGATGGGTAGGGGAGCGTCGTGTGCCGGGTGAAGCAGCCGCGGAAGCGAGTTGTGGACGGTTCACGAGTGAGAATGCAGGCATGAGTAGCGATACACACGTGAGAAACGTGTGCGCCGATTGACTAAGGGTTCCTGGGTCAAGCTGATCTGCCCAGGGTAAGTCGGGACCTAAGGCGAGGCCGACAGGCGTAGTCGATGGACAACCGGTTGATATTCCGGTACCCGCTTTGAAACGCCCAGTACTGAATCAGGCGATGCTAAGTCCGTGAAGCCGGCCCGATCTCTTCGGAGTTGAGGGTAGTGGTGGAGCCGACGAACCAGACTTGTAGTAGGTAAGCGATGGGGTGACGCAGGAAGGTAGTCCAGCCCGGGCGGTGGTAGTCCCGGGGTAAGGGTGTAGGGCGTGTGATAGGCAAATCCGTCACACATTAAGCCTGAGACCTGATGCCGAGCCGATTGTGGTGAAGTGGATGATCCTATGCTGTCGAGAAAAGCCTCTAGCGAGTTTCATGGCGGCCCGTACCCTAAACCGACTCAGGTGGTCAGGTAGAGAATACCGAGGCGTTCGGGTGAACTATGGTTAAGGAACTCGGCAAAATGCCCCCGTAACTTCGGGAGAAGGGGGGCCATCACTGGTGATTGGATTTACTCCATGAGCTGGGGGTGGCCGCAGAGACCAGCGAGAAGCGACTGTTTACTAAAAACACAGGTCCGTGCGAAGCCGTAAGGCGATGTATACGGACTGACGCCTGCCCGGTGCTGGAACGTTAAGGGGACCGGTTAGCTGACTTTCGGGTCGGCGAAGCTGAGAACTTAAGCGCCAGTAAACGGCGGTGGTAACTATAACCATCCTAAGGTAGCGAAATTCCTTGTCGGGTAAGTTCCGACCTGCACGAATGGCGTAACGACTTCTCGACTGTCTCAACCATAGGCCCGGTGAAATTGCACTACGAGTAAAGATGCTCGTTTCGCGCAGCAGGACGGAAAGACCCCGGGACCTTTACTACAGTTTGATATTGGTGTTCGGTTCGGCTTGTGTAGGATAGGTGGGAGACTTTGAAGCAGCCACGCCAGTGGTTGTGGAGTCGCCGTTGAAATACCACTCTGGTCGTGCTGGATGTCTAACCTGGGTCCGTGATCCGGATCAGGGACAGTGTCTGATGGGTAGTTTAACTGGGGCGGTTGCCTCCTAAAGAGTAACGGAGGCGCCCAAAGGTTCCCTCAGCCTGGTTGGCAATCAGGTGTTGAGTGTAAGTGCACAAGGGAGCTTGACTGTGAGACCGACGGGTCGAGCAGGGACGAAAGTCGGGACTAGTGATCCGGCAGTGGCTTGTGGAAGCGCTGTCGCTCAACGGATAAAAGGTACCCCGGGGATAACAGGCTGATCTTCCCCAAGAGTCCATATCGACGGGATGGTTTGGCACCTCGATGTCGGCTCGTCGCATCCTGGGGCTGGAGTCGGTCCCAAGGGTTGGGCTGTTCGCCCATTAAAGCGGTACGCGAGCTGGGTTTAGAACGTCGTGAGACAGTTCGGTCCCTATCCGCTGCGCGCGTAGGAATATTGAGAAGGGCTGTCCCTAGTACGAGAGGACCGGGACGGACGAACCTCTGGTGTGCCAGTTGTCCTGCCAAGGGCATGGCTGGTTGGCTACGTTCGGAAAGGATAACCGCTGAAAGCATCTAAGCGGGAAGCCTGCTTCGAGATGAGTATTCCCACCCCCTTTGAGGGGTTAAGGCTCCCAGTAGACGACTGGGTTGATAGGCCAGATGTGGAAGCCCGGCAACGGGTGGAGCTGACTGGTACTAATAGGCCGAGGGCTTGTCCTCAGTTGCTCGCGTCCACTGTGTTAGTTCTGAAATAACGAACGGCCGTGTTGTTGCCCGGTGTTGGTTAATTTCATAGTGTTTCGGTGGTCATTGCGTTAGGGAAACGCCCGGTTACATTCCGAACCCGGAAGCTAAGCCTTTCAGCGCCGATGGTACTGCAGGGGGGACCCTGTGGGAGAGTAGGACGCCGCCGAACAATTATTCCGGGAAAGCCCCGCACCTCTGGTGCGGGGCTTTTCTGCGTTTATCGGATGCCGGCTCACCGGGCGCAGGAATCCTGTACCGGCCCGCGGGGCAGGCGAAGACAGTGCCGGCGAGAAGGTTTGGACTTGGGCCGCGCGTGGTTATGAATATCCCCGAGTTCGGGGTATGCTCTATCTCGTTGCCACCGCGCAGCAGGCCCCAATAGCTCAGTCGGTAGAGCGTCTCCATGGTAAGGAGAAGGTCTACGGTTCGATTCCGTATTGGGGCTCAGGTAATACGAAAGGCCCCCGCCGATGGCGGGGGCCTTTCGTATGTCCGGTGCCTTGAGACTCACTCCCCTGGGGGTGGTCCGGATTGCCGGCGCCGGGGGCGCCGACCAGCTCATCGATGATTCGCCGTCAGGCCGTGGGCGGTTCCGGGACCCGCATCGCCAGGATGGCCATGTCGTCGGAGGCCGGTTCGGCTGCGAAGCGTTCGACGGCCCGCAGGACACGGGACGCCACCGCTCCGGCAGTGAGGCCCGTACACATGGTGAGGACGTCGGCCAGGCCGTCGTCCCCCAACATCCGGGTACCTTCACGGCGTTCTGTCACGCCATCGGTCACGCAGAGCAGGACATCGCCGGGACGGAGGGTGACCGTCTGTTCGTACAGTTCGAGGTCCTCGATGACGCCCAGCAGCGGCTGCGGTTCGGCTGCTGCCTCGACCGTGCCGTCCTGGCGCAGGCGCAGTGGCAGGGGATGCCCGGCGCACACCACCTTGAGAAGGGCGCTGCCGTCCTTCTGGGGCCACAACTCTCCGTAGAGGAGGGTGAGGAAGCGGCTGCGGGAGCCCTCGTCGAGGATGGCGGCGTTGAGACGCTCCAGGACGGCCGGGCCGCCGAAGCCTTCTCGGGCGAGCAGGCGCAGGGCGTGGCGGGCGAGGCCCGTGACGGCCGCGGCCTCCGGGCCGGTACCGCAGACGTCACCGATGGCGAAGCCATATGCGCCGTCGCGGATCGGGAAGACGTCGTAGAAGTCGCCGCCGACCTCGTTGCCCTCGCCGGCCGCCCGGTAGATGACCTCGATCTCGACATTGGGGACATCGGGGAGGCCCGGCGGCAGCAGGCTGCGCTGCAGGGACTGACTGATCGCCATGCGCTCCGAGTAGAGACGGGCGTTGTCGAGGGCGAGGGCGGCACGTCGGGACAGGTCCTCGGCCAGTTCGAGGATCTCCTGGCGGAAGTGGTCGTCGGACGGTTTGCCGAGCGTGAGCATGCCGATGACGCGGTTCCGGGCGACGAGCGGCAGGACCACCGTCTCGCCGCCCACCGCGGCTGCGGTGGCCAGCGTCGAGCGGATACCGGCGCCGAGAGCGGTGGACTCGCTGAGGCCGAGGCTGCGCATGGAGGTGCGCAGGGCCGCCTCGTGGGCGGCCTCGGAGGGCGCGGCCCAGACCCGGGCGCCGGGTGTCGGCACGGGGTCCGGCGGGGAGATCTTGGAGAGCAGCGCCTTGAGTCCGTCGATGAGCTCCTCGTCCTCGTGCAGCACATAGGAGAGGTACGGCTCCGAGGACTGGTCGGCGATCGTGTAGACGGCGCACCAGGTGGCCAGGGTGGGGACCGTCATCTGGGCCATCAGCGCCAGTGTCTGGTCCCGGTCGAGCGTGCCGGCAAGGAGGTCGGAGGCCTCGACGAGGAAGGACAGCGAACCGCGGCGGAGCCGTTCGAGTTCGCCGAGGCGGGCCGATTCGACGGCAAGTGCGATGCGGTCCGCGGCGAACTGGAGGCGCAGGGCTTCCTCGTTGGTGTACCGGCCCGGTGCTTCGGCGGCGACACCGAGTGAGCCGGTGAGTCGGCCTTCGACCTTGAGCGGGACGGTGACGACGGAGCGCATGCCGGTGCCGCCGAGCAGGGGTACGGCCCCGGGTACGGCGGTCAGGTCCTCGTGGACGGCGGGCATCCGGGCGGAGCCGTACCGTCCGGTGCCGGCTTCGACGGGGACCCGGGCGAAGCGCTGACGGGCGGACGGGAGGCCGGTCGTGGCCCGTACCTCCAGCTCCGTCTCGTCGTCCGTGGCCAACAGCAGGAAGGCCGAATCCGCGTCGAGCATGTCGCGCGCCCGCTCGACGGTGCGCTGGAGCAGTCCGTCGAGGTCGTCGGGGGCGGGGGAGCCGATGAAGACCTCGAACGGGTCGGTGGCGCGGCTCTCGGCGCCGAGGTCGGAGACGGGGGTGCGGACCGGGGACTGCAGCACGGCGCGCTCGTAGTCGCGGACGAGCAGACAGACTGTCGACGGTTCGCCGTGGGTGTCGCGGACTCTGAGGTGCGAGGCATAGACCGGGATGGTGCGGCCGTCGGCGCCCCGGATCCCGTAGCTGCCCTCCCAGCGGGAGAGCTGGAGAGCGTCGGCGATGCCCGTGTTGGTGCCGGGGGTGTGCGGCCACGCCATGAAGTCGGTGAGTTGCTTACCGGTGACCTGGTCCGCGCTGTAGCCGAAGAGGAACGCGCAGTCGTCGTTCCAGGTGGCGATGGAACCGGAGCTGTCGATCTGGACGACGGCGACCCGGACGCGCTCGTCGGCCACCGGGAGGAGATCGGTGGGGAGCAGGGGGCCGGCGGAGCGGATGCCCACCGGGCGTTCGGGGAGATCGAGCTGGAACCAGACGTGTTTGTGCGTCGGGGAGTACTCGACGCCCCACCGGGAGGCGAGCGCGGCGCAGAGCAGCAGACCGCGGCCGCTCTCCCGGTCCGGGCTGCCGAAGTCCAGGCCGGTGCTCTGGAGCGGGATCTCTCGTTCCGGATAGCGGTCGGAGACCTCGACCCGGACACCGTCCTCCGTGCGCAGACACAGCACGTCGGCGGCGGTGCCTGCGTGCACCACCGCGTTCGTCACGAGCTCGCTGGTGAGGACGACCGCGTCGTCCACGATGTCGGTGTACCCCCAGCCCTGAAGGGTGTCACGCACGAAGGCGCGGGCGGTCGCGACGGAGCGCCCGACCGGGTCGAAGGTGGCAGCCGCGCGCGCGGTGATCACAGCACTCCCCATATGGTGTCTCGTCGCTTCCCCGAGTCCTGTGCCCGTTTCTCGCCGCTTCGATTCGCTTAGCCAGGCTAGACGCTCGGTCTCGGTCCCGGGTACACGAGGGCCGAGTTCGGACAAGGGCGACCAGGATGTGGTCGATGAGCGGACAAGTGTGGGCTTCCCAACGGAGGGATGAGGGACAACCGTTGGAGGTTCCACCTCGATCTGTTTCGGCCTGGTACGTTTCAACGATTTGACGTCCGCATGGTCACCCGTCAACGGTGGGCAGTGGCGGTGAGCCAATGTGGAACTGGGCAAGCTCCCAGATAAAGGCCCGAGCGATACGGTCAACCCCTGCGGGAGGGACACGGTGGAGTCTGGCGTGGCGGCGCGGGGATCAAGCACGCGCACAAAAGGCGGACAGTCCGTGAAGAAACAGCGCAATGGAACGATCGACGTCGATGCGGCGGCGCTCAACAGACTGCTCGCGGGCCTGGTGGCGATGCGCGACGGGAACTTCCGCCGGCGGCTGACCGTCTCGGGCGACGGCGTGATGACGGAGCTCGCGGCGGTCTTCAACGAGGTCGCCGACCGTAATCTTCACCTCACCGGCGAACTGGCACGTGTACGTCGCGTGGTCGGGCGCGAGGGGAAGCTGACCGAGCGGCTGGAGACGGGGGCCTGCGAGGGCTCCTGGGCCGCCGCCATCGATGCCTCGAACGAGCTGGTCGACGACCTGGCGCGGCCGGTGTCGGAGGTCGGGCGGGTGCTCTCGGCGGTTGCCGACGGTGATCTCGAGCAGCGGATGGAGCTCCGGTCGCACACGGCCGACGAGACCGTGCGACCGCTGCGTGGCGAGTTCCTGAAGGTGGCCCGTACGGTCAACAACCTGGTCGACCAGCTGTCGGCGTTCACCGAGCAGGTGACGCGGGTGGCGGTCGAGGTAGGTACTGAGGGCAAGCTGGGCGGGCAGGCCCAGGTGCGCGGAATGTCCGGTTCCTGGAAGGACCTCACGGACTCCGTCAACACCATGGCGTACCGGCTCACCGCGCAGGTGCGGGACATCGCGCTGGTGACGACGGCGGTCGCCAAGGGTGATCTGTCGCGGAAGGTCACCGTCCATGTGGCCGGCGAGATGCTCCAGCTGAAGAACACCGTAAACACGATGGTCGACCAGCTGTCGTCGTTCTCCTCCGAGGTGACCCGGGTCGCCCGTGAGGTGGGCACGGAGGGCGAGCTGGGCGGTCAGGCGACGGTGCCCGGTGTGGCCGGGGTGTGGAAGGACCTCACCGACTCCGTCAACACGATGGCCGGAAACCTCACCTCGCAGGTGCGTGGCATCGCCGAGGTGACGACGGCGGTCGCCAATGGTGACCTGTCGCAGAAGGTCACGGTCAGTGCCCGCGGTGAGGTGGCGCAGCTCGCCGAGACGATCAACCAGATGACCGAGACGCTGCGGACCTTCGCGGACGAAGTGACGCGGGTGGCGAGCGAGGTCGGTGGCGAGGGTCTGCTCGGCGGTCAGGCGCAGGTGCCGGGTGCGGCGGGTACGTGGAAGGACCTCACCGATTCGGTGAACACGGTCTTCCGGAACCTGACGACGCAGGTGCGGGACATCGCGCAGGTGACCACCGCGGTGGCCAGCGGCGACATGACGCAGAAGGTCACGGTCGATGTGGCCGGCGAGATGCTGGAGCTGAAGAACACCGTCAACACGATGGTGGACCAGCTGCAGTCCTTCGGTTCCGAAGTGACCCGGGTCGCCCGGGAGGTCGGTGTCGAGGGCCGGCTGGGCGGTCAGGCCGAGGTGCCGGGTGCGGCGGGTACGTGGAAGGACCTCACCGATTCGGTGAACACGGCGTTCCGGAACCTGACGGGTCAGGTGCGGGACATCGCGCAGGTGACGACGGCGGTCGCGAACGGCGATCTGTCGCAGAAGGTCACCGTGGATGTGGCCGGCGAGATGCTGGAGCTGAAGAACACCGTCAACACGATGGTGGCGCAGCTGTCGTCCTTCGCCGACCAGGTGACACGGATGGCGCGGGACGTGGGCACGGAGGGCCGGCTCGGCGGCCAGGCGCGGGTCGACGGTGTCTCCGGTACGTGGAAGGAGCTCACCGACTCCGTCAACTTCATGGCGGGGAACCTGACCTCGCAGGTGCGTCAGATCGCCCAGGTGACGACTGCGGTCGCACGGGGCGATCTCTCGCAGAAGATCGACGTGGACGCCCGCGGCGAGATCCTGGAGCTGAAGAACACCATCAACACGATGGTCGACCAGCTCTCCGCCTTCGCCGAGCAGGTGACCCGGGTGGCCCGTGAGGTGGGCACGGACGGGCGGCTCGGCGGCCAGGCGCAGGTGCCCGGAGTGGCCGGTGTGTGGCGCGATCTGACCGATTCGGTGAACGGCATGGCGGGGAACCTCACCGCTCAGGTGCGTAACATCGCGCAGGTCGCGACCGCGGTGGCGCGCGGTGACCTGTCGCAGAAGATCGACGTGGACGCCCGCGGCGAGATCCTGGAGCTGAAGAACACCCTCAACACGATGGTGGACCAGCTGTCGAACTTCGCGGAGCAGGTCACGCGGGTCGCCCGTGAGGTGGGCACGGCAGGCATTCTGGGCGGTCAGGCCGAGGTGCAGGGCGTGTCCGGTACCTGGAAGGACCTCACCCAGTCCGTCAACGGCATGGCGAACAACCTGACCCTGCAGGTCCGCAATATCGCCGAGGTCACCACCGCGGTCGCCAAGGGCGATCTCTCGAAGAAGATCACCGTCGACGCCAAGGGCGAAATCCTCGAACTGGTGACGACCGTCAACACGATGGTCGACCAGCTCCTCAACTTCGCCGACGAGGTGACGCGAGTCGCGCGCGAGGTGGGCACCGAGGGCATCCTGGGCGGCCAGGCCCGGGTGCGAGGTGCGACGGGAATCTGGAAGGACCTCAGCGACAACGTCAACCTGATGGCCAACAACCTGACCAGCCAGGTGCGGAACATCTCCCGGGTCTCGTCCGCGGTCGCCAACGGCGACCTCACCAAGAAGGTGACCGTCGAGGCCCGTGGCGAGGTCGCCGAGCTCGCCGACACCGTCAACACGATGGTGACGACGCTGTCGTCGTTCGCCGACGAGGTGACGCGAGTCGCCCGTGAGGTGGGCACGGAGGGCGAGCTGGGCGGTCAGGCGCGGGTCCCGGGCGTCTCCGGCACGTGGAAGGACCTGACCGAGTCGGTGAACTCGATGGCGTCCAACCTGACCGGTCAGGTGCGCCAGATCGCCACGGTCACCACAGCTATCGCCAAGGGCGATCTCACCAAGAAGATCGACATCGACGCCCGCGGCGAGATCCTGGAGCTGAAGAACACCATCAACACGATGGTCGACCAGCTGTCGTCCTTCGCCGACCAGGTGACCCGGGTGGCCCGCGAGGTGGGTACCGAGGGGCAGCTGGGCGGTCAGGCCCGGGTACGGGACGTGGACGGCACCTGGCGCGACCTCACCGAGTCCGTGAACGAGATGGCCGGGAACCTGACCCGTCAGGTGCGAGCCATCGCGGCCGTCGCCACCGCGGTGACCCGTGGCGATCTCAACCTCAAGATCGATGTGGACGCGGCCGGCGAGATCCAGGCCCTGCAGGACAACATCAACACGATGATCGCCAACCTGCGCGACACCACGGCCACCAACAAGGAGCAGGACTGGCTCAAGGGCAACCTCGCCCGGATCTCCGGTCTGATGCAGGGGCGTCGCGATCTCGACGACGTCGCCTCGCTGATCATGAGCGAGCTGACCCCGGTCGTCTCGGCGCAGCACGGGGCGTTCTTCCTGGCCGTGCCGACCGGTGACATCGAGGCGGTGGGGGCGGACGCCGACAAGGAAGGCGCGTATGTGCTCCGGATGCGGGGCAGCTACGGCTACTCCGCGGGATCGATGCCGACGTCGTTCCGGCCCGGTGAGACGCTCATCGGCACGGCGGCGGAGGAGAAGCGGACGATCCAGGTGGACAACGTGCCGCCCGGTTATCTGAAGATCTCCTCGGGGCTCGGCGAGGCGCCGCCCGCGCATGTGATCGTGCTGCCGGTGCTCTTCGAGGGGCAGGTCCTCGGTGTGATCGAGCTGGCCTCGTTCCAGCCGTTCACCCACATTCAGCGGGACTTCCTCAACCAGCTCGCCGAGATGATCGCGACGAGCGTCAACACGATCAGTGTCAACACCAAGACGGAGAAGCTCCTGGAACAGTCGCAGGAGCTGACCGAGCAACTGCGGGACCGGTCGGAGGAGTTGGAGAACCGGCAGAAGGCTCTGCAGGCCTCCAACGCCGAACTGGAGGAGAAGGCCGAGCTGCTGGCCCAGCAGAACCGTGACATCGAGGTGAAGAACACCGAGATCGAGGAGGCCCGGCAGGTTCTGGAGGAGCGCGCCGAGCAGCTCGCGGTCTCGATGCGCTACAAGTCCGAATTCCTGGCGAACATGTCGCACGAGCTGCGCACGCCGCTCAACTCGCTGCTCATCCTGGCCAAGTTGCTCGCGGACAACGCCGAGGGCAATCTCTCGCCGAAGCAGGTGGAGTTCGCCGAGACGATCCACGGGGCGGGTTCCGACCTGCTTCAGCTGATCAACGACATTCTCGATCTGTCGAAGGTCGAGGCGGGCAAGATGGACGTCAGCCCGACCCGGATCGCGCTGGTCCAGCTGGTCGACTATGTGGAGGCGACGTTCCGGCCGCTCACCGCGGAGAAGGGGCTCGACTTCTCCGTACGGGTGTCGCCGGAGCTGCCTGCGACACTGCACACGGACGAACAGCGGCTGCTGCAGGTGCTGCGCAACCTGCTGTCCAACGCGGTGAAGTTCACCGACAGCGGCGCCGTCGAGCTGGTGATCCGGCCTGCCGGCGCCGATGTGCCGAACGCCATCCGTGAGCAGCTCCTCGAAGCCGGTTCGCTGCGCGACGCCGACGCCGATCTGATCGCGTTCTCGGTCACCGACACCGGTATCGGGATCGCGTCCAGCAAGATGCTGGTGATCTTCGAGGCGTTCAAGCAGGCGGACGGTACGACGAGCCGCAAGTACGGCGGTACGGGGCTCGGGCTGTCCATCAGCCGGGAGATCGCCCGGCTGCTGGGCGGCGAGATCCATGCGGCGAGCGAGCCGGGCCGTGGTTCGACCTTCACGCTGTATCTGCCGCTGCACCCCAGTGAGCTGCCGCCGCAGGGCTACCCGCAGATCGGTCCCGGTCCCATCGAGTCGCATGGCCAGGCGGTCGAGGAAGGGCTGATTCCGGAGGCGGGGGCGGGCGCGGGTCTGTCGGCGCCGCTGCGCGATCCGATCGGTTCTGCAGGGCTGTTCCGGCATCGCCGCAAGGCGCTCGGCGCAACGGAGCGGAGGCCCGCGCTGCCGCCGAGGAGCACCGCGCCGACCGCGCCGCCACAGGAGTCGTGGGCGGCGGCCGGTCAGGACGAGCCCGAGGCCCGCAAGGTGTTCCGGTTCGATGGCGAGAAGGTGCTGATCGTCGACGACGACATCCGAAACGTCTTCGCGCTGACCAGCGTGCTGGAGCAGCACGGTCTCTCGGTGCTGTACGCGGAGAACGGGCGCGAGGGCATCGAAGTCCTGGAGCAGCACGACGATGTGACGGTCGTGCTGATGGACATCATGATGCCGGAGATGGACGGCTATGCGACAACGACGGCGATCCGCCGCATGCCGCAGTTCGCCGGGCTGCCCATCGTCGCGCTGACCGCGAAGGCGATGAAGGGCGACAGGGAGAAGGCGATCGATTCCGGTGCTTCCGACTATGTCACCAAGCCTGTTGATCCTGACCATCTGCTCTCCGTCATGGAGCAGTGGATGCGCGGAGAGTGATCGTCGTTTGAGCGGATCGCGATAAGTTGCTGATCGACTGTGCTCGAAGGGGTGTGAGGAGGCGGTGGACGGGGAACCTTCTGGTCTCCCACCGCGTTTCTGGTATGTGCACAGTGACATCGCGGTGACAGGGTGTGGTGACGGGCGGGGTGCGGCTACCATGACCGGCACAAGGACGGACGGCGCAAGGGAGTCGTCCCCTGGGGCGGCGCCCGGTGCAATTCCGGGGCGAGGAGGACGGGCCATGGTGCAGAAGGCCAAGATCCTCCTGGTCGATGACCGGCCGGAGAATCTGCTGGCGCTGGAGGCCATCCTCTCTGCGCTCGATCAGACGCTGGTACGGGCATCGTCAGGGGAGGAAGCGCTCAAAGCGCTGCTGACGGACGACTTTGCGGTCATTCTGCTGGACGTCCAGATGCCGGGCATGGACGGTTTCGAAACCGCCGCGCATATCAAGCGGCGGGAGCGGACCCGGGACATCCCGATCATCTTCCTCACCGCGATCAATCACGGTCCGCATCACACCTTCCGGGGGTACGCGGCGGGCGCGGTGGACTACATCTCGAAGCCGTTCGATCCCTGGGTGCTGCGCGCCAAGGTCTCGGTCTTCGTCGAGCTCTACATGAAGAACTGCCAACTGCGCGAGCAGGCCGCACTGCTCAGGCTCCAGCTCGAGGGCGGCGGCCGGCCGAGCGTGGACCAGGACAAGGAGCCCGCCGGACTGCTGGCCGAACTCTCGGCGCGCCTCGCGGCCGTCGAGGAGCAGGCGGAGGCCCTCTCCAAGCAGCTCGACGACGAGTCGGCGGACGCCGCGGCGGTGGCCACGGCCGCCCATCTCGAACGGAAGCTGACCGGACTACGGCGTGCGCTCGACGCGCTGGAGCCGGGCACCGGGAGCGGCACGGCCGCGCTTCCTTCGTAACGCGTCCTCCGCGGAACTCCCCGGCCCGCAAGCCGCGTTCGCGGTCGGGACGCTGACGGCCCGTCCACGGTGAGGGCGCGTCAGTTTCCTGCCTCTGCGCGGCGACACGGTCGGGTGAACCCAGAGGCACACGTGTTCACGGCCGCCGACACCGGTAACCTCGGCACCATGGCCTCACGTACGTCCGGCAAGGGTTCCCAGGGCACGGCGGGCACCGCGAAGCGTCCCGGCCGTACCGCGGGTCCGGCGAAGAAAGCCGCGCCCGCGAAGAAAGCCGCCGCGAAGAAGACGGCGCCCGCGAAGAAGGCACCGGCCAAGAAGGCACCGGCCAAGAAGGCGGCTGCGCCCAGACCCGCACCGTCACCCACCGGCGGCGTGTACTGGCTGGTGCGCGCCATCTGGCTCGGTGCGGCCCATGCCGTCGGTGCGATGCTCCGTGGCATAGGGCGCGGCGCCAAGGGGCTCGATCCCGCACACCGCAAGGACGGCGTCGCCCTTCTGCTGCTCGGCCTCGCGCTGGTCGTCGCCGCGGGCACCTGGTCGAATCTGCGGGGGCCCGTCGGCGATCTCGTCGAGATGCTCGTCACCGGCGCCTTCGGCCGGCTCGATCTGCTCGTCCCGATACTGCTCGGCGCGATCGCCGTGCGGCTGATCCTCTACCCGGAGAAGCCCGAGGCCAACGGACGTATCGTCATCGGACTCTCCGCCCTGGTCATCGGGGTGCTCGGGCAGGTGCACATCGCGTGCGGATCGCCGGGCCGCGGGGACGGCAGCGAGGCGATGCAGGACGCGGGTGGCCTGATCGGCTGGGCCGCCTCCAAGCCGTTGATCTACACCATGGGCGAGGTCCTCGCCGTACCGCTGCTCCTGCTCCTCACCGTCTTCGGACTGCTCGTCGTCACCGCCACCCCGGTGAACGCCATTCCGCAGCGGCTGCGACTGCTCGGCTCCAAGCTGGGGATCGTCGACCCGGCGTACGACCCCGAGGCGGATGACGAGAGCGACGACGAGCGGTACGACGAGCAGTGGCGCGACGCGCTGCCCGCCCGCTCACGACGCTCCTCCGCACGCCGCTCCGGGGCGCCCGAGGAGTACGACCCCGAGCAGGCGGAGGCCGAGGCGCTCTCCAAGCGCCGCAGGCCGCGCAGGCCCTCCGTGCAGCCCGCGATGAACCGCACCATGGACGCGGTGGACGTCGCCGCGGCCGCGGCCGCGGCGCTCGACGGAGCAGTGCTCAACGGCATGCCGCCCTCGCCGATCGTCGCCGACCTCACCCAGGGCGTCACCGTCGAGCGGAACCGTGATCGGTCCGGCACCCCGGTGCCCGGCGCCCGCGACGCGGAGCAGGCCCAGGGGGCGGGGAAGCCGGAGAAGAGTGCAGCGCTCTTCGATGGCGTACCCGATCTGACGAAGCCCGCTCCCGACCGCTCGCAGTCCCAGCCGCTTCCGGCCCGCGCCGAGCAGCTGCAGCTCTCCGGCGACATCACGTACGCGCTGCCCTCGCTCGACCTGCTGGAACGCGGCGGTCCGGGCAAGACCCGCAGCGCCGCCAACGACACGATCGTCGCCTCCCTGACGAACGTGTTCACCGAGTTCAAGGTCGATGCAGCGGTCACCGGTTTCACCCGCGGACCGACGGTGACGCGCTACGAGGTGGAGCTCGGCCCGGCTGTGAAGGTCGAGCGGATCACGGCGCTCGCCAAGAACATCGCGTACGCCGTCGCCAGCCCCGACGTCCGGATCATCTCCCCGATCCCGGGGAAGTCCGCCGTCGGCATCGAGATCCCCAACACCGACCGCGAGATGGTCAACCTCGGCGATGTGCTGCGCCTCGCGGACGCGGCCGAGGACGACCACCCGATGCTGGTCGCACTCGGCAAGGACGTCGAGGGCGGCTACGTGATGGCCAACCTCGCGAAGATGCCGCACGTGCTGGTGGCCGGTGCGACCGGCTCCGGCAAGTCGTCCTGCATCAACTGCCTGATCACCTCGGTCATGGTGCGGGCGACCCCGGAGGACGTACGGATGGTGCTGGTCGACCCCAAGCGCGTCGAGCTGACCGCGTACGAGGGCATCCCGCACCTGATCACGCCGATCATCACCAACCCGAAGCGCGCCGCCGAGGCACTGCAGTGGGTCGTACGGGAGATGGACCTCCGGTACGACGACCTCGCAGCGTTCGGATACCGGCACATCGACGACTTCAACCAGGCCGTGCGCAATGGCAAGGTCAAGCTGCCGGAGGGCAGTGAGCGGGAGCTCTCCCCGTACCCGTATCTGCTGGTCATCGTCGACGAGCTGGCCGACCTGATGATGGTCGCTCCGCGCGACGTCGAGGACTCCATCGTCCGCATCACCCAGCTGGCGCGCGCCGCAGGCATCCATCTCGTGCTCGCCACCCAGCGGCCCTCGGTCGATGTCGTCACCGGTCTGATCAAGGCGAATGTGCCCTCCCGGCTCGCCTTCGCGACGTCTTCGCTCGCGGACAGCCGTGTCATCCTCGACCAGCCCGGCGCCGAGAAGCTGATCGGCAAGGGAGACGGACTGTTCCTGCCGATGGGGGCCAACAAGCCCACCCGCATGCAGGGCGCGTTCGTCACGGAGGGCGAGGTCGCGGCCATCGTCCAACACTGCAAGGATCAGATGGCGCCGGTCTTCCGCGAGGACGTGGTGGTCGGCGGGGCCAAGAAGAAGGAGATCGACGAGGACATCGGCGATGACCTGGATCTGCTCTGCCAGGCCGCCGAACTGGTCGTCTCCACCCAGTTCGGCTCCACCTCGATGCTCCAGCGCAAGCTGCGGGTCGGCTTCGCCAAGGCCGGCCGGCTCATGGACCTCATGGAGTCGCGGAACATCGTCGGACCGAGCGAGGGGTCCAAGGCACGCGATGTCATGGTGAAGCCGGATGAACTGGACGAGGTGTTGGCACAGATCCGCGGGGAAACTGCTTCGTAAGGGTCTGATGGGCAACCGTTTCGCCGGGTCGCACGTCAAGTTGAGGGAAGGGACAGCAGGATGTTCTTCCAGAGGGCGTCCGGCGAATGGGACGGTGTTCGCATCCGATGGTGTTCGAATCCGATGGCGTACAAAGTCCTTGCTCCCGGTTGCCCCACCCTTTCGTACCCCCCCTAGACTGAACACCCAGCAGGTGGCTCACGCTCGAAAGGCGCCCCCGTGTCCATCGGCAACTCCCCCGAAGACGACCGGCCTTCGATCGGTCGAGTGCTTCAGCAGGCTCGTATCGCCGCAGGTCTCACGGTCGAAGAGGTCAGCTCGTCCACCCGGGTGCGCATCCCCATCGTGCACGCGATCGAGGAGGACGACTTCTCCCGCTGCGGCGGCGACGTGTACGCCCGCGGCCATATCCGCACCTTGGCGCGTGCCGTCTCCATCGATCCGGAACCGTTGGTTTCGCAGTACGACGCCGAGCACGGCGGCCGTCCCGCGCCCACGCCGGCGGCGCCGATGTTCGAAGCCGAACGGATCCGCTCCGATCCCCGTCGGCCCAACTGGACTGCGGCCATGGTCGCGGCGATCGTCGCCGTGGTCGGCTTCGTCGGCTTCACCTTCTTCAAGGGTGGTGACGACGGCGGCACGTCCACGCAGGTCGCGGAAGGTTCGACGCCCAACACAACCAGCCCCAAACCCAAGCCCACCAAGACCACCGACCCCAAGCCCGTACCGTCCGACAGTGCCATCGCCGCGGCCCCGCGGGACAAGGTCACGGTCAAGCTCAGCGCCACTCAGGGCAAGAGCTGGATCTCTGCCAAGGACCACAACGGGCGGCAGCTCTTCGACGGGCTGCTGTTGCAGGGCCAGTCCAAGACCTTCCAGGACAAGGAGCGGATCGACCTCGTCCTCGGTGACGCCGGTTCGATCGAACTGTTCGTCAATGGCAAGAAGGTCGAGGACAAGTTCCAGCCGGGCCAGGTCGAGCGGCTCTCGTACACGAAGGGCGACCCCGAGGTCGGCTGACGGCATTGTGTACACCGCGAGCGCCCGGCAATCCTGCCGGGCGCTCGCGTCATTGTTACTCCCTGTAAGGGCGGAACCCTGCTCGGCGGGGTGAGTGCCAGGACAAAGTAGTCTTGAGCCCATGCCCGAACGCCGTACCGTCGCCCTTGTCACTCTTGGCTGCGCCCGTAACGAGGTGGACTCGGAGGAGCTCGCAGGCCGCTTGGCAGCGGACGGCTGGGAGCTCGTCGAGGATGCCTCCGACGCGGATGTCGCCGTCGTCAACACCTGTGGATTCGTCGAGGCCGCGAAGAAGGACTCCGTCGACGCTCTTCTCGAAGCCAACGATCTGAAGGACCACGGCCGGACCCAGGCCGTGGTCGCGGTCGGCTGCATGGCCGAGCGCTACGGCAAGGATCTTGCCGAAGCCCTGCCGGAAGCCGACGGGGTCCTCGGTTTCGACGACTACGCCGACATCTCCGACCGCCTCCAGACCATTCTCAACGGGGGCATCCACGCCTCGCACACCCCGCGTGACCGGCGCAAGCTGCTGCCGATCAGCCCGACCGAGCGGCAGGACGCAGCGGTCGCGCTGCCCGGGCACGCACAGGAAGCCGCCCCGGCCCCCGCGGACCTCCCGGACGGGGTTGCGCCGGTCTCCGGGCCGCGCGCGCCGCTGCGCCGCCGGCTGGGCACCAGCCCGGTCGCCTCGGTGAAGCTCGCCTCCGGCTGCGACCGCCGCTGCTCCTTCTGCGCCATCCCGTCCTTCCGCGGCTCCTTCATTTCGCGGCGCCCCTCGGACGTTCTGCAGGAGACCCGCTGGCTGGCCGATCAGGGCGTCAAGGAGGTCATGCTGGTCTCCGAGAACAACACCTCGTACGGCAAGGACCTCGGCGACATCCGGCTGCTGGAGACGCTGCTGCCGGAGCTCGCCGACGTCGACGGGATCGAGCGGATCCGGGTCAGCTACCTGCAGCCCGCCGAGATGCGGCCCGGTCTGATCGACGTACTGACGTCGACGCCGAAGGTCGCCCCGTACTTCGATCTCTCCTTCCAGCACTCCGCCCCCGGGGTGCTGCGCGCGATGCGCCGCTTCGGGGACACCGACAGCTTCCTGGAGCTCCTGGAGACCATCCGCAGCAAGGCGCCGCAGGCCGGTGCGCGGTCGAACTTCATCGTGGGCTTCCCCGGGGAGACCGAGGCCGACCTCGCCGAGCTGGAACGCTTCCTCACAGGTGCGCGGCTGGATGCCATCGGCGTCTTCGGGTACTCCGACGAGGAGGGCACCGAGGCGGTCGGCTACGAGAACAAGCTCGGCGCCGACGTCATCGCGGAGCGGCTCGCGCACATCTCGCAGCTGGCCGAGGAGCTGACGTCCCAGCGCGCCGAGGAGCGGCTCGGAGAGTCCCTCCAGGTGCTGGTCGAGTCGGTCGACCCCACGGACGACGAGCCGCGCGCGGTGGGGCGTGCGGCGCATCAGGCCCCCGAAACGGACGGCCAGGTGCTCTTCACGGGGCGCGAGGGCCTCGTGCCGGGCCGTATGGTCGAGGCAAAGGTGGTGGGCACCGAGGGAGTGGACCTGGTGGCCGAGTGTTCCGAGCTTGCGGAGGCAGCCAGATGACCGGAGTCCCGGCATCCGCAGCAGGCGGATCCGGCACGAAGCCGGTCCGCGGCGGCAAGCTGGGCACTGCGGCCGTCAACCAGGCCAGCCTGTGGAACATCGCCAACATCCTGACCATGGTGCGGCTGCTGCTGGTGCCCGGCTTCGTCATGCTGCTGCTGCACAACGGCGGCTACGACCCGGCCTGGCGCTCCTTCGCCTGGGCGGCGTTCGCCGTCGCCATGATCACCGACCTCTTCGACGGTCACCTGGCGCGCACATACAACCTGGTCACCGACTTCGGGAAGATCGCCGACCCGATCGCCGACAAGGCGATCATGGGTGCCGCGCTGATCTGTCTTTCGTACCTCGGCGATCTGCCGTGGTGGGTCACGGGCGTGATCCTCTTCCGCGAGATCGGCATCACCTTGATGCGGTTCTGGGTGATACGGCATGCGGTGATTCCGGCCAGTCGCGGCGGGAAGATGAAGACACTCGCGCAGGGGACGGCCGTCGGGATGTATGTCCTGGCGCTGACCGGCCCGCTTGCCACGCTGCGCTTCTGGGTGATGGCGGTGGCCGTCGTGCTGACGGTCGTCACCGGGCTCGACTATGTGCGCCAGGCGGTTGTGCTGCGGCGCAAGGGACTGGCGGCTGAGCGGGCTGCTGCGGCCGACCTGGCTTCCGGGGTATCCGCGTCCGCCCGCGCTTCGGATTCCGCGGAGGCCGAGCGGTGACTTCCGCGGCCCGGGTGCTGCAGCTGCTCGTGGAGCGCGGTGAGACTCTCGCCGTCGCCGAGTCGCTGACCGGCGGCCTGGTCGCGGCGGAACTGACCTCCGTACCTGGTGCCTCGCACTCCTTCCGTGGGTCCGTGACGGCGTACGCCACACCCCTGAAGCGGGACGTGCTGGCTGTGGACGGGGCCCTGCTGGCAGCGCACGGAGCGGTGGATCCCGAGGTTGCGCGGCAGATGGCGACAGGTGTGCGGCGCGTTCTCGGTGCAGACTGGGGCTTGTCGACCACCGGCGTCGCGGGACCCGAGTCACAGGACGGCAAACCCGTCGGCACGGTCTACGTAGCGGTCGCGGGGCCGGACGGCGCGGAGAAAGTAGCCACGCTGCGGTTGAACGGCGACCGGGCGGACATCCGTAGAGAGAGTGTACGGAGCGTGCTCGAATTGCTCTCCGGCGAACTCGGCGAGAATGCGAGCGCACAGGATACGGAACACAACGGGGGGAATTGATGTTTGCAGCCCTGAGTGAACACGACATCGCTCCCCGCACGGCCGCAGCGCAAGGCGGTACGGTGGGGCGTGAAGGATGCGGCTACGCGGTCCGAGGAGGGAGCCACCGATGATTCTGCTCCGTCGCCTGCTTGGTGACGTGCTGCGTCGGCAGCGCCAGCGCCAAGGCCGTACTCTGCGCGAAGTCTCCTCGTCCGCCCGAGTCTCGCTCGGCTATCTCTCCGAGGTGGAGCGGGGGCAGAAGGAGGCATCCTCCGAGCTGCTCTCCGCCATTTGCGACGCGCTTGACGTACGGATGTCCGAGCTCATGCGTGAAGTGAGCGATGAGCTGTCGCTGGCTGAGCTGGCCGAGTCGGCAGCAGCCGGCGATCCGGTACCTGTACCGGTGCGCCCCATGCTCAATTCCGTCTCCGTGACGTCGGTGGCAGGTGTGCCGACGGGACGGGTGACAATCAAGGCACCCGCGGAAGCGGTGGATGTCGTCGCCGCCTGACCCGCGCACTCGGTGTGCACCGGAGCCCCGGTCGGCCCCTTCTGGGGTCGGCCGGGGCTTCTGCGTGTGCGGAGGCCCGGACGGGGGATGTGCGGGATGAGACGCCCGGGAAGTCTGCATATCAGCTGAATTTCCCGGATTACGGTTTCAACTCATATGTGCCATCGTGGGTGATGCGTCAACGGCTATGAGGTCATGAGGCCCTACGAATGGAGGCTCGTCCGCGCCGTGCGCGCCGGTACTGCACCGGTGCGCTCTCCCGCCGGGTGATCGGGCCCGACTAGGTTCGGTCGGAGGAGGCAGCCATGGTACGGCGATGGGTGCCCGCGCTCGTTCTCGGCGGGGTGTGGTGGTGGGCTGTGCTGCGGCTGCTGCTGGAGCCGGAACGCGCAGGGCTGGTCGAGGGCGCGGTGGCAGCGGGCGGTTGGGGGCTGAGCCTGCTGCCCGTCCATGTGGCAGCGAGCGCCAGGCCGACCGGAACGATCGGGGCCGACGGTGACACGGCCGGGTGGTTCGAGGTCGGGATACGCCGTGCCGGCAGCGCGTGGCGCACTGCCGGAGCGTGGGGCACCACCGGGGCCCGGCTCACCGCCGAGGCATGGCGTACTACCAGGGCATGGCGACGCCGCCGTTCGGGCGGAGGATCTGGCCGGTCATGAAGGCCGAAGCGTCGGATGCCAGATACAGGACCGTGTGGGCGACATCTTCCGCCTCACCCACCCGGCCGAGCGGAGAGATGCGGACCATCGCGGTCTCTGTCCGATGCTGCAGTTCCGCGTCGTGTTTGGCGGTCATCGGGGTACGGATCCATCCGGGTGCGACGGCATTGACGCGGATGGCACGAGGTCCGAGCTCGGTCGCCAGGGTCCTGGTCAGTTGGACGACCGCCGCCTTGGCCGCGCTGTAGCAGAGCAGGCCCGGGCTTGCGGCGTCGACCGCGCCCGAGGCCATGGTGATCAGTGAGCCGGGCGCGCCACGCGCGATCATGCTGCGGGCCACTTCCTGGCAGGCGTACAGAACGCCTTTGAAATTGACGGCGAGGACGCGGTCGAGGTCCTCGTCCGCCGTGTCCAGGACTCTGCTCGTGTGCATGACTCCGGCGACGGCGGCCAGGATGTCGATGCCGCCCGCTGCGGCCACCGCGTCCCGGAGCTGACTGCGGTCCGTGACATCGAGCTGATGGGTGTGGGCTGCGCCACCCGCTTTGGTGATCATCTCCTGCGTTTCCAGGAGGCCTGTCCCGTCGCGGTCCGCGCAGTGGACGGTTGCTCCCGCCTCCGCGAGCAGGACGGCACTGGCCCGGCCGATACCGCCGGCCGCGCCGGTGATGAACGCGGAGCGGCCGGTGAGGTCGTACGCGGTGAGAGCCATGTCCGGACCGTACGACCGGATCTGACGGTGCGTCAACTATGGTGTGGGGCCCGATTGGCAGCGTGGGCACCAATACGTGGGACGGGTGTCCTGCTCCGCCGTACGAATGGGGGCGCCGCACCTCAGACAGGGGCGGTGGGTCCGGCCGTACACCCACAGCCGCTCAGTCGGGCCGTACCCGCGTGCCCGGGAACCGGTGGTCGTGCGGACCGGTCGGTCCCGATTGGCTTCGAGGAGCTGCTTGGCGGTGGCGACCAGGCGCACGGCGGTGGTGGCGGGCAGGTCACCGACGGGGAGCCAGGGGGTGGCGCGGGCGAGGAAACAGAGTTCGGCCTTGTAGATGTTGCCGATGCCGGCCAGGTTGCGCTGGTCCAGGAGGGCTTCACCGAGAGGGCGGGCGGGGGCGGCGAGCAGGTTGCGCAGCGCGGTGTCGGGGTCCCAGTCGGCGCCCAGCAGATCGGGGCCGAGATGGCCGACCGCCTTCTCCTCGTCGACTGTGCGGAGGAGTTCCAGGACGGGCAGCCGGTAACCGACCGCTGTGTGGTCCGCCGTGGAGAGAATCGCGCGGATCTGATGGGCCGGGCCGCCACGCCAGCGCTCGCCCGGGGCGTAGACGCGCCAGGAACCGTCCATCCGCAGATGGCTGTGGAGAGTGAGGCCGCCCTCGATCCGGGTGAGGAGATGCTTGCCGCGCGAAAGTGTGCCGAGGACGGTCTGGCCGGTGAGATCGGCGGTCGCGAACCGGGGGACGCGCAGGTCGGAGCGGGTGAGGACCTGGTCGGCCAGTGCAGTGTGCAGACGCTTGGCGGTCTGCAGGACGGTATCTCCTTCGGGCATGTCTCCATGATGCGTGGTGAGGCGGGGTGCGACGGTGGGCGTGTGCGTGTGCGTGTGCGTGTGCGTGGCCGTGGGTCGGGCGGGTGCGGTGGCCGGGCCGGTGAGGGGGGCGCGCGTGGGGCCGGGCGACGCGTGGAGGTCAGGCCCGCAGACGGAGACCTCTCGGGGTGGCGTGGAAGCCGGCCGCCTCCAGCGTGCGGCCCAGCGGCGAGGTCAGGGACGAGGCACCGTTGGTGCGCTCCACCGTGACCGTGCCGAGCGCCCCCGCGCGGGCCGCGGTGGCCAGCGCCTCGGCCGCCGCCCGGAGCGAGGGGTCCTCCGGGTCCGTCGGCCAGGCGAGCAGGGTCTTGCCGCCGCGCTCCATGTAGAGCGTCAGTTCGCCGTCGACCAGGACCACCAGGGCGCCGGCCTTGCGCCCCGGTCTGTGTCCGGCGCCGTCCGGGGGCTCGGGCCAGGACAGGGCAGCACCGTACGCGTTGGCCGGGTCGGCGGCGGCGAGGACCAGGGCGCGTGGCGCCGCTCCCGGTTCCGTGCGGTCGCGGGCGGTGGACGCCGCACGCAGCCGGTCGACCGCTCCGTCCATCGCGAACTGGGCTGCTCCCAAGCCCTCGACTACGTAGCCGCGGCGGGCCTGCCCGTTGTCCTCGAAGGCGGAGAGGATTCGGTACGTCGCGGAGAAACCGCCCTCGACGCCTTCGGCCTGGACCGCGCCGCGGGTCACCACGCCGTGACGGTCCAGGAGCGTGCGCGCCAAGGCGTGCGCGCGGTGCGTGGGGTCGGGCTCGGCGGTGGGCAGCAGGGACCAGCGGCCCGAGACGGTGGGCGGGCCGGTGCGTGACGCCGGGCGGGCGGCGGCGCTGAACGAGCCGTAACGGCCTCGGGGGACGCTGCGCTTGGCGCGGTGGGCGGTCGATCCCGCCGTACGTCCGGAGCCGAGAAGCGAACGCAGCGGCGCCAGCGTGTCGTTGGTCAGCCGGCCGGACCAGGTCAGCTCCCAGATGGCGTCGGCAAGTTGAGGGTCGGTGCAGTCCGGGTGGGTGGTGGCGCGGACCTGATCGGCGATCTGCCGGAAGAACAGCCCGTACCCGCCGGTCAGGGTGGTCAGAACGGATTCGTGCAGCGCACTGAGTTCGAGTGGGTGCGGGGGCGGGAGGAGCAGGGGTGCGCTGTCGGCGAGGTAGAGGGACAGCCAGCCGTCCTTGCCGGGGAGGGCGCCCGCGCCGGCCCAGATCACCTCGCCGGTGGTGGTGAGTTCGTCGAGCAGCGCGGGGGCGTACCCCGTGACCCGGCCGGGCAGGATCAGCTTCTCCAGCGCCGATGCGGGGACGGGGGCACCCTGCAACTGTTCGATGGCGCGGGCCAGTCCGTCGATTCCGCGCAGGCTGTTGTTGCCGAGATGCTGCCACTGCGGAAGGAAGCCGGCGAGGGCGGCGGGCGGGACCGGCTCCAGCTCGTGCCGGAGCGCGGCGAGGGACCGGCGGCGGAGCCGACGCAGCACCGTGGCGTCGCACCATTCCTGGCCGATGCCTGCGGGGTGGAACTCGCCCTGGACGATGCGGCCGGACGCGGCGAGCCGCTGCAGCGCACCGTCCGTGACCGCGGTGCCCAGGCCGAAGCGGGCGGCGGCGCCGGTGGAGGTGAACGGGCCGTGCGTACGGGCGTAGCGGGCGAGGAGATCGCCGAGCGGGTCCTTCACCGGTTCGGTGAACGCCTCGGGGACGCCGACCGGGAGGGCGGTGCCCAGCGCGTCACGCAGCCGGCCCGCGTCCTCGATCGCCGCCCAGTGGTCGGCTCCTCCTATCCGGACCCGGATGGCCCGGCGGGCCGAGGCCAGCTCCGGGGCCCACTGCTGCTCGGCACCGCGCTCGGCCAACTCGGCGTCGGTGAGCGGGCCGAGGACGCGGAGCAGGTCGGCGACGCCTTCGACGTCCTTGATCCGGCGGTCCTCGGTCAGCCACTGGAGCTCCTGCTCCAGCTCGCCCAGCACCTCGGCGTCGAGCAGCTCGCGCAGTTCCGCCTGGCCGAGGAGCTCGGCGAGGAGACGGGAGTCGAGGGAGAGCGCGGCCGCCCGGCGCTCGGCGAGCGGCGAGTCGCCCTCGTACAGGAACTGCGCCACATAGCCGAAGAGGAGCGAGCGGGCGAAGGGGGAGGGCTCCTGGGTGGTCACCTCGACCAGGCGGACGCGGCGCGCTTCGAGATCGCCCATCAGTTTCGCGAGCCCGGGAACATCGAAGACGTCCTGCAGGCATTCACGGACCGCTTCGAGCACGATCGGGAAGGAGCCGAACTCCGATGCCACCTGGAGGAGCTGGGCAGCGCGCTGACGCTGCTGCCAGAGCGGGGTGCGCTTGCCCGGGCTGCGGCGGGGCAGCAGCAGGGCGCGGGCCGCGCATTCGCGGAAGCGGGAGGCGAACAGGGCGGACCCGCCGACCTGATCGGTGACGATCTGGTTGATCTCGCCCTGGTCGAAGACGACATCGGCGGCGCCGACGGGCGGCTGATCGTTGTCGTACGCCATTGCGGCCAACGGGGCCGGCTCCCGTGGCGAGTTCTGGGACGAGTTCTGCGACGGGTCAAGGGCGAGGTCCTGGGCCGGATCGAAGTCCAGGAGGTCCAGGCCCATCATGTCGGCGTCGGGCAGCCGCAGCACGATGCCGTCGTCGGCATGCATCACCTGGGCATCCATGCCGTACCGCTCGGCGAGGCGGGCTCCCAGCGCCAGCGCCCACGGAGCATGGACCTGCGCGCCGAACGGGGAGTGCACGACCACCCGCCAGTCGCCCAACTCGTCGCGGAATCGCTCGACGAGGATGGTCCGGTCGTCCGGGACATGGCCGCAGGCGGCGCGCTGTTCGCCGATGTACGACAGGACGTTGTCGGCGGCCCAGGTGTCGAGACCGGCGGCGAGCAGCCGCGATCTGGCGTCCTCGGACGACATTCCGCCGATCTCGCGGAGGAACGCGCCCAGGGCACGGCCCAGCTCCAGCGGGCGGCCCAGCTGGTCGCCCTTCCAGAACGGAAGCCGTCCCGGAACCCCGGGGGCCGGCGACACCAGGACCCGGTCGCGGGTGATGTCCTCGATCCGCCAGGACGTGGTGCCCAGCGTGAAGACATCGCCGACCCGGGACTCGTACACCATCTCCTCGTCCAGCTCGCCGACCCGGCCGCCCCCCTTCTTGGGGTCGGCCCCGGCGAGGAAGACCCCGAAGAGCCCGCGGTCGGGGATCGTGCCGCCGGAGGTGACCGCGAGCCGCTGGGCGCCGGGGCGGCCCGTGACCGTACCGGCGACGCGGTCCCAGACCACGCGCGGGCGCAGCTCGGCGAAGGCGTCGGACGGATAGCGGCCGGCCAGCATGTCCAGCACGGCTGTGAACGCCGACTCCGGCAGCGAGGCGAAGGGGGCGGCGCGGCGGGTCACGGCCAGCAGATCGTCCACCTGCCACGTGTCCAGGGCGACCATGGCGACGAGCTGCTGGGCCAGCACATCCAGCGGATTGGACGGGATCCGCAGTGCCTCGATCGAGCCGGTGCGCATCCGCTCGGTGACCACCGCAGCCTGGACCAGGTCGCCGCGGTACTTCGGGAAGACCACTCCGGTGGAGACCGCACCGACCTGGTGCCCGGCACGGCCGACCCGCTGCAGCCCGGAGGCGACCGACGGCGGCGACTCCACCTGGACCACCAGATCCACCGCACCCATGTCGATGCCCAGCTCCAGACTGGAGGTGGCGACCACGGCAGGCAGCCGGCCTGCCTTCAGATCCTCCTCGACCTGTGCGCGCTGCTCCTTGGAGACCGAACCGTGGTGTGCGCGGGCGAGCAGCGCCGGGGCGCCCTTCGCCGCACCGGACTCGGCCATGATCTCGGCGGGGGAGTGGGCCTCCGGCAGGGTCTCACCGGTGGCCCGCTCGTACGCGATCTCGTTGAGCCGGTTGCACAGTCTCTCCGCGAGACGGCGGGAGTTGGCGAAGACGATGGTGGAGCGATGCGCCTGGACGAGGTCGGTGATCCGCTCCTCGACATGCGGCCAGATCGACGGCTTCTCCGCCTGGCCCGCCTGATCCGGGTCGGTGGCGGGCGAACCGCCGAGCTCGCCCAGATCCTCCACCGGTACGACCACCGACAGATCGAACCGCTTGGTGGACGGCGGCTGGACGATCTCCACCTTCCGCTGCGGCGAGAGGAACCGCGCCACTTCGTCGACCGGACGGACCGTCGCCGACAGGCCGATCCGCCGCACCGGACGCGGCAGCAGCTCGTCGAGGCGCTCCAGCGACACGGCGAGATGGGCGCCCCGCTTCGTACCGGCCACTGCGTGCACCTCGTCGAGAATCACCGTCTCGATCCCCGACAGGGCCTCCCGAGCCGAGGAGGTCAGCATCAGGAACAGCGACTCGGGGGTGGTGATCAGGATGTCCGGCGGCCGGGTCGCCATCGAGCGGCGCTCGGCGGGCGGGGTGTCACCCGAGCGGATGCCCACCCGCACCTCGGGCTCGGGCAGCCCGAGCCGCACCGATTCCTGGCGGATCCCGGTCAGAGGTGAGCGCAGATTGCGCTCCACGTCGACCGCGAGGGCCTTCAGGGGCGATACGTACAGCACGCGGCAGCGCTTCTTCGCCTCGGCGGGCGGCGGGACTGCGGCCAGCCGGTCCAGCGCGGCGAGGAACGCGGCGAGCGTCTTGCCCGATCCGGTGGGCGCGACGACCAGCACGTCCGAACCCTCGCCGATCGCGCGCCAGGCACCCTCCTGCGCGGACGTCGGCGCGCTGAAGGCACCCGAGAACCAGCCGCGGGTGGCGGGGGAGAAGGAGTCGAGCGCAGAGCCGGCCATGCCCCCCATCGTGCACCCGACCACTGACAACGGACGGTGGCAGTGGCCGGTACCTGCGAGAATTCGGGAATGGCGGCAGGATCGGGCTCGCGCTCGGGTTCGGGCTTCGGCTCGGCTTCGGCTTCGGGAGAGTGGGCGAGGTACTGGCAGTACGCGGAACTGCCCGACCTCGACCTGCTGCGTGCCCGGTACGTGCGCCACACCTTTCCGCGCCACAGCCACGAGGGCTACGTCTTCGGCACCATCACGCGGGGGATCGAGGACGTCGGACTGCCCGGCGGCACCGTACACGCAGGCCCGGGCGCCGTCGTCATGATCAATCCAGAGGTGCCGCACACCGCGCGGGCCGGTGTCCCCGAGGGCTGGGTGTACGCCACGCTGTACCCGTCCGCGCAGGTGATCAACGACATTGCCGCCGAAACGACGCGCCTGCGCGGCACTGTCGGTTTCGCCGAGACCAGCGTCGTCGACCCGGAATCGGCCCGGCTGATCGGGGAGGTGCACCGGGCGGCCGAGGAGGGCAACGCGCTCGCCGCCGACAGCGTCCTGCGGATCCTGGTCGCGCGGCTGCTCAGCAGCCATGGCAGCGTGCTGCCCACCCGCTCTCCCCGGTCGGCGGGTGCCCGGGACGCGGCGCGGGCGCGTGCGGTGCTGGAGAGCAGGATGACCGAGCCACCGACTCTGGAGGCACTGGCCGTCGAACTCGGCACCAGCCCGTTCGCCTTGCTGAGGGCGTTCAAGAAGCAGTACGGGATGCCGCCGCACACCTGGCTCACCGATGCCCGGGTGAGGCGGGCGCGGCGGATGCTGGATGCGGGGGTGGCGCCCTCGGCCGCCGCGATCGAGGTCGGCTTCACCGATCAGCCGCACCTGAACCGCCATTTCACCCGGATAGTGGGGGTGCCGCCCGGCGCCTACCAGCGCGAACGCGCAAGAACGTACAAGACCGGTCCCGGTCTGCCCCCGTAGCGTTCCGTCTGTGCCAGAACAGACAACATCCCCAGAGATAACCGGTGAGCCGGCCGAGACAGCCGCCGGTGAGGTGAAGTCCGATGCGGCCGTCGTGCGCGACGCCCTCGGCGTCGGTATCGCCGTGGGGCTGTCCGGCTTCGCCTTCGGAGTCACCTCGGCGGGCTCGGGCCTCAGCCTGCTCCAGACCTGCGTGCTCAGCCTCCTCGTCTTCACAGGCGCCTCACAGTTCGCGCTGGTGGGTGCGCTGGCGGCGGGCGGCAATCCGTACACAGCGGCTGCCGGGGCGTTCTTCCTCGGCGTACGCAACGCGTTCTACGGTCTGCGGCTGTCGCAGCTGCTCGCGCTCCCGCGCGCGCTGCGGCCGCTCGCCGCGCAGTGGGTGATCGACGAGACGACCGCCGTGACGCTGTCCCAGCCCACCCGACGGGCCGCACGGATCGGCTTCACCGTCACCGGAATCACCCTGTACGTGCTGTGGAACCTGACCACACTGCTGGGAGCCCTGGGCGCGGAGGCGCTCGGCGACACCGACAGCTGGGGACTGGACGCCGCCAGCCCCGCCGTCTTTCTCGCCCTGCTCGCACCCATGCTGAGGAGCACGACGGAGCGCATCACCGCCGCGCTGGCCGTCCTGCTCGCCCTCGGCCTGCTGCCCGTGCTGCCTGCGGGTGTACCGGTGCTGCTCTCCGCGCTGGCCGCGCCAGCCGTTCTCTTCCTGATGGGACGCAGCAACGGTTCGCCCGGTGACACCCCCGCCATGGCGGCGACCCCGACGGAGGACGGCCGATGAACGTCTGGACAGCGATCGCACTCACTGCCGTCGGCTGCTATCTCGCGAAGCTGCTGGGACTGCTGGTGCCCGCCGACGCATTGGAACGGCCGCTCGTCCAGCGCCTTTCCGCACTCCTGCCGGTGGCGCTCCTGGCGGCCCTCACGGCGCAACAGACGTTCGGAGACGGGCAGCAGCTGGTGCTGGACGCCAGGGGCGCGGGACTGGCTGCCGCGGCGCTGGCCCTGGTCCTGCGCGCGCCCTTCCTGGTGGTCGTGGGAGCTGCCGTGGTCGTCACGGCAGGGGTGCGGGCGCTCGGATAGAGGTCCGTGCGGAGCAGGACAGGGCCGCCCGCAACAGTCGAGCAGACATTCGGTACGGAGCTTCTCTTCCTGTTCGACGCGGGCGCAGGCCGTGCCGTCGTACCGCAGGAGTGCGAACCACCCGGCGATCCGGCCCGACCGCTGATCCGTGCCTGCGGCGCCGACGTCCGGGTCGCCGCGGCCCTGCTGCTGCACGACAGCGGCCACGGGACCGACGGCACACGGCGCAGGATGAGCGACGGGGCGGCGGCCGTCCGGCCGGCGACCGAAGGCCCGCGCCGGGCGGAGTGGTCGCGGTCGTCCGTGGGCCCGCTCACGGACGGTTGGCGGTGGATGTCCGCCCCGGTGCTCAACTGAGGCTGCGGCCGTGGGCCCGCAGCGTCAGCAGTGCCTTGAGCGTCACCAGCGGCCGGCCCTCCAGAGCTGTGCCCGGTGCCCACTGCCGCCAGTTCAGCGGCCAGCCGCCGTCCGCCTGCTGCTCCGACGCCAGATGGTCGAGGGAGCGTTCCAGCTCCTCGTCGGTGAACCAGCGACGGGCGAGCGAATCGGGTGTACGGGCGTAGTCGTACGGGAAGTGCTGCTCGCCCGGCGCATATCCGGCCGCCACCGGGTACTGCGCGCGCTGCTCCGGATCCAGCACGGCGAGCCGCTGCTCGCGCACCAGCCGTCCGAGGCGGTCCGCCGCGGCCTCCGCCCGCGCCCGGTCCGGTGCGCCGTCCAGGAAGGCGACCGCCGCCTCGATCTCGTACGGATGCGAGTGCTCCAGCGCGTCGACCGCCGCCCAGCAGAAGTCGGTGGCCCGGAAGAGCCAGGCGTGCCAGACCGCATTACGGTGCAGCAGCCCGACGACAGGACCGGTGGCGAGCAGCTCCGCCGGCGGGTCGTCGACGAGCTGGATGAACGGCGCGGCCGGATAGCCTCGCTGCGAGGGCAGGAGGGCGGGCAGCGCACCCTCCTTGGTCGACACATCGGTCAGGAAGCGGCAGATCCGTTCCACCCGCAGACCGCTGCAGCGCCCGATGGAGTCGAGAACGTTCAGCGCATGGGCCGTGTGCAGCGGCTGGCTGACCGGGCCCCGCAGATCGGGTTCGAGTGCGTGACCGTATCCGCCGTCCTCGTTGAGATAGGCGGTGAGCGCGGTCTCCACGGCATCGGCGCTTCCTGCCAGGAAGTGGTGGGCGAACCGCCGCTGTTCGAGGACACGGGCCGTGAGCCAGATGAACTGCTCGGCGCGGTTGAGGGGGCTTGCTCCTGTTCCAGCCATGGACCGACGGTAGGCCGGTAAGCGCTCTCGAGATGTGGTAGCGGCACGGCTGCACTCTCAGGAGCGGGATACTGAAGTCATGCGGTTGACGATTTTCTGGGAACGGATGGAAGACCACTTCGGCGCGGGGTACGCCGACTCCTTTGCGCACGACCATGTGATGGCCGAGCTCGGCGGGCGGACGGTGCACCAGGCGCTGGCCGCGGGCTGGGAGGCGAAGGACGTCTGGCGCGGCGTCTGCACGGCGGTCGGCATCCCCGCCGACAAGCGCTGACGAACTGCTCGTCCCCGCGGGACCGCACCCGCTCTCCGGGGCGGGCGTCCGGCTGTCACAGCCGTGGGCGAGACTGGGTCCGTGGCACTGACAGACGAGACCGCCCAGCCCCAGCCCGCCCCCACTCCGCCCGTCCCGCCGGCCGCGCCACCGACCCAGCCGTCCGGCGCCGGGTCGGCCCGAATGCCTGCATGGCTGCCGCGCGCCATGGTCCTCGCCCTGGCGCTCTATGCCTGCTTCCGGCTCGGCAGCTGGGCGTTCGACCAGCTCATCGGGCTGTTGATCAATGTGCTGATCGCCTTCTTCCTGGCCCTCGCCATAGAACCCGCGGTGGGCCGGATGTCGGCGCGCGGCATGCGTCGCGGCCTGGCTACCTTCCTGGTCTTCCTGGTGATCCTGATCGCCGGGGCCGGGTTCGTCGTACTGCTCGGATCGATGCTTGCGGGCCAGATCGTCGAGATGGTCGAGGAGTTCCCCAAGTACTTGGACTCGGTGATCAACTGGGTCAACCAGAACTTCCACACCGACCTCTCGCGGGTCGAGGTGCAGGACAGTCTGCTGCACTCCGACTGGTTGCAGAAGTACGTCCAGAACAGTGCGACCGGTGTGCTCGATGTCTCCACCACTGTGCTCGGCGGGCTGTTCCGACTGCTGACGATCTCCCTGTTCTCGTTCTACTTCGCGGCGGACGGCCCCCGGCTGCGCCGCGGTCTGTGCTCCGTACTGCCTCCCGCTCGGCAGGCCGAGGTCCTGCGGGCCTGGGAGATCGCGGTCGACAAGACCGGTGGCTATCTCTACTCGCGTGGGCTGATGGCACTCATCTCCGGGATCGCGCACTACATCCTGCTGGTGTTCCTCGGTGTGCCGTACGCGCCGGCCCTCGCGGTCTGGGTCGGTCTTGTCTCGCAGTTCATCCCCACGATCGGTACGTATCTGGCGGGCGCCCTGCCGATGCTGATCGCGTTCACCATCGACCCCTGGTATGCCCTGTGGGTGCTCGGATTCGTGGTGATCTACCAGCAGTTCGAGAACTATGTGCTGCAGCCCAAGCTCACCTCCAGGACCGTCGACATCCATCCGGCGGTCGCCTTCGGTTCGGTCATCGCCGGTACGGCGCTGATGGGCGCCGTGGGCGCGCTGATCGCAATCCCGGCCGTTGCGACGCTGCAGGCGTTCCTGGGTGCCTATGTGAAGCGCTACGACGTGACGGACGACCCACGGGTGCACGGCCGTCACCAGCGGCCGCGGGGTGAGTCGGTGTTCTCGCGGCTGCGCGGCGCGACCCGGGCTGCCGGGAACAACGACGAAGAGGATGCGGAGCGACCGGAAGCACCGGGTCCGCGGCTGCGGGTCTGAGCGACGGCGGAACGCGGGAGTTCCGGCGCGGTACGGGAGCGCCGGTGGGGTGCGCGCGGCCGGGTGCGGTGCGGGAGGCCTCGCAGGGGTGCGGCCGCGCTCAGCGATAGCCCGTCACGTCGGCCGGCCGGCCCGCGTCCTGGACTTCGGGGACGTACTTCCAGGCATCGGGGCGGCTGCCGTCCAGATCGGTGAAGCCGTAGACCCGCGCCAGCTGCCCGCTGGACAGCGACTGCCCGTTCCAGCGCGCCACCCCGGGGTCCTGCGCGAGCGCGGCCACGGCGCGGCCGACGAAGGCCGGACTCTCGGAGATCGCGAAGTGGGGTGTGTGGGCGATCGCGTCGCGCCAGTTCGCTTCGGTGACGCCATGGGCGTCCAGCATCGCCTCGGACCGCAGCCAGCCGGGCGTGAGCGACACCGCGGTCGCGCCGTGGGGCTCCAGCTCGTGCGCGAGGGCGAACGCCATCCGGTTCACCGATGCCTTGGCCAGGTCGTAGAAGAAGGAGACCCGGTAGTGGGAGGCGTTGTACTCATCGGTGCCGTCGGTCACCTCGACAACCAGGCCCCCTGGCTGCTCGATGAGCAGCGGAAGGGCGTAATGGCTGGTGATGGCGTGTGTGTCGACGGCCAGACGCAGGGTGTGCAGACCCGTCTCCAGGGAGGATTCCCAGATCGACTTGCCCCACTCGATCTCGGCCCCCCAGATGTCGTTCACGAGGACGTGCAGGCGGCCCTGGTCGCGCCGGATGCGCGTCACGAGCGCGCTGACTTCCGAGGGCACGAGGTGGTCCACCCGGACCGGGATCCCGCGGCCGCCCGCCTCGTCCACGAGAGCTGCGGTCTCCTCGATGGTCTCCGGGCGGTTCATCTCCGACCGCTGGGCCGTGGTCGTCCGCCCGGTGACATAGACGGTTGCTCCGGCCGCTCCCAGTTGAACGGCGATCCCGCGGCCCGCGCCTCGTGTGGCACCGGCGACCAGGGCCACTTTCCTTGCCAGTGATGTCCCCATACGGCCGGAATCTAGCATGATCTTGACCACTTGATCTTGACTCTCCAAATGCAGAGTGCTAGGGCGCTACTCTGGGGGCGGGTCGGTCCGGCGTGGTGTGCTTGACACCGAAATCGAACATCCATTCTCATGGGATTCCGGCCGGGTTTTCCCGGGCCCGACCGTGGAGTTGTCCACAGGCCGGGAGGACGTCGAGGCCCATTGTCAGTGGCAGGGGTTAGCGTCTTTGACGTGAAGCGATCGACTCAAGCAAATCGGGTGGAACCCATGGCAGGAACCGACCGCGAGAAGGCGTTGGACGCCGCACTCGCACAGATTGAACGGCAATTCGGCAAGGGTGCGGTGATGCGCCTCGGTGAGCGGCCGAACGAGCCCATCGAGGTGATCCCCACCGGGTCGACCGCGCTCGACGTCGCCCTCGGCGTCGGCGGACTGCCGCGCGGCCGTGTGGTGGAGGTGTACGGGCCGGAGTCCTCCGGTAAGACGACGCTGACGCTGCACGCGGTGGCGAATGCACAGCGGCTCGGCGGCTCGGTGGCCTTCATCGACGCGGAGCACGCCCTCGACCCCGAGTACGCGAAGAAGCTCGGTGTCGACATCGACAACCTCATCCTGTCCCAGCCGGACAACGGTGAGCAGGCGCTCGAGATCGTGGACATGCTGGTCCGCTCGGGCGCTCTCGACCTGATCGTCATCGACTCCGTCGCGGCACTCGTGCCCCGTGCGGAGATCGAGGGTGAGATGGGCGACTCGCACGTGGGTCTGCAGGCCCGACTGATGAGCCAGGCACTCCGCAAGATCACCAGCGCGCTCAACCAGTCCAAGACCACCGCGATCTTCATCAACCAGCTCCGCGAGAAGATCGGTGTGATGTTCGGCTCCCCGGAGACCACGACCGGTGGCCGGGCGCTGAAGTTCTACGCATCGGTGCGCCTCGACATCCGTCGTATCGAGACGCTGAAGGACGGCACCGACGCAGTCGGCAACCGCACCCGCGTCAAGGTCGTCAAGAACAAGGTCGCGCCGCCCTTCAAGCAGGCCGAGTTCGACATCCTCTACGGCCAGGGCATCAGCCGTGAGGGCGGTCTGATCGACATGGGTGTGGAGCACGGCTTCGTACGCAAGGCGGGCGCCTGGTACACGTACGAGGGCGACCAGCTCGGCCAGGGCAAGGAGAACGCCCGCAACTTCCTCAAGGACAACCCCGATCTCGCCAACGAGATCGAGAAGAAGATCCTCGAGAAGCTGGGCATCGGTGTCAGGCCGGAGGCGGCTCTGCCCGCCGAGCCCGGGGCGGACGCGGCGGGCGGCACGGCGGCTGCGGCCGACAGTGCGGCGAAGTCGGTGCCCGCTGCGGCCGGCAAGGCAAAGCCGGCCAAGACTGCGGCGGCCAAGAGCTAGACCGTGACACGTCGTACGGAGTGGCCGGGCAGCGATGCCGAGCCCGCCCCCGACCCCGGCGCCGGTCCCGATTACGGCACCGGCTCGGGCGGAGGGTTCGGCGAGGGCGCGGGCCGTCGGGCCCGCTCCCGCTCCAGGAGCAGCGGCTCCCCTTCCTCGTCGAGGGCCGAGAAGGGGGAGCCGCGAGACCCGGTCGAGCAGGCGCGCAACATCTGTCTGCGTTTGCTCACCGGGACCCCGCGCACCCGCAAGCAACTTGCGGACGCACTGCGCAAGCGGGAGATCCCGGATGAGGCGGCCGAAGAGGTGCTGTCGCGCTTCGAGGACGTCGGGCTGATCGACGACGCGGCGTTCGCGGATGCCTGGGTGGAATCCCGGCACCACGGCCGGGGCCTGGCCCGCCGTGCTCTTGTGCGGGAACTGCGCACCAAGGGGGTGGACTCGGCGGTGATCGACGAGGCGATCGGGCAGCTCGACTCCGAGCAGGAGGAAGAGACCGCCCGGGAGCTCGTCGCGCGCAAGCTGCGGTCCACCCGAGGCCTGGACCGCGACAGGCGTCTGCGCCGCCTGGCGGGCATGCTCGCGCGCAAGGGGTACGGGGAGGGGATGGCCCTGCGCGTGGTGCGTCAGGCACTCGAGGAAGAGGGCGAGGACACGGAAGGTCTCGAAGAGCCGTTCTGACGGTGGGCGCATCGGGGGCGCGCGGCGGGGGAGCGAAGCCGGGCGCGGGAGGCGGGGCCGTTGCGCGGTGGGTGGCGCGCAGGAGTCAGTGTCCGGCGCGCGAGGCGCGGCGGATGGTGGCGTCCAGCAGGACCAGGGCATCCGATGCGGTGCGGCCGGGGTGGCGGTTCCAGGGGCCGATGAGGTCGGTCCAGCCCTGCGAGCGGAGCTCGGCGATGAGCCAGGCGCCGGCCCGGTCCACGGTGTCGAGGGAGCCGTAGCCCAGGCGGTGCGCGGTGAGGAGGGCGCCGCAGATGCAGCGGGCGCCGCGGGCATTCCGCAGCCGGTACGGGGTGTTCTGCCAGCCCCACTCGGTCAGGATCTGCCGTGCGTAGGCGAGGTGGGTGGAAGGCCGCAGTTCGGGCTGCCCGATGCGGCGCCAGGCATGGAGCCGGTCCGGGAGGATCGCGCCGAGTCGTCCGGGGAGTGGGCGCTCGCGCGGCGGGGCCGGGGGCAGGGCGCGCATCGAGTCGGCGATCAGCTGGTCGACCGGCACGGACAGCAGATCGCGCCAGTCGACCGGATGCCGGTCCGGGGGGTGCGGCGCGCTGTCGGGTGAGATGGGACGCACGGGTTCGGGGGTGGTGATGTCCCAGCCCGCGACGATCTGCTGCCAGGACTCCGTGTCGTGGAGGAGTGCGGCCTGGCGGTCGAGCTGGTCGGGGGTGAGGGTGGTGGTCGGCATCGGTGCGACGGCTCCGTCATGTCGGTCCTAGGTTTTGGGGCAAATGTCCACCTTGCGCCGAATTTGCTCCACTGGGGTGAGGCGTTCGGGTGTGTCGGGGTGGATTCGGGGGACATGGGAGCCGCCGAGAGGGGGATAGCCCCCGCACGAAGACGCGGGCATGCTCCAGTGCACAGGCATCTGTGCACAGAGCAGTGTGTGACGCATGGCAGAGAAGCCCGGCGGTACCGAAATCACAGAGCTGGCCGCTCTCAAGGCCCTCGCTCAGCCGCGACGCCAGCAGATCCTTCAGCACCTCACCCTGCACGGCCCGGCGACATCCGCGATCCTTGCCCGCGCCCTGGCGCTGAACACCGGCGCCACCAGCTATCACCTGCGTGAACTCGCCAGGTACGGCTTCGTGGAGGGCGCCGCGGCCGAGGAACCGAGCGGCCGGCGGGCGAGGTGGTGGCGGGCCGTTCCCGGCGACCGGCGCTTCCCTCCCCGTTCCCGCCAGAGCCCCGAGGTGCGGCTCGTCATGGACGAGCTGAATCGCCATGCATACGCCGCCGACCTCGCCCTCTTCGAGCGGCTCCAGCGCGACAGTGGCGAGTCGGGTGGCGAACTGGGCGAGTGGGCCGATGCGTTCCCGTACTCGCGGGGTTCCATCCGGCTGACGCTCCCTGAACTCCGCGCGTTCTTCGAGGAGTTCATCGCCCTCATGAACCGCTACAAGCGGCCTGACGCCGACATCCCGCCGGGCGCCCGCACGGTCCACACCCGGCTGCTTGCCTTCCCGGCCCCGCTCCAGTCCCCTGCGAACGACGACGCGGACGACAACAGAAGAGAGACGGACGCATCATGATGCTGCGCTATGCCCTGCGGACTATCCGGGACCGCAAGGGCGGGTTCCTGGGCGCCCTGCTGGCGCTGATGTGCGCCGCCGCCCTCATCACCGCCTGCGGCACCCTCCTGGAGACCGGACTGCGCGGACGGATCGCCACCGAGCGCTATGCCGCAGCTCCGCTCGTCGTCTCCGCCGACCAGAACGTCCACCGGACCACCGTCAAGCACAAGGGCAACGGAGAGACGAAGACCAAGCACAAGGCGAAGGCCGTCGCCGAGCGCGCCTGGCTCCCCGCGGCCACCGCCGACCGGATCCGGCCCCTGGCAGGCGTACACAAGGTGATTCCCGAGCTGACCTTCCTCGCTGAGCCCGTAACCGAGCCCGTTGACCGGCCTTCGTACGGACACTCCTGGGCGTCTGCCTCCCTCACCCCGTTCACGCTCACCACAGGCCAAGCTCCCGCCGCCGCAGACGACATCGTGATCGACCGAGGGTTCGCCGAGCGGGCCGGCCTGAAGCCAGGGGACCGGCTCACTGTGCAGTCCACCGGTGCCCCCCGGCCGTACCGCATCAGCGGCATCGCGGCCCCGGCCGACAGCGGTGAGCTCCAGCAGCAGACCTCCCTGTTCTTCTTCGCCGCCGAGGCCGAGCGGCTCGCCGCCCGCCCCGGCCAGGTCACCGCCCTCGGCGTGCTGCCCGCGCCCGGCACGGACCTCACCGAGCTGAAGCGGCGTGTTGAGCGAGCACTCAAGGGCACCACCGCACAGGTGGCCACGGGTGACGACCGCGGTCCGGTCGAGTTCTTGGACGCCGCGGGCGCCCGTACCAAGCTCGTTTCGATGGGTGGCGCGATGGGCGGTACCTCACTCCTCGTCGCGATCCTCGTGGTCGTAGGCACCTTTGCGCTCTCCATCCAGCAGCGCCACCGAGAACTGGCACTGCTGCGCGCCATCGCCGCCACATCGCGCCAGATACGCCGTCTCCTCGGCCGTGAGGCGCTGATCGTCGGAGCGGTGGCCGGTGTACTGGGCTCGCTGGCCGGACTGCCGCTCGCCACCTGGCTGCACAGCCGATTCATCGACATGGGGGCGATCCCCGCGAACCTGGAACGCACCGCGGGCATCTTCCCGGCCTTCGCCGCCGTCGCCGTCACCCTCCTCGGAGCCTGGGCAGCCGCCAGGATCTCCAGCCGCCGGATCGCCCGTATCCGCCCGGCCGAAGCCATGGCCGAGGCCGCGGTCGAGCGCGACCGGCCGGCCCGGGGCCGGATCGCCGCAGGTCTGGTGCTGCTCGCGGGCGGCGGAGTCCTCGTCGTCGTACTCAGCGGCCTCCATACCGAGGCGGCCTCGACCCCCGTCACCTTCCTGGCCGTCGTGGTGCTGGCCACGGCAGTGTCGCTGCTCGGCCCGCTCCTCATCAGGATGGCGTCGGCGCTGCTCGCGGGACCGCTCCGACTGGCCGGCTTCGGCGGCACTCTCGCCACCGCGAATATCCGCGGGAACTCAACCCGGATGGCCGCCGTCGTCACCCCGCTCACCCTGCTCATCGGGATGACCTGCACGGTTCTCTTCGTCCAGCCGACCCTCGGCGGTGCCGCCCGCACCCAGGCCCGAGAAGGTACCCGTGCCACCTGGGTCCTGGCCGCGCAGGGCCCCGGCATCCCGTCCGTCGCCGCCGAGACCGTCCGTACGACCCAGGGGGTCACGGCCGCCACCGAGGTCGTGCGGACCACCGTCCGGGTCGGACTCGACAAGTACCAGGCCCAGGGCGTCACGCAGGCCGGTCTGAGCCGCACCTGGGATCCTGAGGTGACCGGCGGTTCGCTCGCGGACTTCGTGGCGGATCCCGGCGCCGCCGCGGTCAGTGAACTCGCCGCAGAGCGGCTGGGACTGCACCCCGGCAGCACACTGAAACTGCACCTCGGCGACGGGACGCCCGCCACCCTCACCGTCGCCGCCGTCTACGCCCGCGGCCTGGGCTTCGGCGACCTGACCCTGCCCCACGACCTGGTCGCCCTTCATATGGACAACCCCCTCGCTGCCACGGTCCTGGTCGCCGGGGACAGCGACCGCGGCCCACTCGCTGCCGCGCTGAAGAAGTTCCCCGGCATCGCCGTGCTAGCCCCTGCCACTGCCGACCGGCTCCAGGCGGACCGGCACCAGGAGAACGCCGAGGTCAACTATCTCGCCATGGGTCTGATCCTGGCCTTCACCGCGATCGCGGTCGTCAACACCCTTGCCATGTCGGTGTCCGAACGGATCAAGGAGTTCGCCATGCTCCGCCTGGCCGGTGCCACCCGGCGCCAGGTCCTGCGGATGCTCCGTATCGAGGCCCTGTCGGTCCTGCTGATCGCCGCCGTCCTCGGCACCGGCATCGCACTCGCCGTACTCACCGCCTTCAGCATCGGCATGACCGGCGGTGCGGCACCCACCGTCATGCCGGTGGTGTACGCGACGGTGGTGGGAGCAGCCGCGCTGCTGGTGCTGGTTGCCTCCGCGCTGCCCGGCCGGGTCGCACTGAAGGCCCGCCCGGTGGAGGTGGCTGCTTCCCAGCAGTGACCCGCCGGAGGTGCAGTGCGGGCGGTGTCCCGAGCGGGCATCGCGGCCGCAACTGTCACCCGTCAGGCGCCACCCGCCGCGGGTCGGACTCGGACCGGCAGCCCCGCCGCCCGCCACGCCTGGAACCCGCCGATCAGATCGGTCGCCCGGTGCAGCCCCAACTGCTGCAGGGATGCGACCGCGAGACTCGACGCGTAGCCCTCGTTGCACACCACCACCACCTGCAGGTCATGGCCGACCGCCTCCGGTGCGCGATGGCTGCCCTGCGGGTCCAGCCGCCACTCCAGCTCATTGCGCTCGACGACCAGCGCCCCCGGAATCAGTCCGTCCCGGTCGCGGAGCTCCGCATAGCGGATATCCACCAGCAGGGCCCCGTGCGCGGCGGCGGCCGCAGCCTCGTGCGGACCGATCCGGTCGAATCCGGCCCGGACCCGCTCCAGCAGCTCGTCGATTCCCACCCGCTCCGTACCGCTGTTCAGGTCGCGGCTCACTGCCAGTCCTCCGGGTGCTCGACGTGCTCAAGACGGAGTACCGCGCCCGTGCGGCTGTAGCGCCGGATCCGCGGCAGCGGCGGATAGTACGCATGGACCGAGACGGCGTGCTCGGTGTCGGACTCGTTCAGCACCTCGTGCACATGGTGCCGGCCGAACCCCCTGCCCTGACCGGTCGACAGCTGCCGGGACCGATCGACGCCTTCGGCCAGTTCAAGCGTCTTCCAGCCATCGGTGGGCAGCCGCACCGCGAGCGACTGCTCCTTCAGGGTGCCGGCGGCCGTGGTGAAGGCGCCGAGCGACTCGGCGTGGTCGTGCCAGCCGGTGCCGGTGCCCGGCGGCCAGCCGATCAGCCAGGCCTCGCTGCCACCGGGCCCGTCGAGCCGGATCCAGGTACGGCCTTCGGGATCGAGGGGGAGTGCGGCGATGAGAGCGGTGTCCGCCGCCGTACGGCGGACGAATTCGAGCAGTTCCGCGGCTGTCGGACCGGGTCCGGCACCGGAGTGCGGACCGGAGACAGGCGCGCGCAGGGAGGGTGAAGGAGAGGCAGACACAGGGACCGTCCTGAGAGTTCGCGTGTGATGCCCGGCGTGCGACAGAGCGCGCGCCGCAGCAGGAAGAGGCGATTCAGCAGGACGGACGACACACGCAGCCCGCGTAGCGGACGAGGTCCATATGGACCCTCCGCCACAGGCGCACATCGGTGTCGGTCACGTTTCGGAGTAGAACACGTGCTGCCTGCGGGGGTCAATTGATGTCTGCGGTCTGGTCGGCGCGTACGGACGCACGTGGCTCACCGCCGCGCGCCGCGTCCGCCGCCGCGAATAGTTCCCTCGGCCGGACCCCGCAGAACGACGCCACCAGGTGCCCGTCCGGGCGGACCAGCAGCACGGTGTGGGCCGATGCCCCCGGGTAGGCCTCGGTCACCAGGAGCTCGCCCCTCACCGGCAAGGCGTCGACCGCCTCGACCAGCCGGGGCATCACCCCTGCCATCAGCCAGTGCCGCCGGTCCCACACCCCGGTCCCCGGAGCGACCAGCACCACCAGCAGATGCCCCTGCCCCAGCCGCTCGCGCAGCCGTACGGTCGTGCCGTCGGGCGCCGTCACCCGCACATCGGCAACCGGCGCACCGGGGGGCGTGCCGACCGTTGTGTGCGCCTCGGCGCGTGGAGGCGCAAGGGGGGAGTGCGTGTACGAGGGGGGCGCACCGAGCGGGCCGCAGCCCAGATGACCGTCGGCGAGCAGCGAATCGTGCCCGCGTGCGCTCCCCGGAACCAACGTCCGCAGACCTCCGCCACCACGCAGTATCGGCAACGACTGGTCCGCGGCGCGCAGCCGTGAGGCGACCGCGGCCCGGCGCTCCGCCTGGTAGCTGTCGAGCAGCACGTCAGAGGCGCCGTGATGCCAGGCCTGTGCCAGCTTCCAGGCCAGGTTCTCGGCGTCGCGCAGCCCCTCGTCGAGCCCCTGCGTACCCAGGGCGCCCAGCAGATGTGCGGCGTCCCCGGCGAGGAAGGCCCGCCGGACGCGCCAGCGCCGGGCCAGCCGGTGATGCAGCGTGTACACGCCCGTGTCCAGCAGTTCGTACGGCGGGGTCTCGCCGCTGCACCAGCCCGCGAGGGTGTCCCGCACCCGGGTGATCAGGGCATCGGGCGTGACGAGCTCGCCGCGCGGCGGAAGCAGCCAGTCCAGCCGCCACGCGCCGTCCGGCAGCGGCCGCGCGGTCACCTCTGCGCCGCCGCTGCGCCACGGCGGCAGCCGGTGCAGCACGGCCTGGCCGGGCCAGGGCAGTTCGGTGCGCAGCGCGGCGACGGCATGTCGCTCCACCGCCGTACGCCCCGAGAACCTGATGTCGAGGAGCTTGCGCACGGTGGATCTGGCGCCGTCGCAGCCGACCAGGTAACTCCCGCGCCACCACGTCGAGTCGGGCTCCCTGGTGTGCACCGTGACACCGGCCGGGTCCTGCTCCAGGGTGTCGATCCGGCTGAACGGTGCCATCTGCACCAGTTCCTGCCGGGCGATCGCGTCCCGCAGCCCGCGCATCAGTGCATGCTGCGGCAGATGGACCGGGGCCGGCAGCCGATCACCGTACGGGGCGTCCTCGCCGAGCGGCAGTTCGCTCACCAGCTGCTTGCGCCGCATGGACCGCCAGCCGGACCACCGGACGCCCTCGTCCCGGAGCGTCGTGCACCCGAGCCGTTCCACCAGCGCCGCGGTGTCCTCACGCAGCACCACCGTCCGGGCGGGACGCGTCTCGTCCTTCCCCGCGCCCTCGTCGAGAAGTACGCAAGGGACGCCCTGCGCGGCGAGGGCGAGCGACAGCACCAGGCCGACGGGCCCGGCACCGACGACGATCACCGGGTCCACGGCGCGACTCCCTGGGCCCGTGCCGTCGTAAGGGTGGTGGCGGATGTGGAAGCGAGCGTTCGGTCGGCGATCACAGAACGTATGCAACCCACTGCCGGTGCTTGCGTCAAGTGACACCGGAACGCGGCGAGGGGCGCCGGTGCATGCACCGGCGCCCCTGGGGGAGGTTGTCGACGA